>NZ_JBVJWR010000030.1:0-95431 GCF_055602235.1 Streptomyces sp. NPDC037410 | reverse complement strand
TCCTCCACACCTACAACCACCACCGCTGCCACACCGCACTCGACGGACACCCGCCCATCAGCCGCGTCAACAACCCTGCGGGTCAATACACCTAGATCCAGCTGAGCTCCCACAGGCGCCAGATGCCCGTGCCGTCCGTCAGGTACTGGGAGCCGGCGACCTGGTCCGTGGAGAGGACGTAGTCCGTCTTCTGCCACAGCGGGACCAGCGGCACGTCGGCGGCGACCTCGTTCTGGATCTCCTTGAAGTCGCCCGTCGCCCGGCCACGGTCGCTGTACTGCTGCGTCGAGGCGATCAGGTCGTCGATCTTCTTGCTGGAGAAGCCGTTGTGCAGGGTGTTCTTGGTGCCGACGAGCGGCGCCGTGAAGCTGTCGGAGTCGGGGAAGTCGGGGAGCCAGCCGACGGGGTAGACGTCGTAGCTGCCCTTCGCGTACCCCTTCTGGAAGCTCTGCCAGTCGGCCTCGACGACCTTCACCTTGAACAGGCCGGTCGCCTCCAGCTGCCTCTTGATCTCGGCGGCCTCGGCGGCGTACGTGGCGTCCTTGCGGAAGCCGTAGGTGAACTGCACCGGCGTCTTGATCCCGGCGTCCCTCAGGAGCGACTTGGCCTTCTTCGCGCTCGGCTCCGGGTAGACGTCGTAGAAGGCGGTGCTGTGGCCGACGAAGCCCTGCGGGACGAGGGAGTAGAGCGGCTCGACCGTGCCCTTGTAGGCGCCCTCGGTGATCGCCGGGCGGTCGATGACCGCGGCGACGGCCTGCCGCACGGCCTTGTCGGCCATGGGCGAGCCGGACCGGACGTTGAAGTTGAGGTTGCGGATCTCGGCGCTCTCCGCCTCGGTGACCCGGGTCCCGTCCTTGGTGTCCAGGGACGCGATGAAGCTCGGCGGGAGCTGCCGGTGCGCGACCTGGACGTCCTTCGCCTTGAAGGCCTTGGCGAGGTCCTCGGACTGGGTGAAGTACTTCACGAGGACCGTGTGACCGGCCTTGGTGACGGCGCCCCGGTAGTTCGGGTTGGGCTCAAGGCGCGCGGACTGGCCGGTCTTGTACTCCTTGAGGAGGTACGGCCCCGAGCCGTCGACCGCGGTGCCCTCGCGCAGCTTGTCGGCCGGGTAGTGGTCCTTGTCCACGATCGAGCCCGCGCCCGTGGCCACCTTCAGCGGGAACGTGGCGTCACGGCCGCTCAGGTGGAACGTGACGGTCTGGCCCTCGGCGGAGACGTTCTTCAGGGTCGGGAAGAGCGGCTGCGGGCCGACGTCCGACTTGATGCGCAGCATCCGCTCGAAGGAGTACTTGACGTCCTCGGCGGTGATCTTGCGCCCGTTGGAGAACGTGAGGTCGTCGCGGACCGTGCACTGGTACGTGGTGAGCTTGGTGCCCACGAACTTGCAGCTCTCGGCGGCGTCCGGGACCGGCTGGCTGAGACCCGGCTTGAAGGTCAGCAGCGACTGGAAGACGTTGCTGTACATGGCCCAGGAACCGGCGTCGTAGGCGCCGGCCGGGTCCAGTGACGTCACCTCGTCGGTCGTGCCGACGGTGATGGGATCGGTCCGCTCGCCGTCGGAGGGCAGCAGTTGCCAGCCCCCCACTCCGGCGGCCACCAATACTCCACAAGTGATGAGGATCCGCAGACGGACCGTCGACCGCATTGCCGTGCTTCCTTTTTTTGGTACCACCCCTGATGCGACGGCCCCCGGAAAACGCCGCGATGGCTGCATCCCATCACACGGCTTTCACAGTGGGAAGAGGAAACTTTCACACGACAGGTATATGTCCGGGATATGAGAATTTAAGTCGATGAGCAGCACGTATCAGTAGGTTTGCGGGGAGTGACAACCACCGATCACGCCTGTTTCGAGGCGAGTTCGACGATCGTGATGTCGGAGGGCGCCCCGACCCGGACCGGGGGTCCCCAGGCGCCGGCGCCCCGCGAGACGTACAGCTGGGTGTCCCCGTACCGCTCAAGACCGGCCACGGTCGGGTTGGCCAGCTCGGCGAGGTGGTTCCCGGGCCAGAGCTGACCGCCGTGGGTGTGCCCGGACAGCTGGAGATCCACACCGTGCCGTACGGCGTCGTGGATGACGACCGGCTGGTGCGCGAGGAGCACGGCGGCACGGGACCGGTCGCGGTCGCCGAGGGCCCGCGCGAAGTCGGGGCCCTCGCCGATGCTCTCCCCGGCGACGTCGTCGACACCGGCGAGGTCGAAACCGGCCGGGACCTCCACGCGCGCGTTGCGCAGCGGGTGCAGCCCCAGCTCGCGGACGTGGTCGACCCAGGCGTCGGCGCCCGAGAAGTACTCGTGGTTCCCGGTCACGAAGAAGGAGCCGTGCCGGGCACGCAGCCGGGCGAGCGGCTCGGCGGCCGGCCCGAGGTTCTCGACGGTCCCGTCGACGAGGTCGCCGACGACGGCGATCAGATCGGGCTGGGCGGCGTTGATGGTGTCCACGATCCGCTGGGTGTGGGCGCGACCGAGGATCGGCCCGAGGTGGATGTCGGACACGACGGCGATCCGGTACCCGTGCGCGGCCCGCGGGATCTTGGCGAGCGGCACGGTGACCCGCTTGACCCGCGGCCCCCTCAGCACCCCGTACGTCCCGTACCCGACGGTCCCGACGGCAACGGCGGCAGCGGACCCCGCGACGACCCGGGAGACGAAGAGCCGGCGGGGGAGGTCGGACGCGGGCGCGGATACGGCTACGGGCTCCGCCGGCTCGGCGGCGGGCGCGGTCACGGCCTCCTGCGGTGCGGCGGCAGCGTCGCGGCGGCCCGTCCACGCACGGAGGAGCGGCCGGACGGCCTCGCCCACCACCAGGGCCATGACGAGGTACAGGAGCACGGCGAGCCAGAGGAAGCCCGGCCAGGCGACCACCTGCTGGAGCACGAAGGGCGCGCCCGCCCGCGAGGAGACCAGGGCCGCGATCGAGAGCAGCGGCAGCACCACGACGGCGACCGTCCCGACCCGGCGCGCGAGGCTCCCGGCCACCGTGACGTCCCGCACGAGCCGCCGCCACACGTACCGGTGCACACCACCGAGCAGCGCGAGCACCACGACCAGGACCAGCAGAAAGACGACCACGCCGCCGGAACCCCTCTTCTAGGCGTCCGCGCGGCGCGCGGCGCGGACCCCACGCAACCCGATGACGCCGATCACCGTCCCCAGGACAAAGGACGTGACGGCGAGCAGCAGATGAACCCAGAAGTAGGCCGTCGGGGCGCCGGCGTCGTCGAAGGCGAGGCCGCTCCCGTCCTTCCATAGGTTCTTAGCGAAGGTGACCCAGATGACCCAGCTCCACACTCCGAACGCGAGCAGGAACCAGGAGACGCGGCGGCTGAGCTTCATGGCCCCAGTATCACCGTCGGCCTCCCGGGCTCCGCGTCCGGGTGGACGGGTGCGGGCGAACCGCCTGCCGGGGTTCGGATCGGTTGTGCGTACCTGTACGTTCTCGATCGTGTCTGCTTCGAAGAAGACCGCTTGGGCGGTCGCCGCTGCCGTGTTCCTGCCGTTCGTGACCGCCGCGCCCGCCGCCCATGCGGACGAGAAGGACAAGCAGCCCAAGCCTCCCGCCGTGATGTCCAAGGTCGGCGGGGCCCTGCTCAGCAGGCCGGGGACGCAGGTGCAGCTCGGGGCCGGGGCGCCGGTGCTGCCGAAGGAGCTGTCCGGTCGTTCCTGGATCGTCGCGGACGCGGAGAGCGGGCAGATCCTCGCCTCGCACAACGCGCACTGGCGGCTCGCCCCGGCCTCCACGCTCAAGATGCTCTTCGCGGACACCCTGCTGCCGAAGTTCGCCAACAAGACGCAGAACCACCTGGTCACCAACCAGGACCTGGCCGGCATCGGCGCCGGCTCCAGCCTCGTCGGCATCAAGGAGAAGCAGAGCTACAGCGTCCGCGACCTGTGGCTCGGCGTGTTCCTCCGCTCCGGCAACGACGCCGTGCACGTGCTGACCAGCATGAACGGCGGTCTCCAGCAGACCGTGGCCGACATGAACGACCAGGCCGCCGAGCTCCAGGCGCTCGACACCCACGTCGTCTCCCCGGACGGCTACGACGCCCCGCTCCAGGTCTCCTCCGCGTACGACCTGACGCTGATCGCCCGCCACGGCATGCAGAACCCGGACTTCCGGACGTACGCCGCCACGTCCCGCGCCGCCTTCCCCGGCGAGGCCAAGCCGGGCAAGAAGCGCGAGACCTTCGAGATCCAGAACACCAACCGGCTCCTCACCGGGGACATCGGCGTCGCCCCGTACCCGGGCATCGCCGGCGTCAAGAACGGCAACACCACGCACGCGGGCGCCACCTTCACCGGCGTCGCCGAGCGCAACGGCCGGGTCCTGCTCGTCACCGTCATGAACCCCTCCTCGAACGAGCAGCACGCCGTCTACCGGGAGGCCGCCCGGCTGCTCGACTGGGGCTTCGCCGCCTCCGGGAAGGTGACGCCCGTGGGCGAACTCGTGCCGCCCCGCTCGGCCCGCACCACGCCCACCACCGGCACCGTTCCCGCGCCCGGCAAGAACCACCCGCAGGAGCCGGTCCACGCGGCCGCCCACGCCGCCGAGAAGTCCGGCGGGGTCGGGATCGCGCTGGCCATCGCCGGCGGTGTCCTCGTCCTGCTCGCCGCGGGCGTCTTCCTCGTCAACCGCCGCTGGCCGCTGGCCGCGTCGGCGGCGCGTCGTCGCCGTTCGTCGGCTTCGGAGTCCCAGGAGCCTCAGGAGGCTTCTGAGACTCTTGGGACTCCTGAGGCTCCTGGGTCGAAGGACTCCGCCGGCGTGACTCCGTAGCCGTCCACGCCGCGCAGAACAGCAGCAGTTTCGCGGTGAAGTTGATCCAGAGGAGCAGGGCCACCGGCACGCCGAACGCCCCGTACATCGACTTCGCCGCGACCCCCTTCATGTAGCCGCCGAGCAGCAGCTTCAGCAGTTCAAAGCCGACCGCGCCCATCAGGGCCGCCACCACGAGGTCCCGGCGGCGCGGTTCGACGCCCGGCAGCAGCGTCAGCACGTACAGCAGGATCAGGAAGTCGGCGGCGACGGCGACGGCGACGGCCGCTGCCTGGAGCAGGTAGCCGCCCGCCCCCTCGCCGGAGATGCCGAGGCGGTCGGCGCTCCAGCCCACCGCGGTGGAGCCGAGCCAGGACGCGGCGAGCGAGGCGAGCGCGACACCGCCGAGGCCGACGAGGATCAGCGCGTCCTTGCCCTTGAGCAGGACCGGATTGCCCTCGACGGGGTCGAGGCCCCAGACCGCGCGCAGGCACTCCCGCATGGAGCCGATCCAGCTGATGCCGGTGAGCAGCAGGACGGCGCCGGCGACGAGTCCGACGGTCCCGGCGTTGGCGACGAGTCCGCCGATGTCGAGCTGGTCGGAGATGCCGGGCACCTGGTCGGCGATCTTGTTCTCGATCTTGTCGAGCTGGTCCTTGCTGAGGAGCGCGGCGCCGATCGCGGCGGCGACCGTGATCAGCGGGAACAGGGCGATGAAGGAGATGAAGGTGATCGCGGCGGCGAGCCGCGTCCAGTGCGCCTCGTCGAGGGTCTCGTACGCGTGCCAGCCGTGGGTCCGCATGAGGCGGGCGACCCACGGGCCGATGACGGGGAGTCTGGTCAGCCAGTCCATGTCGTACGTCCACTCCTCGCGCCGTCGGATCACCCGGCCGTCGGATCACCCCGTACGAGAATCCCCCGCCGGGGCTCAGAGACCCGCGACCGACATCCCGTACAGCGCGACCCATGCCAGGCCGATGACGGCGAGCGGCCGGTCGCGCAGGACGACGTCCTCGGGCGCGCCGGCCGTGCCCCGGTCGGCGAAGACCGCGTACCGCAGGACCCCGAGGACGAAGGCGACGACGGAGAGCTGACGCCACGGCAGGGAGGTCGCCGCCGGGCCGGCTTCCAGGGCCCACAGGCAGTAGCCGAGGACGGCGGTGCCGGCCGCGAGCTGCCAGACGAACCGCAGGTAGCCCGTCGTGTACTGGGTGAGCAGTGCGCGCGTGGCGCCCTCGGCGCCCTCCATCTGGACGGCCTCGGAGTACCGCTTGGCGGCGACCATGAAGAGCGCGCCGAAGCCGGTCGTGATGAGGAACCAGCGGGAGAGCGGGATGCCGAGCGCGACCCCGCCGATCATCGCCCGCATCAGGAAGCCGGTGGCGACGACGGCGAGGTCGACGACGAGGACGTGTTTGAGGCGGACGCAGTACGCGACCTGTATGGCGAGGTACGCGGCGAGCAGCGCGGCCGTCAGCGGGCCGCACAGGAGCGCGGCGGCGGTGGCGGAGCCGAGGGCGAGGAGGATCCCGGTGCCGGTGGCGAGGGCGGTGGACACCTGCCCCGAGGCCACGGGGCGGCGGCACTTGGCGGGGTGGGCGCGGTCGGCCTCGGCGTCGCGGGCGTCGTTGAGGAGGTAGACGGCGGAGGCGGCGGCCGTGAACAGGGCGAAGACCAGGGCGAGTCGGGCCCCGGTCTGCCAGGAGCCGAGCCGCCCGGCGGCGGCGGGGGCGGCGAGGACGAGGACGTTCTTGACCCACTGGCGGGGCCGGGCGGTCCTGAGCAGCCCGAGCGCCCGCCCGCCGTGCGCACGCGCGGGCGTGTCCGGTACGGCGGCGGTCGCGGCGAGCACGGCGGTCCCGCCGCCCCGCCCGGTCACGGGCCGACCTCCGCGCGCGTGAGGAGGGAGCGGCCCGCGGCGGCCGTGGCGGCGCCGAGGAGGGCGCCGGCGGCGACGTCGCTCGGGTAGTGGACGCCGACGACGAGCCGGGAGAGGCACATCGCGAGGGCCGGCGGGGCGGCGAGCCGGCCGGCGGCCGGGTGGAGTGCGCCGAAGACGACGACCGCGGCGGCGGCGGAGGTGGCGTGGGAGCTGGGGAAGGAGTGCCGGCCGGCGGTGCGGACGAGGGGCTCGTACGTCTCCGGGGCCGGCCGGGGGCGCCGTACGAGCCGCTTGACGCCCATGCTGGCGAGGTGCGAGGCGGTGATCAGGGCGGTGCCCCGCAGCCACCGGTCGCGCCGCGGCCGGTCGACGGCGGCGGCGAGGAGCCCGGCCCCGAGCCAGAGGGCCCCGTGCTCACCGCTGTGGGAGAGCCAACGGGCGACGAGGGCCACGCCGGGGCGGCGCCCGCAGGAGCGGAGGAGGGCGAGGAGACGGTGGTCGGCGCCGGGGGTGCGGGGCGGGGCGGGCGGGCGGCGGCGGTCGGCGCCAGACATGCCGGGCAGCGGGCGGTGGGCGGCGCCGGTCGTGGCGGGCGGGGCAGGCGGGGCAGGCGGGGCAGGCGGGGCAGGCGGGGCAGGCGGGGCAGGCGGGGCAGGCGGGGCAGGCGGCCGGAGGCTGTCGGCGCCGGTCGTGCCCGGCGGGGCGTAGTCCTTCGTGTCGGGTCGTTCGGGTGCGGGCAGGGTCGGCTCGCGCATCCGTGTTCGTCCCCCTTCGGGGCTCGCCGTTCGGGTCGGTCACTCGCGACTCTGGCGCGGGCCGGCCGCCGAGGAGGCCAGGACTCTTGTATGACACTCCTTTAATCACCCATTTCGACGAACCGCACGAACCGCTCCGCAATACCCGCATAAGCCGCAGACCCGGCTATACGGTCACCCCCATGGCTGTCGAGACCCGCGTCCTGGACGACGACTGCGAAGCGATCACCGGCTGGGGCCGCACCGCCCCCACCCTCGCGCGCGTGCACCGGCCCCGTGGGCGCGCCGAGGCCGTCGAGGCGGTGCTCGGCGCGGGCCCCCGGGGCGCCGTCGCCCGCGGTCTCGGCCGGGCGTACGGCGACGCCGCGCAGAACGCCGGCGGCACCGTCCTCGACATGACGGGCCTCGACCGGATCCTGGCCGTCGACACGACCGCCGGGCTCGTCGTCTGCGAGGCGGGCGTCAGCCTGCACCGGCTGATGGAGGCGCTGCTGCCCCTCGGCTGGTTCGTCCCGGTCACCCCCGGCACCCGGTACGTGACCGTCGGCGGCGCGATCGGCGCCGACATCCACGGCAAGAACCACCACGTCTCGGGCTCCTTCGGCCGGCACGTGACCGCGCTCGAACTCCTCACCGCCGACGGCGAGATCCGGACCGTGCTGCCCGGGACCCCGCTCTTCGACGCGACCACCGGCGGCATGGGCCTGACCGGCGTGATCCTCTCCGCCACCCTGCGGCTGCTGCCCGTCGAGACCTCCCTGATGCGCGTGGACACGGAGCGCGTCCCCGGCCTCGACGAGCTGATGGCCCGGCTCACCGACGGCGACCACCGGTACCGCTACTCCGTCGCCTGGATCGACCTGCTCGCCCGGGGCGCCGCCACCGGCCGCGCCGTCCTGACGCGCGGCGACCACGCCCCGTACGACGCGCTGCCCCGCCGCCACCGGGCCCGCCGCGCACCGCTCGCCTTCCGGCCGGGGCGGCTGCCCGCGCCGCCGCGGCACGTCCCCGGCGGGCTGCTCGGCCGCACGTCCGTCGGGCTCTTCAACGAACTCTGGTACCGCTCGGCCCCCCGCACCGCCACCGGCCGCCTCCAGTCGCTGCCGTCCTTCTTCCACCCCCTCGACGGCGTCCCGCACTGGAACCGGATCTACGGGCCCGGGGGCTTCGTCCAGTACCAGTTCGTCGTCCCGTACGGGCGGGAGGAGACCCTCCGGCGGATCGTGCGCCGGATCGCGGACCGGGGCTGCCCGTCCTTCCTCGCCGTCCTGAAGCGCTTCGGCGCCGGCGATCCGGGCTGGCTGTCCTTCCCCCTCCCCGGCTGGACCCTCGCCCTCGACCTCCCCACCGGACTCCCCGGCCTCGGCCGCTTCCTCGACGCGCTCGACGAGGAGGTCGTGAGCGCCGGCGGCCGGGTCTACCTCGCCAAGGACTCCCGGGTCCGGCCGGAGGTCCTCGCCGCGATGTACCCGCGGCTCGACGAGTTCCGGGCGCTGCGCGCGGCGCTCGACCCCCGGTCCGTCCTCACCTCGGACCTCGCCCGCCGTCTCCGTCTCTAGATGCTCCAGGAGTTCCCGTGAAGGACGCCTTCGGTGCCCCGCAGTCCCTGCTCGTCCTCGGCGGCACCTCCGAGATCGGGCTCGCCACCGCACGGCGGCTGATCGCGCGCCGCACCCGTGTGGTCTGGCTGGCCGGCCGGCCCTCCCCCGCGCTGACGGCCGCCGCGGACTCGCTGCGCGCGCTCGGGGCGGACGTGCGCACCGTGCCCTTCGACGCGCTCGACACCGAGTCGCACGAGGAGCGGCTCGGGAAGGTCTTCACGGAGGGCGACATCGACATGGTGCTGCTCGCCTTCGGGGTCCTCGGCGACCAGGCGCGCGACGAGTCCGATCCGGTCGCCGCCGTCCGGGTCGCGCAGACCAACTACACGGGCGCCGTCTCGGCCGGTCTGGTGTGCGCGGGCGCGCTCCAGGCGCAGGGGCACGGTTCGCTGGTGGTGCTGTCGTCGGTGGCGGGCGAGCGGGCGCGCCGCGCCAACTTCATCTACGGCTCGTCGAAGGCGGGCCTCGACGCCTTCGCGCAGGGCCTCGGGGACGCGCTGCACGGCACGGGCGTGCACGTCATGGTCGTACGGCCCGGGTTCGTACGGTCGAAGATGACGGCCGGGCTCGCGGAGGCGCCGCTCGCGACGACCCCGGAGGCGGTCGCGGGCGCGATCGAACTGGGGCTGCGGCGGCGCTCGGAGACGGTGTGGGTGCCGGGGGCGCTGCGGATGGTGATGAGCGCGGTACGGCACGTGCCGAGGCCGCTGTTCCGGCGCCTGCCGATGTGACGTACGGCTCCCGTCGGACGGGCCCTACGCCGTCGGCGCGGGCGTGTCCACCGGGCTGCCGCCCTGCGCCGGGACCGCCGAGATGGGGCGGCCGCTGCCGAACTCGTAGTCGTACAGCTTCCGCCACACGCCGTCCGGGCCCTGCTCGTACAGCGCGAAGGAGCGGCAGGTCCAGGCCGCCTCGAAGCCGGCGAGCTCCTCGAACGCCCGGTCCATCCCCTCCTCGGAGATGCCGTGCGCCACGGTGACGTGCGGGTGGTACGGGAACTGGAGGTCGCGCGCGAGGGGGCCGGCCTCGTCCCTGATCAGCTCCTGGAGCCGGTTGCAGCAGGGCACGCCCGCCGCAAGGGTCACGAAGACGACCGGGGAGAGCGGACGGAAGGTGCCGGTGCCCTCGAGCCGCACCGGGAACGGCTGGTGGTCGGCGGCGACGCCCGCGAGGTGCGCCTCGATCTCCGGCAGCCGCTCCTCGGGGACCTCGGTCGGCGGGACCAGGGTGACGTGCGTGGGGATGCCGTACGCGGCCGGGTCCCCGAAGCCGGCGCGCCGCTCCTGGAGCAGGCTGCCGTAGGGCTCCGGGACCGCGATCGAAACGCCGAGCGTTACGGTCCCCACGTCGTTCTCCTCCGTCGTCCGTCGAGATGTGTACGGGTGGTGCAGCGCCAGTGTGCGGCCTGCACCACCCTTTCGGCCAGGGTCCTCGGACTCGGTGCCGTCTCCGTGCCGTCTCAGTGCTTCGCGGGCAGGAAGCCGATGCGCTCGTAGGTCTGCGCCAGCGTCTCCGCGGCGACCGCGCGGGCCTTCTCGGCTCCCTTGGCCAGGACCGAGTCCAGCGTCTCCGGGTCGTCCAGGTATTCCTGGGTGCGGTCCCGGAACGGCGTGACGAAGTCCACCATGACCTCGGCGAGATCCGTCTTCAGGGCGCCGTACATCTTGCCCTCGTAGCTCTTCTCCAGGTCCTCCACGGACGTGGAGGTGAGCGTGGACATGATGCTGAGCAGGTTGGAGACGCCGGCCTTGTTCTCCGGGTCGAAGCGGATCACCGTGTCGGTGTCGGTGACGGCGCTCTTGACCTTCTTCGCGGTGACCTTCGGGTCGTCCAGGAGGTTGATGAGGCCCTTCGGCGTGGACGCCGACTTGCTCATCTTGATCGTCGGGTCCTGGAGGTCGAAGATCTTCCCCGTCTCCTTGAGGATGTACGGCTTGGGGATCGTGAACGTCTCGCCGAAGCGGCCGTTGAAGCGCTCCGCGAGGTCGCGGGTCAGCTCGATGTGCTGGCGCTGGTCCTCGCCGACCGGGACCTCGTGGGCCTGGTAGAGCAGGATGTCCGCGACCTGGAGGATCGGGTACGTGAAGAGGCCGACGCTCGCGTTGCCGGCGCCCTGCTTCGCGGACTTGTCCTTGAACTGGGTCATGCGGGACGCCTCGCCGAAGCCGGTGAGGCAGTTCATGACCCAGGCGAGCTGAGCGTGCTCGGGGACGTGGCTCTGGATGAAGAGGGTGCAGCGCTCCGGGTCGAGACCGGCGGCGAGCAGCTGGGCGGCGGCGAGCCGGGTGTTGGCGCGCAGCGCGGCGGGGTCCTGCGGGACCGTGATCGCGTGCAGGTCGACGACCATGTAGAACGCGTCGTGGGTCTCCTGCAGGGCGACCCACTGGCGGACGGCGCCGAGGTAGTTGCCGAGGTGGAACGAGCCTGCGGTGGGCTGGATTCCGGAGAGCACACGGGGACTGTCAGAGGCCATGCACATCATTGTCTCAGGTGTGCGGGCGGTTCCCGGCCCGCCGGTGTCCCCGTCTCACCGACAGCCGGTGAGACGAGGACCACACGTCCCGGGATCAGACCGGGAGGCCCGGGGCCGGGTAGGCGGCCATGAGGGCGGCGACCTCGGCGCGGACGGCGGCGAGGGTGTCCTCGTCGCCGGTGCCGGCGGCGGTGACGGCGCGGTCGATCCACGCGGCGACCTCGGCCATGTGGTCCGGGGTGAGGCCGCGGGAGGTGAGGGAGGGGGTGCCGATGCGGATGCCGGAGGGGTCGAAGGGCTTCCGCGGGTCGTACGGGACGGTGTTGTAGTTGACGACGATCCCGGCCCGGTCGAGGGCCTTCGCGGCGATCTTGCCCGGGACCTGCCGGGAGGTGAGGTCGATCAGGATCAGGTGGTTGTCGGTGCCGCCGGAGACGAGGTCGAAGCCGCGGGCGAGGAGTGCCTCGGCGAGGGCCTTGGCGTTGGCGACGACGGCGTGGGCGTAGTCGCGGAAGGCGGGCTGGGAGGCCTCGCGGAGGGCGACGGCGATGGCGGCGGTGGTCTGGTTGTGCGGGCCGCCCTGGAGGCCGGGGAAGACGGCCTTGTCGAGGGCCTTGGCGTGCTCCTCGCGGGACATCAGCATGGCACCGCGCGGGCCGCGGAGGGTCTTGTGGGTGGTGGTGGAGATGACGTCCACGTGCCCGACCGGGGAGGGGTGGGCGCCGCCCGCGATCAGGCCGGCGATGTGGGCGATGTCGGCGACGAGGACGGCGCCGGACTCGCGGGCGATCTCGCCGAAGGCGGCGAAGTCGATGGTGCGGGGCAGCGCGGTGCCGCCGCAGAAGATGACCTTCGGGCGTTCCTTGAGGGCGAGGTCGCGGACCTGGTCGAAGTCGATGAGGCCGTCGTCCTTGCGTACGCCGTACTGCACGCCCCGGAACCAGCTGCCGGTGGCGGAGACGCCCCAGCCGTGGGTGAGGTGGCCGCCCATGGGCAGGGCCATGCCCATGACGGTGTCGCCGGGCTTCGCGAAGGCGAGGTAGACGGCGAGGTTGGCCGGGGAGCCGGAGTAGGGCTGGACGTTGGCGTGGTCGACGCCGAAGAGGGCCTTGGCGCGCTCGATCGCGAGGGTCTCGACCTGGTCGATGTTCTGCTGGCCCTCGTAGTAGCGGCGGCCGGGGTAGCCCTCGCTGTACTTGTTCTGGAGGACGGTGCCGGAGGCTTCGAGGACGGCGGCGGAAGCGTAGTTCTCGCTGGGGATGAGGCGCAGGGTCTCGGCCTGGAGCCGTTCCTCGGCGCCGACGAGGGCGGCGAGCTCGGGGTCGGCTGCGGCGAGGGCGGGGTGCTGCTGCGGGGCGGTCATGGTGCGGTCCTCCGGGCGTGCGGTGGAACGGTCCCGGGGCTGAGGTGCGCACGGGACCGGGGGCCCGTGATGCCCAGGCGAGCGGCACCTCGTGTGGTGGAGCGCGCGCGGCTCCCCCGGGGTCGCTTCCCCGTACGCCAGTCGCCGTGCGTGTTTCCACAGTATCGGGTGCCTGGTCCAGCCTGGCCGACCAGGCACCCGCTCGGCGGGCGCGCCGTCGCCGAGGTTTCCCTGCCCGGCATCCGAGCGACGATAAGAAGGGGGCCACAGCCCCTGGGTCACCCCCGATCCGCAGGACGAACGGAGATCCCGTGTCGAGGACAGAAGACGCGATCGCTTCCGCGGACGCGCACAGCGCACACAACTACCACCCCCTTCCGGTCGTCGTCGCCTCGGCGGACGGCGCCTGGATGACCGATGTCGAGGGCCGTCGCTACCTCGACATGCTCGCCGGGTACTCGGCGCTCAACTTCGGGCACGGCAACCGGCGTCTGATCGACGCGGCGAAGGCGCAGCTGGAGCGGGTGACGCTGACCTCGCGCGCCTTCCACCACGACCGCTTCGCCGAGTTCTGCACGCGCCTTGCGGAGCTGTGCGGCAAGGAGGCGGTGCTGCCGATGAACACGGGGGCGGAGGCGGTCGAGACGGCCGTGAAGACCGCCCGGAAGTGGGGGTACGAGGTGAAGGGCGTGCCGGACGGGCACGCGAAGATCGTGGTCGCCGCGAACAACTTCCACGGCCGGACGACGACGATCGTGAGCTTCTCGACGGACCACGAGGCGCGGGACCACTTCGGGCCCTACACGCCGGGGTTCGAGATCGTGCCGTACGGGGACCTGACGGCGATGGAGGCGGCGGTCACCGAGAACACGGTGGCGGTGCTGCTCGAACCGATCCAGGGCGAGGCGGGGGTCCTGGTCCCGCCGGCCGGCTATCTGGCGGGGGTGCGGGAGCTGACCCGGCGGCGGAACGTGCTGTTCATGGCGGACGAGATCCAGTCGGGTCTGGGCCGGACGGGACGGACGTTCGCGTGCGAGCACGAGGGGGTGGTGCCGGACGTGTACATCCTGGGGAAGGCGCTGGGCGGCGGCGTGGTGCCGGTGTCGGCGGTGGTGGCCGACCGTGACGTCCTCGGGGTGTTCCGGCCGGGGGAGCACGGGTCGACGTTCGGCGGGAACCCGCTGGCGTGCGCGGTGGCCCTGGAGGTGATCGCGATGCTGCGGACGGGCGAGTTCCAGGAGCGGGCGGCGGAGCTGGGCGAGCACCTGCACGCGGAGCTGGGGCTGCTCGTGGGCGGCGGCGCGGTGGAGGCGGTGCGCGGGCGCGGTCTCTGGGCCGGGGTGGACATCGTGCCGTCGAAGGGCACGGGCCGGGAGATCTCGGAGAAGCTGATGGCGCGCGGGGTCCTGGTGAAGGACACGCACGGTTCGACGATCCGGATCGCTCCGCCGCTGGTCATCTCGAAGGAGGACCTGGACTGGGGCCTGGAGCAGCTGAGGGGGGTGCTCTCGGACTGACGGGGTCAGCTGGGGAGAGGGCGGCGAGCGGTCCGGTCCGGACCGCTCGGGTCCGTTTCCAGAGGGCGGCGAGCGACAGGAGGGGGCTCAACTCGGCGCATTGACACGGCACTTGGTCTAGGCCAATGATGCCGCCATGCCGAGACTCCGTCTGCGTCACGCCGTGCGTGCCGCGCTCGCCGCCCTCGTCCCGCTCGCGCTCCTCGGCGCGGTCGCCGGACCCGCGCACGCCGCCCCGGAGGGCGCCTGGCCCGAGCCCGTCCCGGTGGTCTCGCACGTCGAGACCACCGACCCGGTCGTCTTCATCACCATCGACGACGGCTGGTACCACGACCCGGCGGCCGCGAAACTGCTGCTCGACCGCCGGGTGCCCGCCTCGCTCTTCCTGCTCCCGGGGGCGTACTCGTACGACTCCGGCTACTTCCACACCCTGCTCGACCAGGGCCGCTCCCGCGTCGAGAACCACACCGTCGGCCACCCCGACCTGACCACCCTCGACGCCGCCGGGCAGAAGGCGGAGGTCTGCGGGGCCCGCGACCGGCACCTCGCGGAGTTCGGCGACGGGCCGCGGCTGCTGCGCCCGCCGTACGGCACGTACGACGCGACCACCCGGACCACCGCCCGCGCCTGCGGGGCGAAGGCCCTGGTGACCTGGACGTACGACCTCACGACCTGGGGCCAGTGGACCCCGCCGACCCCGTCGCCGAAGGCCGGCGACATCATCCTGCTGCACTTCAACGAGACGGTGACGCAGGACCTCCAGCGGGCCCTGGACGCGGCCGAGGCCGCCGGTCTCACGCCCGCGCCGCTGCGGGACTACGTCCCCGAGTAGGCCCTAAAGGATCACGTGCGGGAGGAAGCGGGCGTACTCGTCGGTGACGAGCCCCGCCGACTCCCGGATCCCGAGCCCCGCCGCCTCGTCCTCGACGACCCACGCGCCGAGCACCACCCGGTTGCCGTCGAAGTCGGGCAGCGGGGCCAGCTCCTGGTAGCAGCAGGCCTCCCCGTCCCGTACGAACGGCTCCGTGCCGGCCTCGTGCAGGGTGACACCCGCGCCCTCGCGGCCGAGCAGCGGCTTGGCGACCCAGCCGGTCGTGGAGGCGAGTTCGCGCGGGCCGTCGAGGTAGGCGGGCAGCAGGTTCGGGTGGCCCGGGTTCAGCTCCCACAGGATCGCGAGGAGCGCCTTGTTGGAGAGCAGCATCTTCCAGGCGGGTTCGATCCAGCAGGTGGTGCCGGTGCCGCCGCCGTTGTCGAGGGTGTCCAGGACGTGCGGGCCGAAGCGGTCGGTGGTCAGCCACTCCCACGGGTAGAGCTTGAAGCAGCTGCGGAGGAAGCGGAGCCGGTCGTCCACGAAGCGGCGCGAGAGCCGGTCCCAGCCGATCCGCTCCACGGAGAGCATCTCCGTGTCGAGCCCAGCCTGCTGGGCGGTCTCGCGCAGGTACGCGACCGTCATCAGGTCCTCGCCGAGCTCGTCGCCGTCCGAGTGGGCGAAGTGGACGGGACCGGGCGGAAGCAGCGGGGCCTGGCGCCGCCAGGCGTCGACGAGCCGCTCGTGGAGGGAGTTCCACTGGTCGGCGCCGGGGAACCGCTCCTCCATCCAGAACCACTGCGGGCTCGCGGCCTCCACCAGGGAGGTCGGGGTGTCGGCGTTGTACTCCAGCATCTTCGCCGGGCCCGTGCCGTCGTAGCGCAGGTCGAAGCGGCCGTACAGGGAGGGGAGCTCGGCCCGCCGCCGCCAGGACTCGGCGACGAGCCCCGCCAGCCTCGGGTCGGTGATCCCGAGCTCGGCGAAGCGGTCGTGCTCGACGATGTGCGCGGCCGCCGCCAGGCACAGCGCGTGCAGCTCCTCGACGACCTCCTCCAGGGCCTCGACCTCGGGCAGCGAGAAGGAGTAGTACGCGCTCTCGTCCCAGTACGGGCGCAGCGAACCGTCCGGGTGGCGGGTCAGCGGATAGACGAGACCCTGCTCCTCGACGGTCTGCTGCCAGCCGGGCCGGGGCTCGATGGTGTGCCGTTCCATGGTGTGTCCCGGCCCGCCTCAGCCGCCGCCGGTGCCCGAGCAGCCGAAGCCGCCGGTGTCGACGGCGGTCTTGTCGAAGCTGCCGCCGCTGACGCGCCTGTCGCGGACGGAACCGCCGTAGTAGTACTGGCCGCGGGCGGTGCTGCCGTTGTCGTCGTCGCCGCCTCCGCCGCTCTCGCAGCGGTAGCTGGGCAGCTCCTCCCGGGTCAGCGGGTCCACACACCGCCGGTCCGGCTCCGAACCGCACGCGGTGATCGTCGCCGCGAGCACACCCATCCCGCCGAGCACCACCGTGCTCGACCTCAGCCTGCGCATGTCCGCCGCCTCCCCTTCACCGCGTCACGCCTTCACGCGTCACGTCTTCACCGCGTCACGTCCTTCGCGACCGCACAGTGTAGGCCGGTGATTTCCGGCCTCAGGATCTAGAGTCCTTTCGTGCTCCTCGGGATGATTTGCGCGCTCGCCTCGTCCGTCTGCTTCGGCGCGGCCTCGGTCCTCCAGGCGATGGCGGCCCGCGCCGCCGAGCCCGGAACGGGCAGTGGCGTCGACGTCGCGCTGATGTGGCGGGCCCTGCGGCAGTGGCGCTATCTCGCCGGCCTCGGCGCGGACGGACTGGGCTTCGTGCTGCAGATCGTGGCACTGCGGACGCTGCCCATCTACGTGGTGGGCGCGGCCCTCGCCGCGAGTCTGGCGGTCACGGCGGTCATCGCCTCCCGCGTCCTGGACGTGCGGCTGAGCCGGGTGGAGTGGTGGGCCGTGGCCGTCGTCTGCGCGGGGCTCGCGATGCTGGCGCTCGCCTCCGGCAAGGAGGGCCACCGGGACGGCTCGGAGGCGCTGCGCTGGGCGCTGCTCGGGATCTCCTTCGGCGTGCTGCTGCTCGGCGTCGTGGCGGGGCGGCTGCCGGAGCGGTCCCGTGCCCTCGTCCTCGGCCTCGGGGCGGGGTTCGGCTTCGGGGTGGTGGAGATCGCGGTCCGGCTGATCGACGGCATCGACTTCACCGACCCCGTCTGGTACGCGCTCCTCGTCGGCGGCGGGGCCGCGTTCATGCTGCTGACCTCGGCGCTCCAGCGCGGCTCGGTGACGACGGCGACGGCGGGCGCGGTGCTCGGCGAGACGATCGGACCCGCGATCGTCGGGGTGGCCTGGCTCGGGGACCGTACGCGGGAGGGGCTCGACTGGCTGGCGATCCTCGGCTTCGCCGTGGCGGTGGCGGGCTCCCTGACCCTGGCCCGCTTCGGCGAGGCACCGGCCCCGGAGCCTGCCCGGGAGCCGGCGGCACCGCCGCTCTAGGGCAGCACCCCGCACAGGGCCTGGAGCGCGCCCTGCCAGCCGCTGTCCGGGGGTGTGGCGTAGCCGACGACGAGGCCGTCGAGGGTGGGCGGCACCGTGGGGCGGCGGAACCGGTTGACGCCCTGGACGGCCAGGCCGCGCCAGGCGGCGGCCCGCAGGGTGGCCTGCTCGGTGCCGGGCGGCAGGGCGAGGACGGCGTGGAGGCCGGCCGCGATGCCGCTGACCCGGGTCTCGGGCGAGTGCGCGGCGACGGCCTCCACCAGCTGGTCGCGGCGCCGCCGGTAGCGCAGCCGCATCGCCCGCACATGCCGGTCGTACGCCCCCGAGCGCAGGTACTCGGCGAACGCCAGCTGGTCCGGCGCGCTCGACGACCAGTCCACGACCCCCTTCGCCGCCGCGACCTCCTCGGCCAGGTCCTGCGGCAGGACCATCCAGGCGAGGCGGAGCCCGGGCGCGAGGGACTTGCTCGCGGTTCCGAAGTAGACGACGCGCTCGGGGTCGAGGCCCTGGAGCGCGCCGACCGGCTGCCGGTCGTAGCGGAACTCCCCGTCGTAGTCGTCCTCCAGGACGAAGCCGCCGGAGGCCCGCGCCCAGTCGACGACCGCCGCCCTGCGGTCCGGGGGCAGGGCGCCGCCAAGGGGGTACTGGTGGGCGGCCGTCATGAGGACGGCCCCGCACCCGTCGAGCCCGGACAGCTCGTCGGTGCGCGTGCCGCGCTCGTCGAAGGACAGGGCGGGGGTGTCGAGTCCGGCCCGGCGCAGGAGGCCGTCGTGCAGCCAGAGTCCGTACGACTCGACGGCCACGTCCCGGACGCCCCGGGCCCGCAGCACGTCGCCGATCAGGGTCAGGCCGTGCACGAAGCCCGCGCAGATCACGATCCGCTCGGGCCGGGCGTGCACGCCCCGGGCGCGGGCGAGGTACTCGGCGAGGGCGGTGCGCAGTTCGGGGCGGCCGCGCGGATCGCCGTACCCGAAGGCCTCGTTGGGGGCGTCGGTGAGGGCCCGGCGGTACGCCTTGAGCCACTCGGCGCGGGGGAAGGAGGCGAGGTCGGGGGTGCCGGACTGCAGGTTGTGCACGGGCGCGCCGGGGCGGGCCCGGCCGGTGCCGGGATGCGGGGGCGGCGGGGTGGACGAGGTGGACGGCGCCGGTGTCCGGGGCGTGGCGCGGCGGGCGACGCGGGTGCCGGAGCCCTGTCGGGCGGTGAGCCAGCCCTCGGCGACCAGTTCCGCGTAGGCGTCGGCGACGGTGTTGCGGGCCATGCCGAGGTCGGCGGCGAGCGAGCGGGAGGACGGCAGCCGGGTGCCGGCCTCCAGGCGCCCGCTGCGGACCGCCTCCCGCAGGGCGTCCATCAGGCCGGTGCGGAGCCGGGTGCCGCGGAGTTCCAGATGGAGGTCGGCCCCGAAAGTGGACCACTCGTTCGCCATGGAAATGGACCATACTCCTGCGCCATCCGGCTCGTACGGTGGAGGGCATGACGACCACGACCAGCACCGCCGTGTACGCCCACGAGCACGCCCCCCGCCTCCCGCTCGCCGAGCACGTCCCCGAGTTCTACCGGGCGATGCTCCGCCTGGAGACCGCGGCCGCGAAGGACATCGACCCGACGCTGTACCACCTGATCAAGCTCCGGGCCTCGCAGGTCAACCGCTGCGCCTTCTGCATCGACATGCACAGCAAGGACGCGCTGGCCGAGGGCGAGAGCATCGAGCGGATCGTGCAGCTCGCCGCCTGGGAGGAGTCCCGGCACTTCTACACCGAGCGCGAACTCGCCGCGTTCGCGCTGACCGAGGCCGTCACCGTCCTCACCGACGGCTTCGTGCCCGACGAGGTGTACGCGCGGGCCGCCGAGCACTTCGACGAGACCGAACTCGCGCGGGTCATCGCCGCGATCGTCACGATCAACGCCTGGAACCGGATCGGCGTCACCACCCGAATGACGCCCGGCCACTACACCCCGAAGTCGGCGTCGTGAGCGCCGAGGAGCTGCGGGCCCTGCACCGGGGCACGCCCGCGGACCGGCCGCTCGTGCTGCCGGGCCCGTGGGACGCGGCGAGCGCCCGCACCTTCGAGGAGGCCGGCTTCCCGGCCCTCGCCACCCCGAGCGCGGGCATCGCCGCCTCCCTCGGGTACGAGGACGGGGCGACGCCCGCCGAGGAGATGTTCGCCGCCGTGGCGCGCATCGTCCGGGCCGTGTCCGTCCCGGTCACCGCGGACCTGGAGGGCGGCTACGGGCTGTCCGCCGCCGAACTCGTCGAGCGGGTGCGGGAGACCGGCGCGGTCGGCGTGAACCTGGAGGACGGCGACCCCGCGGGCGGGCTCAAGGACCCCGGGGCGCACGCGGAGTGGCTGGCGGAGGTACGGGCGGCTGCCGGGCCCGGGCTCTTCGTGAACGCGCGCGTCGACACGTACCTCCGCAAGGACGTCGCCGACCCGGCCGGGGACGCGGTCGCCCGCGCCCGCCGCTACGCGGAGGCGGGCGCGGACTGCGTGTACCCGATCATGGCCCCGCCCGCCGACCTGCCGGGCCTGCGGGCGGCCCTCGGCGACCTGCCGCTGAACGCCCTGGCCCTCCCGGACGGCCCGTCCTTCGCCGAGCTCGGCCGCCTGGGCGCGACCCGCCTCACCTTCGGCCCCGGCCTGCTGCTCCGGTCCCTGCGCGGGCTCGCGGACCTGGCGGCCGAGGTGCGGGCTCAGTAGGCCCCGGGGCGGAAGAACTCCAGGGCCACGCGGAGCCGTTCGCGCTGCCCGGGCCAGTCGGTCTCCGGGCCGGCGGCCAGGATCGCGTACTGGTTGCCGTCCGGGGCCGTGAAGGCGCGGTCGACGACCTTGCGGCGGCCGCCCTCGCGGTCGTACGCGTACACGAGCTCGGCGGAGTCGGCGGGCGCACCGGCCTCGGAGACCCGCCCGAGGCTGATCTCGGAGTACCCCGGCTTGTTGGTCCGCCCGTCCTCGGAGGCCCCGCGCAGCGCGTCGTACGGCGTCATGCCCGCGCCCTCGATGACGAAGACCTGGATCAGGCTCCGCCCGTCGGGCGCGTTGAAGAACACGCCCTGCTCGTTCTCGGTGCGGTTCCAGCCCTCGGGAACGGCGATGGTGAAGCCCTTGAGGTCCCGCTGGGCGCGGTAGCCCGGCGGGGGGACGTCGTCGAGGGGCGTGGCGGAGGGCGACGGGGTCTCCGAGGGGGTCTCGGACGGAGACTCCGAGGCCGTGGGGGTGGCGGTGGCCGAGACGGAGGCCGGAGGCCCGGCCGCCGGGTCCTTCCCGCCGCCTCCCTCGCCCCAGACCATCCAGGCCGCCACGGAACCGCCGGCCAGGACGGCCCCCGCCACCCCGGCCACCAGCACCACCCACGGCCTGGGCCGGGCCTCCGGGACGGGCGGCGCGGGGTACTGCCGGCCAACGGCGTCGTGGACGAACTCCGGGGCGTAGGCCGGAGGCGGAGGCGGCGGAGGGGCCACGGGCCCGGCGCCGTCCGGGACCACGTGCGGCGGGACCACGGGCAGCGAGGCCACGGGCGCCGGAACCAGGGGCGCCGAGGCCACAGGCCCCGGGACCACGGGCGCCGGAACCAGGGGCGCCGAGGCCACAGGCCCCGGGACCACGGGCGCCGGAACCACCGGCGGCGGGACGACGTGCGTCGGGACCTCGGGCCCCGGCACCACCGGCGGCGGGACCACGGGCGGCGGGACCACAGGCCCCGGGGCCACCGGCCCCGGAGTCGGTTCGGTCTCCCAGCTCTGCGTCTCGTCGTTCCAGCGGGCCTTGCCGGTCATCTCATCCTCCGAGCAGGGCGCCGACGGCCTGGCCGACGGCCACGCCCGAGGCGAGGATGCCGGTCACCGCGCCCGCGTCCGTGAGGGCGCGGCGCAGGGCGGCGAGGCGGCCCGCGCCCGCGCGGCCGGTGCCCTCGATCTCGTCCTCGGCGTCCGAGAGTTCGGCGTCGAGCGCGGCCGTCTGCTCGGAGGGGACGACGCCCCCCAAGTCCGCGCGGAGCCGGCGGATGGCCTGGAGGAGCTCCTCCTGCGCGGCGTCGCGGGCGGGCCCGGCGCCGTTCACCGTGCTGGTGACGGTGTTGTTGTCGCCGATGGTGACGTTGCCGCTGGTGTTGGTGACGTGAACGCCGTTCCCGGTGCTGTCAGCCACGGTCGCCTCCGGTCGTGGTCGTGGTGAAGGTCTTGCTGGTCACGGTGTTGTGATGGCCGACCGTCACGTTCCCCTTGGTGTTCTCGATGAACGTGCCGCCCTCCGCCACGTGCACGATCTTCTGCTCGAACTCGGCCGTCTCGTACCCGGCTTCGCGCAGGGCGAGCGTCACGCCGTTCGCGACCCGGTCCTGCACGCTCTTCAGGTAGCGGCTGACGTCCATCTCCTGGAAGAGGGAGGCCTCGTCGTCGGAGCCGAGCTCGCGGACCGAGGCCCACGGCCCCTCGGGCAGCGCGCCCGCGTGGCCGCCGGTGAGCACGCGCCACAGCTGGACGACGGAGCGGCCGATCGTGACGAGGGCGTCGCCGACCGCGCGCGGGGTCCGTCCGAGCGCCCACACGGCCTTGCCGAAGTAGTGGTTGTACCGGTAGCGGTGGGCGATCCGGTCGGCGTACCGGTAGAGCGGCTTCACCGGCCGCAGGACGTGCGGGGCGACCTCCAGCATGAGCATGCCGCCCTGGGTGTGGACGCGGACGAAGACGGTGGTGACGATCTCCTCGCCCCAGCCGCCGACCCGGATGCGGAGGAAGTGCCGGCGGGTCTCGCCGCCCTCCTCGATGGCGTGCGAGCGGTGCGCCTCGAAGCCCTCGGGGGTGTACGGGGCGTCCGTGCGGGCCGGCAGGCCGTCGACGGGCAGGAAGACGACCTCGTCGATCTCCAGCTCGCGCAGCCGGTCCCGTACGGCGGCCTGGAGCTGCGGCGAGCCGTGCGCGGAGGGCACGCGCAGCGCCTCCAGGAGGGGGACGACGTGCCGCAGCACCGCACTGTTGTCGAGCGGTTCGGGCGTCTTGCCGTCGAGGTTCTTGCGGGGGCGCAGCTCGACGGAGAGCGACCAGGGCTCGTACGGGGAGCCGGCGCCGCAGAACGGGTCGCCGGAGCCGTACATGATCAGCCGGGCGTGCTGTTCGAGCCGGATCCGGTCGCGGAGCCGGTGGAAGCGGGCGCCCTCGGCCTGTTCGGCCGGGTCGGAGCGCTGGTCGGCGAAGCGCTCGCGGGACAGCTCCTGGGTGAGCGCGCGGGCGAACTGGCCGCGCTGGACGGCCGTCGCCCAGGCCACGAGGAGCGGCACGGCGATGGTGATCCACACTTCCAGCGGGCCGACGCGCCACAGCTCCTCGGCGACGAGGCTGACCGCGAGGGCGAGGAATTCGCCGGTGTCGGAGAGTTCGCCGAGGACGTCGTAGCCCGACTCTTCGTCGCCGATCACGAGGACGAGGAGGAACAGCGCGGACTGGACGAACATCAGCCGCCCGTACCAGCGCAGCAGGAACGCGGGGACGACCCGGTAGCCGGGGGCGGTGGCGGACGGGCCGCGCACCCAGCGGGCGATGCCGAGGATCAGATAGGGGGTGAGGACGAGCGCGACCAGGCCCTTGGTGAGGGGGAGCGCGACGATCCAGAGGGCGAGGACGCCGACGGCCCAGGCGAGTGCGACGCGGCGGGCGCGCAGCGCGTGGGCGAGGACGCGGCTCGCGTCGTGGCCGAGGGAGGGGGCGGCGAAGCGCTCCTCGTGGACGTACAGCTCGTCGATGACCGCGTCACGGAAGCGGTCGTCGAGGTACGTGCCGGCGCAGAGCAGCCGGGTCGCCTCGCTGGCGGCCGGTAAACGGCGCGGGTCGACGGCGGCGGAAGGCGGCCCGCCGGGCTGGTGAGGTACGAACGACTGCGCCAAAACTCCCCCGATCGAGTGGAACGGCCCAGGTTTCCCGCCGAGTTGGCCAGGAACCGGTGGGACAGCATAGGGGAGGTGGACGTTCCGTGTCGGCCCGGATAGTCGGCCCGGAAAAACGACGCCCCCGGGCCGTACGGTCGGTCGTACGGTCCGGGGGCGCCGAGCGTGGGAAGCCGTTGTCAGCTTCGGGTCGGGCTCAGATGAGGCCGAGCTCGCGCACGGTGTCGCGCTCCTCGACGAGCTCCTTGACGGAGGCGTCGATGCGGGCGCGGGAGAAGTCGTTGATCTCCAGGCCCTGGACGATCTCGTACTTGCCGTCCTTGCAGGTGACCGGGAAGGAGGAGATCAGGCCCTCCGGGACGCCGTAGGAGCCGTCCGACGGAACGCCCATGGAGGTCCAGTCGCCCTCGGCGGTGCCGTTGACCCACGTGTAGACGTGGTCGATGGCGGCGTTGGCGGCGGAGGCCGCGGAGGACGCGCCACGGGCGTCGATGATCGCGGCGCCGCGCTTGGCGACGGTCGGGATGAAGGTGTCGGCCAGCCACGCCTGGTCGCCCACGACCTCGGCCGCGTTCTTGCCGGCGATCTCCGCGTTGAAGATGTCCGGGTACTGGGTCGCGGAGTGGTTGCCCCAGATGGTGAGGCGCTTGATGTCCGTGACCGAGGAGCCGGTCTTCTGGGCCAGCTGCGTCAGGGCGCGGTTGTGGTCCAGGCGGGTCATCGCGGTGAAGCGCTCGGCCGGGACGCCCTTGGCGGCCGACTGGGCGATCAGGGCGTTGGTGTTGGCCGGGTTGCCGACGACCAGGACCTTGATGTCGTCCGCGGCGTGGGCGGCGATGGCCTCGCCCTGCGGCTTGAAGATGCCGCCGTTGGCGGCGAGCAGGTCGCCGCGCTCCATGCCCGGGCCGCGCGGGCGCGCGCCGACGAGCAGGCCGATGTTGGCGCCCTCGAAGCCCTTGTTCGGGTCGTCGAAGATGTCGATGCCCTTGAGCAGCGGGAAGGCGCAGTCGTCGAGCTCCATGGCGGTGCCCTCGGCGGCCTTGACGCCCTGCGGGATCTCGAGGAGGCGAAGCTTGACCGGCACGTCCGCGCCGAGCAGGTGGCCGGAGGCGATGCGGAAGAGCAGCGCGTAGCCGATCTGGCCGGCCGCGCCGGTCACGGTGACATTCACGGGAGTGCGGGTCATGGCGATCTCCGTAAGACAGCTGGCGGTGGGGGTCCCTGCCCCTGGTGCTGGACGGCTCCCCTGATCGACGATCGATCACGTGATCGTTCGGTGTCTCGACGTGAAGAGATATCCAGCGGTCAGGCTATCCGACCCGGGCCCCCGCGAATCCCCATCCCCTTGTGGTCCGGCTCACTGCCACCCGTCCGGGAACGCCACCGGGGCGGCGGATGCGGGGCCGAGATAGCGGAATGGTCACTTCCGTGCCACAGCGCGCCGACGGAGCTTGTCCCCGGCTCGGCGTGCGCACGACCCTGGAACACGACGGCGCCCGCCCTCCCACGGGGGAGAGGGCGGGCGCCGTGCCGCGGGAACGTGCGGCTAGGTGACCGTGAGGTGGAGGACGTCCTCCAGGAACGGGATCCGCAGCCACGGCCCCGGCTGCACCATGAGCGCGAGCAGCACGATCAGGCCGCCCATCACCCCGTACGTGATCATGTCCGTGAAGCGGGAGCGGACGGCCAGCATGCCGACGGACGGCAGCACCCGCCGCATCGCCGCGCCCGCGAGGAGCGCCGTCCCGACCAGGATCGCGCCGACCCGGAAGGCCTGCGGGAACGGGTCCGTCCCCACCACGAGCAGGCCGAGCCCGGCGAGCGCGAGGACGGTGAGCAGCGGCCACTGGCGCGCGGGCGCCGGGGCGTCGCCGGGGGCCGCCCGGCCGCCGCCCTCGGGGCGCGCGGTGTCGGTGGTGAGCCGCTGCCGCGGACCGCCCTTCGCGCCGCCCTCCTGAGCACCGGCCACGGCGTCCGCGCCGTCCGGGTTACCGGGTGTCCCCGGGGTCCCGGAGGTCACCTCAGAGCGCCGCGGCCGCGCGCTCGGCGGCCTCGACGACGTTGACGAGGAGCTGCGCACGGGTCATCGGGCCCACGCCGCCGGGGTTCGGGGAGATCCAGGCGGCCACCTCGGCCACGCCCGGGTCCACGTCGCCGAGGATCTTGCCCTCGCCGTTGCGGGAGACGCCGACGTCGAGGACGGCCGCGCCCGGCTTCACGTCCTCGGGCTTGATCAGGTGCGGCACGCCGGCCGCCGCGACGATGATGTCGGCGTTGCGCAGGTGCGCCGAGAGGTCCCGGGTGCCGGTGTGGCACTGGGTCACGGTCGCGTTCTCGGAGCGGCGGGTCAGGATGAGCGGCATCGGGCGCCCGATGGTGACACCGCGGCCGACGACGACGACCTCGGCGCCGTTGATCTCCACGCCGTGGGCGCGGAGCAGGGTGACGATGCCGTTCGGCGTGCAGGGCAGCGGCGCGGGCTCGTTGAGGACGAGGCGGCCGAGGTTGGTCGGGTGCAGACCGTCCGCGTCCTTGGCCGGGTCCATGAGCTCCAGGATGCGGTTCTCGTCGATGCCCTTGGGCAGCGGCAACTGGACGATGTACCCGGTGCAGGCCGGGTCCTCGTTGAGCTCCCGTACGACCGCCTCGACCTCCTCCTGGGTGGCGGTGCCCGGCAGGGTGCGCTGGATGGAGGCGAGGCCGACCTGCGCGCAGTCGCGGTGCTTTCCGGCCACGTACTTCTGGCTCGCCGGGTCGTCGCCGACCAGGATCGTGCCGAGTCCGGGCGTGATGCCCTTCTCCTTGAGGGCCGCCACACGGACGGTGAGATCGGACTTGATCGCGGCTGCGGTGGCCTTGCCATCGAGAATCTGGGCGCTCATGGAGACATCCTCCCGGATGACCCCCGCGTTGTTCCAATTCGGCCTGACGGAGCGGCCGGGGATGGGGAACGACAGGTTGCACTTGCACAACTTCGGTACGTATCGACTGGACAAAATCTCGCCGTTGCCACCACGATGACCGCGCAGTATCGCGGAAAGTGCCGGGGGGTATCCGCTCACAAGCCGTGAAAGTCCTCCGCGCGGGCCGCGTCGTCCCCGCACATGGAAATTCACGGAGGAACCCCTCGATGAGCTTCGGCGACCCGAACAACCCCTACGGCCAGCCGCAGGACCCGAACCAGCAGCAGCCCGGTTACGGCTACCCGCAGCAGGCGCCGCAGGGTGTTCCGCAGCAGGGCTACGGCTACCCGCAGCAGCCGGGCGCGCCGGGCGCGTACCCCCAGGCCCCGGGCACCATCCAGGCCAACAACGGCTACATCAACGTGCACGGCCTCGGCACCGTGCAGGTCGCCTCGATGGGTCTGCGGTTCGCCGCTCGCCTGATCGACAGCATCGCCATCGGCGTCGTGTACTGGATCCTGACGTTCCTCGGCGCCGCCAGCCTGGTGGGCGCGACCGAGAGCATCGACGACTGCAGCGGCATCGACCCGATGTCCCCGGCGTACAACACCTGCCTGAACAACGCGGCGCAGCAGGCCGGCGAGGCCGCGGGCGGCATCATCGCCACCTTCCTCGGCATCTTCTTCCTGCTGTTCCTCGCCACCATGCTCTACGAGTGGCTGATGGTCGCCTTCGTCGGCGCCACGCTCGGCAAGATGGCGCTGGGCCTCCGCGTCGTCAAGGAGAACACGGGCGGCAAGCCGGGTCTCGGCGGCGGCTTCATCCGCTGGATCATCCCGATTCTCGGCGCGATCGTCTGCTTCATCGGCCAGCTCGTGGTCTACCTGTCGCCGTTCTTCGACAGCACCGGCAAGACGCAGGGCTGGCACGACCGTGCCGCCGGCACGCTCGTCATCAAGAAGTAATCCCGCAGCGGGTCCCCCGCTGCTCCGAGGGCCGTCCGGCACACCGCCGGACGGCCCTCGGCCGTTCCGGGGCCCCGGGGTCACTGCCGCTTCAGGACCGCGAACCCGTCCGAGCGGTGGGTGATCTCGTACCGCGCCTCGGGATGCAGCTGCGCGGCCAGCTGCGCCGGATCCGACACCTGCTGCCCCCAGCCGCGCAGGTCGAAGGCGAGGTAGTCCGGCGTGGCGCCCTTGGCCGTGCCCACCCAGTAGACCCGGTGGCCGGCCGTGAGGTGCGCGAGGAGCGAGACGTCCGCCTCGACGCTCGCCCCGTCCGGCACGGCGTCGACCGCCGCCCGCGCCTCCAGGGTCCGGCTGTCCGTCGTGTACGTCTCCGGCTTCGTCAGCTCGCGCAGCGGCAGGTTCGCGGCGAGGACGAGTCCGACCGCCGTCGCCACCGGGATCACGACCTTGCCGTACGAGACGAGCCAGGCGCGCGGCGAGGTGCGGACCGAGCGGACGCCGTCCACGAGGGCCAGGAAGACGACGGGCATGAGGATCGCGCTGTAGTGCCAGTGCATGCCCCAGTGGTTGGGGTCCTGGGAGAGGAAGCGCCAGCCGAGGGTCGGCAGGACGAGCAGGATCAGCGGGGAGCGCAGGGCGAGGAAGCCGGTGATCGCGAGCAGGTAGAACACCATCTCCCACCGCTCGCCCGAGGCGAGGGCGTCGCCGATGACCTGCCCGAAGGAGGTGTCGGCGCCCTGGCCGGTCTTCTCGATCTTGGACCAGTAGTCGTACTGGCCGAGCTTGCTCGCCGCCGGGATCAGGACGAGGACCGTCAGCGCGAAGGCCGCCGTGCCGAAGCCCGCCAGGGCCGCGCCCAGCTTCTTCTGCCCCTTGAGGAAGAGGACCGCGCCGACCATGGCGACGGTGAGGCCCATGTCCTCCTTGACCAGGACGAGCGGGGCCGCCCAGGCGGCGGCCGCGGTCCAGCGGCCGAGGAGCAGGGCCCGGCAGGCCAGGGCGAGCAGCGGGACGGCGAAGGCGATCTCGTGGAAGTCGGACTTGACGGCCTCCTGGAGGCCCCAGGACAGCCCGTACGCGACCGTCAGGCCGATGCCGGCGGCCCGGCTGCCGAGGATCTGCTGGGTGGTGCGGCCGACGACGACGGCGGAGGCGGCGAAGAGCGCGGCCTGCCCGAGGAGCAGCGAGGCCGGGGAGGGCCAGATCCAGTAGAGCGGCGCGAGCAGCGCGGTGACGGGGCTGAAGTGGTCGCCGAGTATCTGGAAGCCGGGGCCCTTGATGTCGACGACGGGCGCGCGGAACTCGGCGTACGCCCTGACCGACTGCCCGAAGATCCCGAGGTCCCAGGAGGGCGTGCGGAAGTGCGTGTACTGCACCCAGGAGTAGAGGAGGTACAGGCCGCAGAGGACGCCCGCGAGGATCAGGTACGGGCGGAGCGGGGCCGGGGAGAGGCCGTCGGAGGGCTCGGCGTCGGTGGATTCCGCAGCGGGCCTGTTCAGTACGTCCAACACCACGTCCCCCACTACCGGCGGCCGACAAAAGAGCCAACCCATTAGACCAGAGTCCACCCGTTCGGCGGACCTGCCGGGCACGCGCACAGGGCCCCCGCGAGCGCGGGAGCCCTGTGTTTCAGCGTGGGGTCACCGTCAGTGGAAGAAGTGGCGCGTGCCCGTGAAGTACATCGTCACGCCGGCCTTCTGCGCCGCCTCGACGACGAGCTCGTCGCGCACCGAGCCGCCCGGCTGCACGACCGCCTTCACGCCGGCCGCGGTGAGGATCTCCAGGCCGTCGGGGAAGGGGAAGAAGGCGTCGGAGGCGGCGTACGAGCCGCGCGCCCGCTCCTCGCCCGCCCGCTCGACGGCCAGCTTCGCGGAGTCCACGCGGTTGACCTGGCCCATGCCGACGCCGACCGAGGCGCCGTCCTTGGCGAGCAGGATCGCGTTGGACTTGACCGCGCGGCAGGCCTTCCAGGCGAAGGCGAGCTCGGCGAGCTCCTCGGCGGAGAGCGCCTCGCCGGTCGCGAGGGTCCAGTTCGCCGGGTCGTCGCCCTCGGCCTGGAGGCGGTCGGTGACCTGGAGCAGGGCGCCGCCGTCGATCGGCTTGACCTCGACCGGGTTGGCCGGGGCACCCTCGGCGCGCAGCACGCGGATGTTCTTCTTCTTGGCGAGGACCTCGACCGCGCCGTCCTCGTAGCCGGGGGCCACGATGACCTCGGTGAAGATCTCGGCGACCTGCTCGGCCATCGCGACGGAGACCGGGCGGTTGACGGCGATGACGCCGCCGAACGCGGACAGCGGGTCGCAGGCGTGCGCCTTGCGGTGGGCCTCGGCGACGTCGGCGCCGACCGCGATGCCGCACGGGTTGGCGTGCTTGATGATCGCGACGGCCGGCTCGGCGTGGTCGTACGCGGCCCGGCGCGCGGCGTCGGTGTCCGTGTAGTTGTTGTAGGACATCTCCTTGCCGTGCAGCTGCTCGGCCTCGGCGAGGCCGCCCGTGCCGTCGACGTAGAGCGCGGCGCCCTGGTGCGGGTTCTCGCCGTAGCGCAGGACGTTGTTCCGCTCGTACGTGGCGCCGAGGAAGTCGGGGAAGCCCGAGTCGTCGGCGGCGGCGTAGTCGTCGGCGAACCAGGAGGCCACGGCCACGTCGTACGCGGCGGTGTGCTGGAAGGCCTCGGCGGCGAGCCGCTTGCGGGCGGTCAGGTCGAAGCCGCCGGCCTGGACGGCGGCGAGCACGTCCGCGTACCGCTCGGGGCTGGTGACGATCGCGACCGACGGGTGGTTCTTGGCGGCGGCGCGGACCATCGACGGGCCGCCGATGTCGATCTGCTCGACGCACTCGTCCGGGGTGGCGCCGGAGGCGACCGTCTCGCGGAACGGGTAGAGGTTCACGACGACGAGGTCGAAGGGCTCCACGCCGAGCTCGGCGAGCTGCGCGCGGTGCGACTCCAGGCGCAGGTCGGCGAGGATGCCGGCGTGCACGCGCGGGTGGAGGGTCTTGACGCGGCCGTCGAGGCACTCGGGGAAGCCGGTGAGCTCCTCGACCTTGGTGACCGGGACCCCGGCGGCGGCGATCCTGCCGGCGGTGGAGCCGGTGGAGACGAGCTCGACACCGGCCTCGTGCAGACCGCGGGCCAGCTCCTCGAGCCCCGTCTTGTCGTAGACGCTGACCAGCGCGCGGCGGATGGGCTTAACGGTGTCCGTGTTCACCGACATGAACCTTTCGTCCCTCAATGCGGTAGCCGTGCCGGGCGAGACGCCCCACGACGTCGACGAGCAGCGAGCGCTCGACTTCCTTGATGCGCTCGTGCAGAGCGGCTTCATCGTCCTCGTCCCGCACCTCGACCACGCCCTGGGCGATGATCGGGCCGGTGTCGACACCGTCGTCGACGAAGTGGACGGTGCATCCGGTGACCTTCGCGCCGTAGGCGAGGGCGTCACGCACCCCGTGGGCACCGGGAAAACTGGGCAGAAGCGCCGGGTGGGTGTTGACGACCCGGCCGCCGAAGCGGGCGAGGAACTCCTTGCCGACGATCTTCATGAAACCGGCCGAGACGACGAGGTCCGGCTCGTACGCGGCGGTGGCCTCGGTCAGCGCGCGGTCCCACTCCTCGCGGGTCGCGTGGTCCTTGACCTTGCACACGAAGGTCGGCAGCCCGGCGCGCTCGGCGCGCTCCAGGCCGACGATGTTCTCGCGGTCTGCGCCGACCGCGACGATCTCGGCGCCGTATCCCTCGGGGTCGGCGGCGATGGCGTCGAGGAGGGCCTGCAGATTGGTACCGGACCCGGAGACCAGGACGACGAGGCGGGCGGCAGCCACTGGGTCACTCTTTCCGTGGTGTTTGTACGGTCGTACGAACGAATCGTGCCCCTCGATACGGGGAACCCTACGAATGGCCCGACGGCAGCAACGATACCGGCACACAGGACGGCCCCCACGGGACGGGGGCGGAGCAGGGCGGTAGCGTCAGGGTCCGACGCCAGCAGGGGCCGTGGACGCGGCCGCGGTCACGACGACAGAGGGAAGACGTTCAGCAGATGCCGGAACGCCAGTCCACGGACGACAACAACCCGTTCGCGCCGCCGCCCGAGGGCCGGCCGGATCAGCCGTGGCAGCCGCGGCGACCGGAGGGCCCGGACGGCGACGCGTCCGGCACCCCGGACTCGTCGGGGCCGTCCGACGGCCGCTGGAGCCCACGCCAGCCCGGCCCCTCGCAGGACGGCTTCGGGCGGGGTCCCGAGCGCCGGCAGGGAGGCGGCCAGGGCGGTCCCGAGGGCGGCCCCGGGCGGGGCCCGGGGATCCGCTGGGACCCGACGGACCCGGCACAGCGGCGCGCGCGGTACGCGATCCTCTCCGGCATGTGGGGCTTCTTCTTCGCGATCTTCGAGATCCCGGAGCTGGCGCTGCTGCTCGGCGCCCTCGGCCTCTACTGGGCGATCAGCTCACTGCGCGCCAAGCCGAAGGAACCGGCCGCGGAAGTGTCACCGACATCACAGCCGCCGGCCCCGCCCGCGGCGGCTCAGCCCTCGGGCCAGCCCTCCGGTCAGGGCGCGACCGCCGCGTCCGCTCCGCTGCGCTCGATGCGGACGGCGGCGATCAGCGGCCTCGTCGCGTCGAGCCTGGCGCTGATGATCGTCGCCGTGGGCTTCACGATGCAGCTCGTCTACCGGGACTTCTACGAGTGCCGCGACGACGCCCTGACCCACGCGGGCCAGCTGGCCTGCAACGACCTCCTGCCGAAGCCGCTGCGCGCGGGCTTCGGGGTACGGGAGTAGTCCGTCAGCCGGTAGGGGGTGGCGGCGGGGGTGATTCCCAGGCCGCCGGGAGGCAGTCGTACGACTCGAAGCCGGGGTCGTCGCCGAAGGGGTCGGCGTACGGGGCGGGGTGCGGGTCGCGGGGCGGGGCGGGGTGCGGGGCATCGCCGCCGTCCGGGGCCGGGCCGGTGCGGGACTCCTCGACCGCCGGGACCTCGGGTACGGCGGCGTCCGCGGGTCCGGACGAGGCGGCGACGGGCACGCCGACGGTGACGGAGGCGCCGAGGGACGGGGCGAGGGGGGCGGACGCCGAGCCGGGTACGGCCGCCGCGGCGGGAACGGGCCCGGGGACGGGCGCGGTGGTGGCAGGGACGGGCGCGGTCGTGGCGGGGACGGGCGCGGTCGTGGCGGGGACGGGCCTCGGCCTTTCGGAGCGCGGTACTCGGCGGCCCCAGGCCCGTACCGCCATCGCCACCGGCACCCCCACGCAGACCCCCCACAGCACCGCCGCCGCGCCCGCCAGCCACCACACGGGGCCGAACGCCGAGAGCCGGCCGGTGCCGAGCGGGCCGCCCGCCGCACCCGCGAGGACGGCGACGGCCGCCCCGCACCCGCAGGCCGCGCCGAGCGCCGCCAGGGCCGCGTCCCGGGCCGCCCAGGTCCGTGCCGCGCGGCCCACCAGACGGCCCTGCAGCACGGCGGCGGCCAGCGGGGCCGCCGCGGTCGCCCAGTGGACCCAGGTGCCGCGGCCCTCGGCGGGCAGCGCGGCGAACAGCGGGAAGGGCGGCACGGCAGGGTCGCCGACGAGCCCGAGGGGCGTCGCGAGGGCCCCCGTACCGAGGGTGAAGCCCGGCCCGAGACCGTACGCGGCTCCCCAGACGGCCGTGTTCGGCAGCAGCGCCACGACGAGCAGCAGGACCGTCACCCGACCGGACCACTCCCCCGCGAGACCTTCGAACGAGGCCTGGGCGCGGCCCGCGTGCCAGGCGAGCGAGACGGCCGCGGCGACCGCGCCGCCGGCGAGCAGCGTCAGGGTCCCGAGCCCGGCGGCGCGCAGGGCGGTGGCCGCCTGCCGCTGCCCGGGCAGGGGGCGGCCGAGGGCCGTCCAGACGCCCGTGCCCGCGGCGGCGGTGACGACGGCGGGCAGCCAGAGTCCGGCGGTGACGAGGTCGGCGGGCAGCGGACCGCTCTCGCTGTAGACGACGACGCCGGCGGCCACGAGCAGGTACCCCCCGGCGACGGCGGCGAAGGCACCGCCCGGCGAGGGGCGCGGGCGGACCACGTCACCCCCCGGGTCGAGGGTGTCGCGGGCGGCGCGGTGGACGAGCCAGAAGGGCAGGGCGACGAGCAGCAGCGGGACGACGCCGAGGGGTGCGGGCAAGCCGGACAGGGTGCCCGTGCGGACCAGGTCGACGCCGTGGGCGAGCAGCCAGATCCCGGCGGCGACGTGCAGGGCGCCGGCGGGACCGCTGTCGGGGTACGGGGAGCTGATCCAGGCCGCGATCACCAGGACCGCGAGGGCGCCGAGACCGAGCCCGGCGGCGACCGCGCCGCGGACGCAGGCGGTGGCGAGCGCGGCGGAACGGCCGCCCTGGACCAGGGGGTGCGGCTCGGTCACATGGGTCACGGGATTCATGCTGCCAACGACACGCGCTTTAGCCGCGTAACAGGCAAACCTCCGTTGTGTCGCTCAAGATACGTTTATGTACTTTTCCGCCCATAGCAGCTCTGCGGGAGGTCGACGCCGATGAGCCGGAGCACCGCGGATTCCGCATCCTCCGCGACCCTGCCGACCCCGAAGGAGCGGCGCAGGTTGCGTGAGGCCCTCGCCCTCACGGAGGAGCAGGTCGCCGAGGCCATGGGCGTCACGAAGGCCACGATCAGGTCCTGGGAAACCGGCCGCTCAACCCCCCGCGGCCGCAAACGCGAGGCCTACGCCCGCCTGCTCGGCACGGACACCCCCCTCGACCCGGAACCGAAACAGGAGGGGACACCGCCGCCCGGGACGGAGGCCGGGACACAGACCGGGGCCCGAGCCGAGGCGCAGCAGGACCGGCCGCAGGCCGAAGCGCAGCCAGGCAGGCCGCAGGCCGAGGCCGAGGCCCAGCCGGGCGGGCCGCAGGCCGAGGTTCAGCCAGGTCCGGCCGAGGTGCAAGCCGCGCCGGCCCAGGCGGCCGAACGAGGCCGGCCCCACCCGGTGCAGGCCGAGGTCCAGCCGGTGCAGGCCGAGGTCCAGCCGGTGCAGGCCGAGGTCCGTGCCGTCCGGTCGCAGGCCGAGGCCCGGCCAGGCCGGTCGCAGGCCCAGGCCCGCTCCGGCCGGGCCGAGGTGCAGCCGGGCCGGGCCGGGACCCAGACCCACGCCGGCCGGCCGCAGGCCCCGGCCCAGGCGCAGGCCCCCGCTTCGGGGAACGTGCGGCCGCGGGCCGGCAAACCGCCCCGGGGGCCGGTCCCCGTCCCCGGCATCTCTGCCGGGCCCGCCCGGAAAGGGTCCGCGAAGCCGCCGGAGCGGCTGAAACCCGTGGAGGCGGCTCCCGCCGCGCCGGGCCTCACCCCCGAGGAGGCCTTCGACGCGCTGTACGCGTACGCCGCGCCGGGCCTGGTCCACCAGACGTACCTGCTCACCGGGCGCCGCAGGCTCTCCCGCGAGGCCGTCGAGCGCGCGTTCCACCACGCCTGGGAGCACTGGCCCGAGGTCGCCGTGGACGCGGACCCGGTGGGCTGGGTGCGGGCGACGGCGTACGAGTACGCCCTCTCCCCCTGGCACCGGTTCCGCCGCGCCCACAAGCACCCCGACGCCCCGCCGACCGAGGCGAACCGCCGGGCGCTGCTCGGCGCGCTGCTCGAACTGCCGCCGCCGTACCGCCGTACCGTCCTGCTCTACGACGGGCTCGGCCTGGACCTGCCGGAGACGGCCGCCGAGACGGAGGCGAGCACGCCCGCCGCCGCGAACCGGCTGCTGCACGCCCGTACGGTCATCGGGAAGCGGCTCCCCGAGCTCGCCGAGCCGGAGGCCCTGCACCGGCGCCTGAGCGCGCTGGTCGCGGAGGCGCCGACGGCGACCCTGCAGCCCGCCCGTGCGGTCCGGACGGGCAGCGAGCGCCGGGCCCGCAAGTGGACGCGGGCGGTGCTCGGCGTGACGGCGGTCCTGATCGGCGTCACCGGCTTCACGGCGGCGACCGCGCCGACCCGCTACATCCCGGTGAACGCCCCCGGCGAGACCGTCAACGGAGTGCCGGTACGCGGCGGGCCGCAGAAGCTCCGCCCGGAGGACCTGGAGCTCCGCGAGAAGCTGCGCTCGGAGCCCAACCCGGGCCCGGAACGGCTGGTCCCGGCGGTCGAGTAACCCCGGACACGAAAGAACGGGCCCCGCCCCCGCCCGGTTTCCCGGGAGGGGGCGGGGCCCGCTCACGTACTGCCTGCTGTCAGGCTGCCGTGCGAATCATCAGCCCGTTCAGCAGAGTCAGCCGGTTCAGCCGGTTCAGCCGGTTCAGCCGGTTCAGCCCGCGAGGATCGCGCGCGCCAGCTTGGCCGTCTCGGTCGGCGTCTTGCCGACCTTGACGCCGGCGGCCTCGAGGGCCTCCTTCTTCGCCGCGGCGGTGCCGGAGGAGCCGGAGACGATGGCGCCGGCGTGGCCCATGGTCTTGCCCTCGGGCGCGGTGAAGCCCGCGACGTAGCCGACGACCGGCTTGGTGACGTTGGCCTTGATGAAGTCGGCCGCACGCTCCTCGGCGTCGCCGCCGATCTCACCGATCATGACGATCAGGTCGGTGTCGGGGTCCGCCTCGAACGCCGCGAGGGCGTCGATGTGCGTGGTGCCGATGACCGGGTCGCCACCGATGCCGACGGCGGAGGAGAAGCCGAGGTCACGGAGCTCGTACATCATCTGGTACGTCAGCGTGCCGGACTTCGAGACCAGGCCGATGCGGCCCGGCTTCGTGATGTCGCCCGGGATGATGCCGGCGTTGGACTGGCCCGGGGTGATGAGACCGGGGCAGTTCGGGCCGATGAGGCGGGTCTTGTTGCCCTTCTCGACGGCGTACGCGTAGAACGCGGCCGAGTCGTGAACGGCGATGCCCTCGGTGATGACGACGGCGAGCGGGATCTCGGCGTCGATCGCCTCGACGACCGCGGCCTTCGCGAAGGCCGGCGGCACGAAGAGGACGGAGACGTTGGCGCCCGTCTTCTCCATCGCCTCGGCGACGGAGCCGAAGACCGGGATCTCGGTGCCGTCGAAGTCGACGGACGTGCCGGCCTTGCGCGGGTTCACGCCGCCGACGATGTTGGTGCCGTCACCCAGCATGAGCTTGGTGTGCTTCATGCCCGTGGCACCGGTCATGCCCTGGACGATGACCTTGCTGTCCTTGTTGAGGAAGATAGCCATGGCTCTGGTGTCCCTCGTCCCTTACTTCGCAGCCGCGAGCTCGGCGGCCTTGTCGGCCGCGCCGTCCATGGTGTCCACGCGCTGAACGAGCGGGTGGTTGGCGTCCGACAGGATCTTGCGACCCAGCTCCGCGTTGTTGCCGTCGAGGCGCACGACCAGCGGCTTGGTGACCTCTTCGCCCTTGGAGGCGAGGAGCTCCAGGGCCTGGACGATGCCGTTGGCGACCTCGTCACAGGCGGTGATGCCACCGAAGACGTTGACGAACACGGACTTGACGTCCGGGTCGCCCAGGATGATCTCCAGGCCGTTCGCCATGACCTCGGCGGAGGCGCCGCCACCGATGTCGAGGAAGTTCGCCGGCTTCACGCCGCCGTGGTTCTCACCGGCGTACGCGACGACGTCGAGGGTCGACATGACCAGGCCCGCGCCGTTGCCGATGATGCCGACCTGGCCGTCGAGCTTGACGTAGTTGAGGCCCTTGGCCTTGGCGGCAGCCTCGAGCGGGTTGGCTGCGGCCTTGTCCTCGAGCGCCTCGTGCTCGGGCTGACGGAAGTCGGCGTTCTCGTCGAGGGACACCTTGCCGTCGAGGGCCAGGATGTCACCGGAGGCGACCTTGGCCAGCGGGTTGACCTCGACGAGGAGCGCGTCCTCGGCGACGAAGGTCTTCCACAGGGTCACGAGGACCTCGGCGACCTGCTCGGCCACGTCGGCCGGGAACTTCGCCAGGGCCACGATCTCGCGGGCCTTCTCGATGTCGACGCCCTTGTTGGAGTCGACCGGCACCTTCGCGAGCTTCTCGGGGGTCGTCGCGGCGACCTCCTCGATGTCCATGCCACCGGCGACGGACGCCATGGCGAGGAAGGTGCGGTTGGTGCGGTCGAGGAGGTACGAGACGTAGTACTCCTCGACGATCTCCGGAGCGGTCTCCGCGATCATCACCTTGTGGACCGTGTGGCCCTTGATGTCCATCCCGAGGATGTCCGTCGCGCGGGCGACGGCCTCGTCCGGGGTGGTGGCCAGCTTGACGCCGCCGGCCTTGCCGCGGCCACCGACCTTCACCTGCGCCTTGACGACCGACTTGCCGCCAAGACGCTCGGTGGCCTCGCGCGCCGCCTCAGGCGTGTCGATGACTTCACCGGCCAGCACCGGTACACCGTGCTTGGCGAAGAGGTCCCTCGCCTGGTACTCGAACAGGTCCACGCGCGTCCGTCCCTTTTCTGATGATCGCGGTTCGTTGTCTGCGTGGGCGTGCCGCGAAGGGCAACGTGACTGCGCTGTCACAAGGGAGGCGTGCACGGAGTCCGTGGACGCGGCATGTCCGTCTCGCAGGTTATCCCCGAGGGCCGTGGGTCCCTAAATCGCAGATCCCAACAGAGCGGTGATACGGGTCACAGACCGTACGGACCAAGGGGCTGTCCGTAGGGGTGAGGGGACAGGCGCGGAAGCCCCACGTGGCAGGCGGGGACTGGCCTGCGCGCCCCTCACGACGCGCCGGGCGCCGGGGTGAGGGCCGTTCCGCCGCGCGTGTGATATGGACCTCAATCCGGTGCGGGCGCCCGAGTGGGTGGTCCCCTGGCGACGGATTCCGCACCGCTCACGGCTCGGGTATCGGCAGGGGGCGCTTCTCCAGGGCGGCCGCCATGATCTCCGGGAACAGGTCGGGGGTGCAGGCGAAGGCAGGGGCGCCGAGCGCGGCGAGCGCGGCGGCATGCTCCCGGTCGTAGGCGGGCGCGCCCTCGTCGGAGAGCGCGAGCAGGCTCACGAACTGCACCCCCGAGGCCTTCATCGCCGCGACCCGCTTCAGCATCTCGTCGCGGATGCCTCCCTCGTACAGGTCGCTGACGAGGACGACGACGGTGTCGGCGGGGCGGGTGATCCGCGACTGGCAGTAGGCGAGGGCGCGGTTGATGTCGGTGCCGCCGCCGAGCCGGGTGCCGAAGAGGACGTCGACCGGGTCGTCGAGCTGCTCGGTCAGGTCGACGACGGAGGTGTCGAAGACGACGAGGCGGGTGGCGAGCGACCGCATCGAGGCGAGCACCGCGCCGAAGACGGCGGCGTGCACGACGGAGGCGGCCATGGAGCCCGACTGGTCGACGCAGAGCACGACCTCCTTCCTGACCGCCCGGGAGGCGCGCCCGTGGCCGACGAGCCGCTCGGGGACGACCGTGCGGTGCTCGGGCAGGTAGTGCTTGAGGTTGGCGCGGATCGTGCGGTCCCAGTCGATGTCCCGGTGGTGGGGGCGGCTGATCCGGGCGGAGCGGTCGAGCGCGCCGCCGACGGTGGCGCGGGTGCGGGTGGCGAGGCGCCGCTCCAGGTCGTCGACGACCTTGCGGACGACGGCCCGGGCGGTCTCGCGGGTCGTCTCGGGCATCGCCTTGCCGAGGGAGAGGAGGGTGCCGACGAGGTGCACGTCGGCCTCGACGGCCTCCAGCATCTCCGGCTCCAGGAGGAGGGCGGCGAGCCCGAGGCGGTCGATCGCGTCGCGCTGCATGACCTGGACGACGGAGCTCGGGAAGTACGTGCGGATGTCGCCGAGCCAGCGGGCGACGGAGGGCGCGGAGGCGCCGAGCCCGGCCGAGCGGTGACCGCTGTCGGCCGTGCGGTCGTAGAGCGCGGTGAGCGCCCGGTCCATGGCGGCGTCGGTGCCGGCGAGCGCCCGACCGGTGCCGTCGGCGTCGCCGCCGCCGAGGACGAGGCGCCAGCGCCGCAGCCGCTCGTCGTCACCGAGGATCGTGGTCACGCGCGGGCCTCCGTTCTGGGGGGATCGGGGGTTCCGGGGGTTCCGGGGGTTCCGGGGGTTCCGGGGGTTCCGGGGGTTCCGGGGGTCCCGGAGGTCCCGGAGGTCCCGGAGGTCCCGGAGGTCCCGGAGGTCCCGGAGGTCCCGGAGGTCCCGGAGGTCCCGGAGGTCCCGGAGGTCCCGGGGGTCCCGGAGGTCCCGACGGTCCCGGCGGCTCCGGCGGCTCCGGCGGCTCCGGCGGCTCCGGCGGCTCCGAGGATGAGGTGGAGCAGCGGTAGTACGGCGTCGGCCCGCGCGGGGTCGGGGGCCGGGTCGAAGCCGGGTGGGGAGGTGTCGTGCGCGGCGGCGCGACCGCTCTGCGGGCCGCGCGCGACCAGCTCCCCGAGGGTGCGGCGCACCCCCTGCTCGTACCCGGAGAAGGTGCGCCGCAGCAGCGGCAGGACATCGGCGAACGCCCCCGCCGGGACGGACGTCAGCCAGGCGTCGACCAGACCGAGGAGCCGCTCGTCGTGCACGAGGAGCAGCCCGCCGCCGGAGGCCCCGCCGACGAACCCGTCGATCCAGCCGGCGGCGTCACCCGGCGGGACGCCGGGCGAGAGCGCCCGGCTCATGAGCAGCCCGGCCTCACCGTCCCCGAGCCACCCCTCGTCGAGCAGCAGCCGAGCGGCCCGCCCCCGCAGGACACCGGGTATCCGCTCCCGCCCGGCGAGCACCCGGAGCACACCACCCCAACGCTGCCGGAGGCCGGGGCGGTCCTCGTGCTCGGGGCCGTCCGCGAGGAGGCCGATCGACGTGTGGACGGCGTCGAGCCGGTCCCGCATCTGCGCGGCGGCGTCCGTGTCGAGGGCGGCGCAGGCGGGCGGCAGGCCGACGCAGATCCGCTCGGCGAGCCCGGCGGCGACCTCGCCGAGCGCGGCCGTGCCGGTGCTGCGGACGTCGCCGTAGCGCAGGGCGCGGGCCAGCGCCGGGAGGGCCTGGGCGAGGTGGGCGACGTCGGTGTCGAGCGCGGCCCGGTCGGCGAGCGCCCGCATGACGACGGGCAGCGCGTCCGCGAGCCCGGCGAGGAGGCACTGCTCGGCGAGGGCGGTGAGGTCGCCGAGGGCGGTCGCGGCGAGGGCGCGGGACTCGGCGCGGGCGGTGGCGGCGGCCTCGACGGTGGTGCCCCAGACGCCGGCCTCGGCGACCCGGACGTGCAGCTCGGGCTCCCAGCGCAGCCGCCAGGTCTCCCGGAAGGTGCCGGTGCCGGACCGTCCGGCGGCCGGCTCGCCCCAGGGGACGCCGAGGAGGCGCAGCCGGTGCAGCAGGCGGCTGCGCTCGCCGTCGGTGTCCTTGCGGAGGTCGAGTCCGAGCTCGCGCTCCCGGGCCTCGGGCTTGAGGCGCAGGGTGCGCTGGCGTCGGGCCAGATCGCGCTGGAGGGGTACGGCGGGGGCGGCGGCCGGGACCTCGCCGAGGACGTCGCCGACGACGAGGCGGTCGCGGACGAGGTCGAGCGGCACGTCGGAGCCCTCGCAGAGGACGGCGCGGACGGCGTCGGTCGTCTCGTCGAGGCCGGGGCGGGGGCGCCCGCGCAGGGCGGCGAGGGTCTCGGCGAGCCGGACCGCCTCGATGACGTGGGCGGAGGAGACGGGGTGGTCCTCGGCCCTGAGGAGGCCGGCGACCATGGTCATCCAGCGTTCGACGGGCCGGTCGGGGGCGGCGAAGAGGTGCGCGTACCAGCCGGGCGCGTCGATTCCGGCGCCGTATCCGGAGCGGCGGGCGAGCCTGCGGTGGGTCCAGGGGACCCAGGTCAGCTCGGCCTTCGCGCGGGGCAGGCCCTTCAGGAGGGCCTTGTCGGCGGCGACGGTGGTCCTGCGGGTGAGCGCGGGCACGTGCCAGGCGCCGCAGACGACGGCGACGGAGTCCCCGAACTCCTTGCGGGCGGCGCGCAGCTTGAGCCGCATGTGCGCCTCGCGGACGAGGTCGCGGGGGTGACCGCCGTGGCCGTACGTCTCGCGGAGGGCGCCCATGGCCTCGGCGAGGGCGGTGAAGGGGGCGGTGGGGTCGCCGTCCGCGCGCAGTTCGACGACGTCCTCCCACCACCGCTCGCCGTCCTCGTACCCGGCGGCACGGGCGAGTTCGGCGACGGGGTCGATCCGCAGTCCGCTGCCGCTGACTTCGTCTTCCTCGTCGGTCCAGGTGGGGTCGGCGGCGGCGAGGGTGTGGACGGCGGGCAGGTCGACGAAGCGGACGGCGGCGCCGTGGTCGAGGGCCCAGCGGATCGCGACCCACTCGGGCGAGAACTCGGCCATCGGCCAGAACGCGGCCCGCCCGGGGTCGTCCACGGCGTGGGCGAGCAGGGCGACGGGCGGCCGCATGTCCGGGTCGGCGGCGAGCGCGACGAGGGCGTCGGCCTCGGCGGGCCCCTCGACGAGGACCGCGTCGGGCCGCACCGCGTCGAGCGCGGCCCGCACCCCCCGCGCGGACCCGGGCCCGTGATGCCGTACCCCGAGCAACAACGGCCCACCGGACCACGCGGCCGGAGTCGCGGGCACGGCCCGGGGCGCGTCAGGCGCGGCCGGGGGCGCATTCGGCACGACAGGCACGGCCCGGGGCGCGTCAGGCACGACAGGCGCGGCCGGGGGCGCATCCGGCATAACAGACACGGCCCGGGGCGCGTCAGGCGCCACAGGCACAGCCCTGGGCACGTCAGGCGCCGCAGGCACAGCCCGGTCCGCGCCCGACACCCCGTCCGCGTCCAGCGCCCGCTCCGCGTCGGACACCCGGTCCACGTTCCGGGTCGTCGCCGGGGCCGTCATGCGCTCACCTCGCGGCAGGCGCGGTAGAAGTCCTTCCAGCCGTCTCTCTCCCTCACGACCGTCTCCAGGTACTCCTGCCAGACGACCCGGTCGGCCGCCGGGTCGCGGACGACCGCGCCGAGGATGCCGGCGGCGATGTCGGCGGGGCGCAGGACGCCGTCGCCGAAGTGGGCGGCGAGGGCGAGGCCGCCCGTGACGACGGAGATCGCCTCGGCCGTGGAGAGCGTCCCCGAGGGGGACTTGACCCTCGTCCGGCCGTCGGTGGTGACCCCGTCCCGCAGCTCGCGGAAGACGGTGACGACCCGGCGGATCTCGTCGACGCCGTCGGGCAGGGAGGCCAGTTCGAGGGAGCGTCCGAGCTGCTCGACCCGGCGGGAGACGATGTCGACCTCGGCCTCGGGGGTCGCGGGCAGCGGGAGCACGACGGTGTTGAAGCGGCGGCGCAGTGCGCTGGAGAGCTCGTTGACGCCCCGGTCCCGGTCGTTGGCGGTGGCGATCAGGTTGAAGCCGGGGACGGCCTGCACCTCCTGGCCCAGCTCGGGGACGGGCAGGGTCTTCTCGGACAGGATCGTGATGAGCGTGTCCTGCACGTCGGCGGGGATGCGGGTGAGTTCCTCGACGCGGGCGGTCATGCCCCGGGTCATCGCGCGCATGACGGGGCTGGGGACGAGGGCGTCCCGGCTGGGCCCGTGGGCGAGGAGCCGCGCGTAGTTCCAGCCGTACCGGATGGCCTCCTCTGGTGTGCCGGCGGTGCCCTGGACGAGGAGGGTGGAGTCGCCGCTGACGGCGGCGGCGAGGTGCTCGGAGACCCAGGTCTTGGCGGTGCCGGGGACGCCGAGCAGGAGCAGCGCCCGGTCGGTGGCGAGCGTGGTGACGGCGACTTCCACGATGCGGCGCGGTCCGACGTACTTGGGCGTGATGACGGTCCCGTCGGGGAGCGTGCCGCCGAGGAGGTAGGTGGCGACGGCCCAGGGCGAGAGGCGCCAGCGGGCGGGCCTGGGGCGGTCGTCGGCGGCGGCGAGGGCCGCGAGTTCGCGGGCGAAGGCGTGCTCGGCGTGCGGCCGCAGGGCTTCGGCGGCGGCCTGCGGTTGTCCCGGTCCGGTGTCCGTCTCGACACCGGAACCGGGCGTGGCGATGGTTTCGGGCACGGGCATGGATCCCCCTCCAGATCGTTCGACCTGCTGTGCGATCCACCGTGCACCATGCCACTGACAATCGACCGCTGACGGGGTGTCACCGCTGGTCAGGGGCGTTGTCAGTGGCGCCCTCTACCGTCGAGGACATGAATGCCATGGGGGAGCACTGGACGGTGGAACAGGTGCTGGTACTCGCTCCTGACGAAGCGTCGCGCGGAGCGGGGGTCGAGCTCGGCGCGGCCGGGCCCTGGTCGGAGACGGGGTGCGGCGACGGCGCCGTCTGGGGGCTGCGCAAGGGCAGCGGGAGCGTGCCGTACGGGACGGTCGTCGACACCAGAGGGCCCGCGTACTCCTGCGATTGCCCCAGCCGGAAGTCCCCCTGCAAGCACGCGCTCGGCCTGCTGCTGCTCCGCGCGGCGGACGGGATCGCCGCCGGGGACTCCGTCGCACCGGACTGGGCCGCGCGGTGGCTCACCGCGCGGCGCGGGCGGGCCGGGAGCGCCGGCGGGCGGGCCGGGGAGGCGGCCCCGGGGGCGACTGCGGACCCCGAGGCGGCGCGGCGCAGGGCCGAGCGGAGGGCGGCCCGGATCACCGCGGGCGCCCAGGAGTTGGAGGAGCGGCTCGCCGATCTGCTGCGCGGTGGCCTGGCGGCGGCCGGGCAGGCGGGGTACGGGCTGTGGGAGGAGACGGCGGCCCGCATGGTCGACGCCCAGGCGCCGGGGCTGGCCGGGCGGGTCAGGGAGCTGGGGGCGATACCGGGTTCGGGTCCTGGCTGGCCGGTGCGGCTCCTGGAGGAGTGCGCGCTGGCCCACCTCCTCGACCGGGCATGGCTGGCGGCGGACCGGCTGCCCGCCCCGTTCGCGGCGACGGTACGGACCCGGGTGGGCCTCACCGCCCCGGCCGACGGCGTCCCGGTGCGGGACCACTGGCTGGTCCTCGCCCAGTACGACGCGGCCGACGCCCGGCTGACGACCCGCCGGATCTGGCTGCACGGCACGACGACCGGGCGCACCGCGCTCCTGCTCTCCTTCGGTGCGGCGGGCAGAGCGCCCCAACTCGCGCTCCCCGTCGGCGCGCTGCTCGACGGCGAGCTGACCCCGCACACCGGCTCGGGGCAGGTACGGGCGGAGCCGGGCGAGCGGTTCGTCCCGGTCGCGGGCCCCGTCGCGCCGCCGGCGGGCGGCCCGGTCGGCGCGGCGCTCGACGCGTACGGCCGCGCGCTGGGCGAGGACCCGTGGCTGGACTCGTGGCCCGTGACGCTGACCGGGGTGGTGCCGGCGCCCGCGGAGTACGGCTGGCAGCTCGCCGACGCCGACGGCCGCGAGGCGCTGCCCCTGACGCCCGCCGCCCAGTCCCGGCCCGGTCTCTGGCGCCTGGTCGCCCTGTCCGGCGGCGCCCCGGTGACCGTCTTCGGCGAGGTCGGACACCGGGGGTTCACCCCGCTCGCCGCCTGGTCCCCGGAGACGCCCGGCGAGACGGTCCCCCTCATATGACGCCCGGCCACCGCGCACCGACCCACCGGAGGAGCCCGATGGACACGACCACCGCGCCCACCGCGACCACCGGCTCCGCCCGCGCCGGGGAGTCGTGGGAGGAACTCGTCAGCTCGGCGATGCTGGGCACGGACCGGCGGCCGCCCGCCGGGCTCGCGGCCACCACGACGCCCAGGGACCTGCCGGGTGCGCTGCTCGACGCCGCCGCGGTGCACACCGTACGGCGCAGGGCGGGGCTGCGGCCCGGGCCCGCCGCGCCCCTGCCGGAGCCCGCGCCGGAGGACCCCCGCGCACCGCTGCCCGAGGCGGCCCGGCTGCGGCTCGACCAGCTGCTCGCCGGGCGGGCCGCGCCCTCGCCCGCCGGGCGGCGCGGGGCCGCCCCCGACCTGGCCGAGCTGCTCCCCCAGTGGCTGGCCCTCGCCAACCGCCACGGCTACAAGGCGCCGCCCGCCGCCCTGCCGGCGCTGCTCGACGCGGCCAGGGCCCGCACCGATCTGCGGCCCCAGGCGCTGCGTCTGGCCGGTCCGCGCGGACTGTGGCTGGCCCGGCTCAACCCCGAGTGGCGGTTCGCCCTCCGGGGCACGGGCGCGGGCGGCCGGCTCCCGTCCGCGCGGGACCCGGAGGGGGTGCGCGCGCTGTGGGACGAGGGCCTGTTCGCGGAGCGGGTCGCCCTGCTGACCGCCGTACGGACCGAGGATCCGGCCGCGGGGCGCGCGCTGCTTGCGTCGACCTGGTCCGCCGAGCGGGCGGAGGACCGGCTGATGTTCCTGGACTCGCTGCGTACCGGACTGTCCGACGCCGACGAGGAGTTCCTGGAGGAGGCCCTCGGCGACCGCAGCCGCAACGTCCGGGCCACCGCCGCCGAGCTGCTGTCCGCCCTTCCGGCCTCCGCCCTCGCGGGCCGGATGGCGGGCCGGGCCGCGACCTGCGTCGGCCTGGACCGGACGGCCCCGGTACCGACCATCGCCGTCGAGGCCCCGCACGAGTGCGACGCGGCGATGCAGCGGGACGGCCTGGTGGCGACGCCGCCGGCGGGCCGGGGCGAGCGTTCCTGGTGGCTGGGCCAGCTCGTCGAGGCGGCGCCGCTGCCTTCCTGGGCGGCCAGGTTCGGGGGGCGCGGCCCGGAGGAGATCGTGGCGCTGCCGGTCGCCGACGACTGGCAGGGCGAGCTGCACGCGGCCTGGTGCCGGGCCGCCGTGCGGCAGCGGGACCCGGCGTGGTCGCGGGCGCTGCTCGGCTCCCCCGCGGTCCCGCCCGCGACGGGCCCCGGCACCTCGTCCCTGGCGGAGCGCGCCCAGCTCCTGTCGACGCTGCCCGTGGAGGAACGGGCGCGCTGGGTCGCCTCGTTCGTCGCGGCGCACGGCCTGTCGGAGGCGTTCCAGCTGCTCGGGGTCTGCGCCGTGCCGTGGGCGGAGCCGCTGGGCGCGGCCGTGATCGACGCCCTCGACATCGCGCGGGAGGCGGGCAGTTATCCGTGGAGCTTCAGCGGGGTGATGGGCCTGGCGGAGCGCTGCCTCGCCCCGGAGGCGGCGCGGCAGCTGGATTCCCTGACGGCCCGCCCGGACGAGGCGGAGGACGGCTCCCCCGGCGCGGGCGACTACTGGGCGGAAGCCTTCCAGCGCCTGGTCTCCACCCTCCGCCTCCGCGCGACGATGCACGCGGAACTCATACCGTGACGTACGGGCCGCCCGGCGCCCCTGCGGCTCCTGCGGCTCCTGGGAAGGCGACAGGGCCCTCCCGTGCGGAAGGGCCCTGTCGGTGGGCGAAGCAGCGCGCAGCGGTTACGCGGCGACGCGGACGTTCGCGTTCACCCAGTCGACGATGGACGTGGTCGTCGCGCCCGGCGTGAAGATCTCCGCCACGCCCTTCTCCTTCAGCGGCGGGATGTCCGCGTCGGGGATGATGCCGCCGCCGAAGACCTTGATGTCCTCCGCGTCGCGGTCCTTGAGGAGCTCCAGGACCTTCACGAAGAGCGTGTTGTGCGCCCCGGAGAGGATCGAGAGGCCGATGGCGTCGGCGTCCTCCTGGATCGCGGTGTCGACGATCTGCTCGGGCGTCTGGTGGAGCCCGGTGTAGATGACCTCCATGCCCGCGTCGCGGAGCGCCCTCGCGATGACCTTGGCCCCGCGATCGTGGCCGTCGAGACCCGGCTTGGCGACGACCACGCGGATCGGACCGCTCACACCCATCACTGCCTCCACATGCGACCCCCGCGCCTCTTTGCCGGGGAGGTGAACGAACGTTATCCCCAGCATCCCGCACGGGGCCGTTTCGCGGTGGCGACCGAGGGGGAAATCACACGTGGGACATGTTCGCTCTGCGTCGTCCCCGCTTTCGGGCCCTCCTCCTGGGCCCACCAGCCGCAAGCGGGGCCGGTCGCGAAGGGAGCCGCGACGAGGTCCGCCGCGCCCCGCGCCGCCGTCCGTGCGGCGCGGGGTGCGGCGGACCGGCGTACCGCTCGGCCCCGCGTGCCGTACGGGAGGCCGGCCATGGAGCTCGGCAGAGTCACCGCCCTGATGAAGGCCACCGCGCTGGAACTCGCGATCCTCACCGGCCATCTCGTCCTCTACCCGTCCGGGATCGTCGCCGAACGGCTCTCCCCCACCACGACGCCCACGACGGCGCCCACCACGACGCCCACGACGGCGCCCACGACGGCGCCCACGACGGCGCCCGCCAAGACGCCCGCCGAGACCGCGGCGAACACCGCCACCGCGCCGCCCACGCCCCTCGCCCAGGGCAGCCGCCCGGTCGTCCTCCTGCACGGCTTCGTCGACAACCGTTCGGTCTTCGTCCTGCTGCGCCGCTCCCTCCTGCGGAACGGCCGTGACTGCGTCGAGTCGCTCAACTACTCCCCGCTCACCTGTGACCTGCGGGCCGCCGCCGAGCTGCTCGGCCGCCGGGTGGACGAGATCCGCACCCGTACGGGACACGAGGAGGTCGACATCGTCGGGCACAGCCTGGGCGGGCTCATCGCCCGTTATTACGTGCAGCGACTGGGCGGCGACACCCGGGTGCGTACCCTGGTCATGCTCGGTACCCCGCACGCGGGCACCAGGGTGGCCCCGCTCGCCGACGCGCATCCGCTGGTGCGGCAGATGCGGCCCGGTTCGGAGGTCCTGCGGGAGCTCGCCGGGCCCACCCCGGGCTGCCGGACCCGGTTCGTGAGCTTCTGGAGCGATCTGGACCAGGTGATGGTGCCGGTGGAGACCGCCCGTCTCGACCATCCCGACCTGCTCGTGCACAACGTGCGGGTGAGCGGGATCGGCCATCTCGCGCTGCCCGTGCATCCGACGGTGGCCGCCGGGGTCCGTGAGGCCCTCGACGCGGGCGGTCCGGCCGTCTCCGGGGCGCGGGAGGAAGGGCCGGGCGCCACCTCCGTCGCCTGACCGCGCGACACCGCTCTTCGAACGTTCATCGAACACAAGGCCAAAGCTCTCCACCCGACCTGGCAAAACGCGGCCGATTGCCCGTTTCCTGTGGGCCCAAACCCCTCCGAAGATTGTCCGCCGCGCGTACCGCCGGGTACAGTCGCGCCACTGCTTACCCCCGGGACACCCCTCACGGGCCCGCCCCGGACTGGTCCTGCTGCCGAGGCGAGAGAGACGTTGGTGAACGACCAGCACCCCCACGCCGGGTACGTCGGAAACGGCGCCCACACCACCGGCAGCTTCGCCATCGACCCGCTGTTCGGCGCCTACCCCGGCGGTCAGGCCGACCACAGCGGCCAGTGGGACCTCGGTCAGTACGCCGCCACCGGCACGTACGCGACGACGGGGCAGTACGACACCACCGGGCAGTACGACACCACCGGGCAGTACGACACGACCGGCCAGTACGACACCACCGGGCAGTACGACACGACCGGCCAGTGGGACACCACGGGCCAGTGGAACGCCGCCGCCTCCTACGAGGCCACCGGCGCCTACGCGACCACCGCGACGCAGTACGACACCACCGGGCAGTGGGACGCCACCGCCTGGACCGAGGCCCAGCACACCGGCCAGTACGAGAACGTCCACGCCGGCGCCTACGCCGCCCAGGGCACGTACGGCTACGAGGCCTACGACACCACCGGCCAGTGGGCCGCCCCCGCCTTCGCGACCGAGACCGGCGCCTTCGACGCGACCGCGTGGAACCACGCGACCCCGGAGCCCGAGCCGGTCGTCCCCCAGCAGTACACCCCGCACGCGGAGCACACCGCCGAGTTCGCCTTCGAGTACGTCCCCGAGGGACACGAGGGCCACGCCTCCGGCGAGGACGTCGAGACCTACGCCCCGGACGACGCCGGAGCCCCGGAGGCCCTCGCCGAGGCCGAGGACGACACGTACGACGGCACGTACGACGACGGTTACGACCACGACGCGTACGACGACGGCTACGACCACGACCCGTACGACCACGACGAGCCGGCCGACGGACCCGCCGTCGAGATCCGTACGGATGCGCCCGTCGCCGGCCGCCCCGTGCGCCGCAACTCCGGCGGCAACCGCGGCCGCCGCCGTACCCCCGCCAAGCGCTCCGCGCTGCTGACCGTCGCCGTCCCCTCCGCCTGCGTCATGGGAGTCGCCGGCATCGCCGCCGCCTCCGTCGGCGGCCTCACCGGCGCCACCACGAGCGGCGGACAGAAGAACGACACGACCGCGCTCGCCGCCGCCGACCCCGCCTCGGTGAAGCAGGTCGCGGCCAACAGCGCGCTCGACACCCAGCTCGACGCGCTCAGCGCCGACGCCCGCGACTTCGGCGACCGCGCCAGCCGCACCCAGGAGCGCATCGACCTCCGGGCCCGCCAGGCGGCCGACAAGAAGAAGCGCGAGGACGAGGCGGCCCGCAAGGAGGCGCTGCGCCCCAAGTTCGTGCTGCCGGTGGCGCTCCACCAACTCAGCGCGCGCTTCGGCCAGGCGGGCGTCAACTGGATGTCGGTGCACACGGGCATCGACTTCCCCGTGTGGTACGGCACCCCGGTCAGCGCCGCGACCGACGGCACCGTCCGCACGCAGTGGAACAGCGCCTACGGCAACATGGCGATCGTGACCGCCCCCGACGGCACCGAGACCTGGTACTGCCACCTGAGCAGCACCAAGATCCGCTCGGGTTACGTCAAGGCCGGCGACGTCATCGCCTACTCGGGCAACTCCGGCAACTCCACCGGCCCGCACCTCCACTTCGAGGTCCGGCCGGGCGGCGGCTCCGCGATCGACCCGCTGCCGTGGCTGCGCAGCCACGGCCTCGACCCGACCAGCTGAGCCTTCCCCGTACACGTACGAGAAGGGGCCCCGGCATCTGCTGCCGGGGCCCTTTCCCGTACCGCCCCGCTACAGCTTCTCGACCGGCGCGTACCGCAGCAGCAGCCGCTTCGGCTTGTCGTCGCCGAAGTCGATCGTCGCCTGGGCGTCCGAACCCGAACCCGTCACCGTCATGACCGTGCCGAGGCCGAACTGGTCGTGCGTGACACGGTCGCCGACCTGGAGGGAGATGACCGGCTTCTCGCCGGCGCGCCGGGTGGCGAAGCCCGAGGGGCCGGAGCGCGCGCGGGAGGAGGACAGCGAGGAGGTGATTTCCGAGGTCGGCCCGGCGGGCTTGGCGATCGGACCGGTCCGCTTCCACTCCAGGTACGCGGGCGGGATCTCCTCCAGGAAGCGCGAGGCCGGGTTGTACGAGGGCTGGCCCCAGGCGCTGCGCATCGACGAGCGCGTGAGGTAGAGCCGCTCACGCGCGCGCGTGATGCCGACGTACGCGAGGCGCCGCTCCTCCTCCAGCTCCTTCGTCTGCCCGAGGGCGCGCATGTGCGGGAAGACGCCGTCCTCCATGCCGGTCAGGAACACCACCGGGAATTCGAGGCCCTTGGCGGTGTGCAGCGTCATCAGCGTGATGACGCCCCGGCCCTCCTCGTCCTCGTCGGGGATCTGGTCGGAGTCGGCGACGAGGGCGACCTTCTCCAGGAACTCGGCGAGGGTCGCGGGCTCCTCGCCGCGCTCCTGCTCGAACTCCAGGGCGACGGCCGCGAGTTCCTGGAGGTTCTCGATGCGGGTCTCGTCCTGCGGGTCGGTCGAGGCCTGGAGCTCGGCCAGGTAGCCCGTCCGCTCCAGGACCGCCTCCAGGACGACGGCCGGGCCCGCGCCGGACTCGACGACCGTGCGCAGCTCGTCCATGAGCGCGTTGAACCGCTTCACGGCGTTCGCCGAGCGCGCTGCCATGCCGTACGCCTCGTCGACCCGCTTGAGTGCCTGCGGGAAGGTGATCTTCTCGCGCAGGGACAGGGCGTCGATCATCGCCTCGGCACGCTCGCCGATGCCCCGCTTGGGGACGTTGAGGATGCGGCGCAGCGGGACGTTGTCCTCGGGGTTGGCGAGGACGCGGAGGTACGCGAGGACGTCCCGGACCTCCTTGCGCTCGTAGAAGCGCACGCCGCCGACGACCTTGTAGGGCAGCCCGACGCGGATGAAGATCTCTTCGAAGACACGGGACTGGGCGTTGGTCCGGTAGAAGACGGCGACGTCCCCGGCCTTGGCCTCGCCCGCGTCGGTGAGCCGGTCGATCTCGTCGGCGACGAACTGGGCCTCGTCGTGCTCGGTGTCGGCGACGTAGCCGGTGATCTGCGATCCCGCGCCCGCGTTCGTCCACAGGTTCTTGGGGCGGCGGGACTCGTTGCGCTCGATGACGGCGTTGGCGGCGGAGAGGATCGTCTGGGTGGAGCGGTAGTTCTGCTCCAGGAGGATCGTCGTCGCGTCCGGGTAGTCCTCCTCGAACTGGAGGATGTTGCGGATGGTCGCGCCGCGGAAGGCGTAGATCGACTGGTCGGCGTCGCCGACGACGCACAGCTCGGCCGGGCCGAGGTCCTCGTAGCCGGTGCCGACGAGCTCGCGCACGAGGGTGTACTGGGCGTGGTTGGTGTCCTGGTACTCGTCGACGAGGACGTGGCGGAAGCGGCGGCGGTAGTGCTCGGCGACGTCGGGGAACGCCTGGAGCAGGTGGACCGTCGTCATGATGATGTCGTCGAAGTCCAGGGCGTTGGCCTCGCGCAGCCGCGCCTGGTACATCCGGTACGCCTCGGCGAGCGTCTTCTCGAAGCCGTCGGCGGCCCGGTCGGCGAAGGTCTCCTCGTCGATCAGCTCGTTCTTGAGGTTCGAGATCTTGGCGCTGAACGACTTCGGCGGGAACTTCTTCGGGTCGAGGTCCAGGTCCCGGCAGACCAGCGACATCAGCCGCTTGGAGTCGGCGGCGTCGTAGATCGAGAAGGAGGAGGTGAAGCCCAGCCTCTTCGACTCGCGGCGCAGGATGCGGACGCAGGCGCTGTGGAAGGTCATGACCCACATCGCGTTGGCCCTCGGTCCGACGAGCTGCTCGACGCGCTCCTTCATCTCGCCGGCGGCCTTGTTCGTGAAGGTGATCGCCAGTATCTGGCCGGGGTGGACGTGCCGGGTGGCCAGGAGGTGGGCGATGCGGTGGGTGAGGACCCGGGTCTTGCCGGAGCCGGCGCCGGCGACGATGAGCAGCGGGGTGTCCGTGTGGACGACGGCGGCGCGCTGCTGCTCGTTCAGCCCCTCCAGGAGCGCGGCGGCGTCCACGACGGGCCGGGGATGGCCGTCGCGGTAGTGCGTCTCCCGGGTGGGCGGGGGCGCGTCGAAGTGCTCCCCGAAGAGGTCGTGCGGGACCTCCTCCATGGCCGGGGAGCCGTGCTCCTCGTCCTCGGGGTGGGGCGGGGGCTCCTCCGAGGAGTGGTTCTGGAGGCCGGCCAGGAAGCTGTCGTCAAAGAGGCTGCTCATCGCCTCACGAGTCTAGGACGCCGCACCGACATCCGGGCCCGCCTTCGGAACCCTCCCCCGCGTTCCGGCTGCGGAAAGGCTCACACCCAGAGGGTCGCGATGAAGATGTTCGCCATGGTCAGGCCGCCGACGGCACCGAAGAGGGCCTTGTCGACCTTCTCCTCGTCCCGCTTGACGTAGACGAGGCCGAGGATCACGACGAGGATCGCCAGCTTGATGCCGATCTTGAGGTTGTTCAGGGTGTGGTCGTCGGCCTGGTTGAGGCCGACGAGCGCGATGCCCGTGATCAGCATCGTCAACGCGCCGTGCAGCATCGCGGGAACGAAGCGGGCCGTACCGGCGCCCATCGCCTTCATCTGGGTGAGGAAGCCGCCGAGGAGGGAGGCGATACCGACGATGTGCAGGGCGACGAAGACATTGATGAGTACGTCCATGGGCCGGAGCCTAACCGGGGCCCTAGCACCGCTCTGCGGCCGGGTCCACTCCCCACGCCGCTTCGGTCGGACGACCGCCGGAATGTCCCCGGCCCCTCACTCCGGGCGGACTCCAGGCGAAAGAGATCGGTCCCCGACACGTCAACTGGCGCCAGTAGCGGTCAACTCCCCGTCCGGCCGTGACCCCGCGTTTAGCGTCCTCCACCAGGTGACCGGCTCCCCACCACCGCCGGCGATCCGGCGGCCGTCGGTCACCCCCGCCGAGAAAACCCGGCGGCGGCCCGTCTCCCCTGTGCGGTCCGCCGTCGGCCCGGCGGGCACCGTCCCCCTCAGGGAAGAGGATGTGACCCGCCCTCGTGGCAGCGCACCGGAAGTCCAAACAGTCCCCCCTCGGCGCCTCCGCGGTCCGCACCGCCGCCACCCTCGCCCTCGCCTCGGCGGCGACGGCGACGCTCTTCGAAGGGTCCGGACACGCGGACCCCCGGCCCACCACCGCCCAGGTCAAGGCGAAGGTCGACCGGCTCTACGAGGAGGCCGAGGTCGCGACGGAGCGGTACAACGGGGCGAAGGAGAAGGCCGACGAGGCGCGCACCGCCTTCGACCGGCTGCGCGACGAGGCCGCCCGCAGGACCGAGCGCCTCAACACCGCCCGCGACGCACTCGGGGCCATGGCCGCCGCCCAGTACCGCTCCGGCGGGCTCGACCCCGCCATCCAGCTCGCCCTCACCTCCGATCCCGACCAGTACCTGGAGCGGGCCGCGCTCGCCGAGAAGGCCGGGGACCGGCAGGCGGCCGCCATCACGGCCGTACGGCGCGAGCTCGCCGCGATCCGGCAGCTGCGCGGGGAGTCGGCCGGCAAGCTGACCACGCTGCGCGAGCAGGAGGCGGAGCTCCGCCGCCAGAAGGCCACCGTGGCCGGCAAGCTCGCGGAGGCCAGGAACCTCCTCGCCCGGCTGACCGAGGAGGAACGCGCACGGTACGAGGCGGCCGCGGCCCGGGACAGCTCCGGCCACGGCTCCGGCTCCGACGCCTCGGCGCGGACCGACGGCACGGGCGGCACGGGCACGGCCGGCGGCTCCCCGACCACGCGGGCCGACCGCTCCTCGGGCGGCGAGCGCGAACCGGTGACCGCCCCCGACGGCCGGGCCGCCGCCGCCATCTCCTTCGCCCGCGCCCAGCTCGGCAAACCGTACGTGTGGGGGGCGACGGGCCCCTCCGCGTACGACTGCTCCGGACTCACCCAGGCGGCCTGGCGCGCGGCCGGCGTCTCCCTGCCCCGCACCACGTACACCCAGATCAACGCCGGCCGACGCGTCTCCCTCTCCCAGCTCGCCCCCGGCGACCTCGTCTTCTTCTACTCCGGGATCAGCCACGTCGGGCTCTACATCGGCGGCGGCCAGATGATCCACGCCCCCCGCCCGGGCGCACCGGTCCGGATCGCCCCCATCGACGAGATGCCCTTCGCCGGCGCGACCCGGGTCGGCTGACACCCCGCTCGGATTCAGGCGACTCGGACCCGGCCGGACCGGGCGACTTCGCCAGGTCCTCGGACCCCGCGGCCCGGCGCCTCAGCCGAGGCGGCGCGGACTCGGCGACTCGGCGACTCGGATCACTCGTATCAGGCGACTCAGGCCGGGGCGGCTCAGACCAGGCGGCGGGCGGCGGCCCAGCGGGTCAGCTCGTGCCGGTTGGAGAGCTGGAGCTTCCGCAGCACCGCCGAGACGTGCGACTCGACCGTCTTCACCGAGATGTAGAGCTGCTTGGCGATCTCCTTGTACGCGTATCCCCGGGCGATCAGCCGCAGCACCTCCCGCTCCCGCTGGGTGAGCCGGTCCAGGTCCTCGTCCACCGGGGGCGCGTCCGTCGAGGCGAAGGCGTCCAGGACGAAGCCGGCGAGGCGCGGCGAGAAGACCGCGTCGCCCTCCTGGACCCGGAAGATCGAGTCGACCAGGTCCGTGCCGGTGATCGTCTTGGTGACATAGCCGCGGGCACCGCCCCGGATCACCCCGATGACGTCCTCGGCCGCGTCCGAGACCGACAGGGCCAGGAAGCGGACCGGGTCCTCGGTCGCGCCCATCAGGCTCGCGCAGCGCCGCAGCACCTCCACCCCGCCGCCGCCCGGCAGGTGGACGTCGAGGAGGACGACCTCGGGGCGGGTCGCGGTGATGACCGTGACCGCCTGGTCGACGTCGGCGGCCTCGCCGACCACCTCGACGCCGGTGACGTCGGTCCGGCCGATCTCGGCCTGGACCCCGGTGCGGAACATCCGGTGATCGTCGATGAGCACCACCCGCACCCGGCGCTCCGTGCCCTGCGCCCCCGCATCGGTTCCGGTCGCCGCTCCGGTCTCGTCGCTCATCCGTCCGCCCTCTCCATCTCGAGCTCCACTTCGGTGCCCCCGCCCTGCGGTGACCGCAGCCGGGCCGTACCGCCGTTGCGCTGCATACGGCCGATGATCGATTCTCGTACGCCCATCCGGTCCTCGGGCACGGAATCCAGGTCGAAGCCCGGTCCCCGGTCCCGCACCGAGACGAAGACCGTACGGCCCTCCACCTCGGCGTACACCTGCACGGCCCCGCCCTCGCCACCGTACTTGGCCGCGTTCACCATCGCCTCGCGCGCGGCCTGCATCTGCGCCGTCAGCTTCTCGTCGAGGGGGCAGTCGCCGACGACGACCACCTCCAGCGGGACCCCGTGCTTGTCCTCGACCTCGGCCGCCGCTCTCTTCACCGCCTCCGCGAGGGTCTCGGGCTCCTCGTCCCTGCCGGTGCCCTCGGGCTTGTAGAGCCAGTTCCGCAGCTCGCGCTCCTGGGCGCGGGCGAGGCGGCGCACCTCGCCGGCATCGTCGGCGTTGCGCTGGATCAGGGTCAGGGTGTGCAGCACGGAGTCATGGACGTGGGCCGCGACCTCGGCGCGCTCCTGGGCCCGGATGCGCATGGTCCGCTCTTCGTTGAGGTCCTGCGACATGCGGACCAGCCAGGGGCCGGCGAGGAGCGCTATGCCGGTGAGGACCGCGACGGCGGCGGTCACGGCCGTGCCCAGCTGGGCGACGGAGCCGCGGACCACGACGAAGACGGCGAGGCCGGTGCCGACGAGGCCGACGCCCACGAGGCCGCGGACCAGCTGGAGCGCACCCTTGTGGCGCCCTGGGTCGGTCCAGCTGGCCCGGCGGGCGTTGTCCGCCTGTCTCCAGACGAGGACGACGCCGACCGCGATGAGCATCAGCGGCCATATGTAGCGTCCGGTCTCGTTGTCGACGCTGATGTTCCCGGCGAGGGCCGCGAGGCCGATGCCGAGCGCGATCAGGGCGACGACCTGGCCCCGGTCGGGCTTGCGGAGTCTGCGGCGGCCGTCCGACGTGGTCTCGAAGAGGGAGCGCGGGGCGGACCTTCCGCCGACGCCGAGCGGGACGACGATCCAGAAGACCGCGTAGAGCACGATGCCCAGGCCGTTCGAGAACGACAGCACCACGAAGAGCGCGCGCACCCAGACGACCGGGAGGCCGAGGTGGCCCGCGAGGCCCCGCGCGACACCGCCGAGCCACCGCCCGTCGGCGCTCCGGTAGAGCCTGCGCACGGGTGGTTCGTCGGTCTCGGTGACACGAGCGGTTGCGGACATGCACCGATCGTCACACGTCCGGCCCGCGCGGGACATCAGGGTCGGCCCTGAGATCGTCCCTGGTAACCACTCGGGGGCTGGGGGGCCGTGAATATCAGGGTCGGGCCAGGGTCGGCCCCGGTGCCGCGGAACGTCACCGGCCGTCACCATGGAGGCATGACGAGTTCGATGCCTTCGCAGCACGAGGCCCCGCCGCCGGCGGAGGCCGACCCCGCCCCGCCGCTCCGGCGCTCGCGCGGCAGCAACGTCGTGGGCGGCGTCTGCGGAGGTCTCGGACGGCGCTACGACCTCGACCCGGTGATATTCCGGGTGGTGATCGGCGTGCTGTCGGTGGCGGGCGGCCTGGGCCTCGTCTTCTACGGCTTCGCGTGGCTGCTGATCCCGCTCGCGGGAGAGGACGAGAGCGAGGGCCGCAGACTGCTCATGGGCCGGGTGTCCGGGGCCTCGCTGGCCGCCCTGCTCATGGCGCTGATCGGCTGCGGGATCCTCCTGTCCACGCTGCACAGCGGCACGGTCCTGGGCTTCGCGCTCATCCTGTCGCTCGCCGTGGCCGGGGCGGCGGTCTGGTCGCAGCGGCGGCGGGTCGGCGGCGAGGCCGAGGGCCGGCCGGACACCACGGCCGGCCTCACGGTCGCCGAGGCGCCGCCCGAGACCAAGGCTCCGCCGCTCTTCGAGTCCCCCTCCTGGTGGAAGGACCCGATCGTCAAGGACGGTTCGACGGGCAGGATCGCCGTCGGCTACATGTGGGGTCCGCACGGAATCCTGGACGAGGACGGCCGGGTGAACGGCGAGGTGCCGAAGCCGGGCAGTCAGTGGGGTCCCGGCCCTTCGGCGCCCGGGCGTCCGGCCCCCTCCATCCGCCGGAGCCCGCTCTCCATCGGGGGGCTCGTCTTCCTGCTCGCTCTCATAGCGGGCGGTCTCGGCACGGGCCTGACGTGGGACACCCACCCGCTGGGCACCAGCCTGCAGACCGGTCTCGCGGCCGCGCTCGCGGTGTTCGGCCTGGGGCTCGTCGTCAGCAGCTTCCTCGGACGGACCGGGTTCGGCACGGTCTTCCTGACCGTGGTCACGGCCGGCCTCCTGGCACTGGCCACGGCGCTGCCCGACCGGATCAGCACGGAGTGGGTCCGCGAGACATGGCAGCCCGCTTCGGTCGCCGCCGTGCAGCCGGACTACGAGCTGGGCAGCGGGGTCGGAAAGCTCGACCTGACCCGGCTCCCGCTCCCGGCCGGCACGACCGTCGCGACGCACGTCGGGGTCGGCGCGGGGCGGCTCGAGGTGATCGTGCCGAAGAGCGCGGTGGTGAAGCTGCACGCCGAGGTGGGCCTGGGCGATCTGCGGCTGCCGGGTGCGCCCGCCGGCGACATCGACATCGCGCCGGGCCGTGACGTGACCCGGACGCTCACCCCGCCGGCCGGGACCGCCCCGGCGGGCACCCTGGACCTCTCGCTCGAGGTCGGACTCGGACAGGTGGAGGTCACCCGTGCTGCTTCATGAGTTCCGCCCCGGCCGGCTGCTCGTCGGCCTGACGGCCCTCGTCCTGGCCGCCGCCTACGCGGGCGACGCCGCCGGCGCCTGGACGACCCCGTGGTACGCGATGATTCCCGTCCTCTGCGGCGGCCTGGGCACCGCCGCCCTCGTGACCTGGGTCGCCTATCGAATACGGCGCCGTTCGGCGAGGAGCCGGTCCAGCGAGAGCACCGGGGCCCCGGCCAGCAGCAGCGGGAGCCAGGACATCAGGTAGATCAGGTCGTTGCCGAGGTAGTACGGGTGGACCTGCCAGCTCACGGTCAGCCAGAGGCTCAGTGAGATCAGCGCGCCGCCGAGCGCGGCCAGTCGGGCGAAGAGACCGAAGAGGGTCCCGAGCCCGACGGCGAGCTCTCCGAAGGCGATGGCGTATCCGAAGCCGGTCGGGTTGTTGAGGGCGACGTCGACGAGGGCGGGGATCGCGGAGCTGTCGCGGACGCCGCGCATCATCTCGCCGATGGAGCCGCTGCCCGTGTCGGCGAAGAAGGCGGAGTCGGTGAGCTTGTCGAGTCCGGCGTAGATGAACGTGACCCCGAGGAAGATCCGCAGCGGAAGGAGGGCATAACGGGAGGCGGTCGCCCTCCACACGTCGAACGTCGCCCGCCGCTCGGCAAACCGCCCGTCGCCGCCGGACGCACCGGGACCGCCGACCGCGCCAGGACCCCCGGCCGTACCCGGACCGCCGGCGGCGGCAGGACCGCCAGCCGCACCCGGACCGCCGGCGGCGGCAGGTCCGTCGACCGCGCCGGAGCCACCTGACGCGCTCGTGCCGTCCCCGCCGCCGGTCTTGCCGGTCCCGCCGAGGCCGTCGGTGCCTCCGGTCCCGCCGAGGCCGTCGGTGGCTCCGGTCTCGCCCCGGCCCGTCGGGGCGTCGTCCCTGTCGTGCGGCTGGTCCGTCTGTCCCGTCATCGTCGGTCACCTCTCCACGCCCCGTACGGCTGTTCGCGGGTCGATTCTCCTCGCACACGGGGCCGGGGACGCGGGAAGGGGGCCGGAGGGTCAGTCCATGACGTCGATCGTGACCCGGTTGGTCTCCACGCCCGCGGCCGTGACGACCGAGACCTCCACCCGGCCCGGCTCCACGTCCGCGGGAAGGGGGACGGTCAGGGACGTGTCGGTGGGGTTGGCGAAGCCGCCGGGGACCGGGACCAGCGGCACGTGGGCGTGGACCGGGCCGATGCGGACGACCAGGCGGGTCAGCGGGTCGGGGGCAGCGGCGCCCGGCGGGACGAAGCCGCAGCCGCGGATCTCGATGTCGTCGCCCGTGCGGATCGGGGCGTCGAGGTCGCCCGCCTCCCGGGACCGGACCACGGAGTGGATCGTGGGGCGGACGCCCTCGGTGTACTTCGCGGCGAGGTGCCAGGCCGCCGAGACGCCGACGAGCAGCACGAGGGACCAGGGCACCTCGGGAAGCCGGTCGGGATCGCGCGCCAGACCGACGGCGGCCAGGGCGAGGACGGCACCGGAGACGAGGAGGTACTGGACATCGGCGAGGGCGGCCCGGCCGCTGTCGTCGCAGACGAGGTCGGCGGCGCGGGGCCGGTCGGCGCGCACCTTCTGGAGGCGGCCGGCCGCGATCCCCAGGGCGACGACGAGACGGGCGGTGACGGTGACGGAGGCGACGAGGGCGAGGACGGTGAGCAGGCCCGCGCCGCGGGCCAGAGCGAAGGCGGTCGTGCCCGGTGACTGGAAAGCGAGGGAGAGGAGGGTGAAGGCGAGGAACAGCAGCCAGCCGGCGGAGACGGCACGGGTGGTGGAGAGCCGGTTGTCCTCGCCGATCAGCGGGGCGAGGAGACCGCCGCGGGCCCGGTGGGCGTGGGCGGCGGCGCTGAGCAGGACGGCGAGGGCCAGGGCGGTGCACAGGCCGGCCGTGCGGGCCCCGGTCCAGCCGCCGTCGATGGCGCTGAGGGCCTGGCCGAGGAGGAGGGCCAGGACGGCACCCCAGACGGCGCCGAGACCCCCGCGCCGGACGCGGTCGAGCCAGGCGAGCCCGGCTTCCCGGCCGCGCACGGCCACCGCTCGGGCGGACTGGGCGAGCTCGTCGGAGACCCACTGGCGGGCGGCGACCGGTGAGTGTGCAACGGCCGCGGGGACGCCGTGACCGGCGGCGAGCTCGTCGCGCCGGGCCAGGAAGGCGGCGACGGCGCGCCGATGGCCGGTCTGCCCGCAGTGCGCGCAGCCGGCACAGGCCGTCGCGTGCTCGCCGTACTGTCTCGCCTCTTGAACCGCCACGGTGCTCTCTCACTCCCGAGCTCACTTCACGGCCCGCGTCGATCCCGCTCTGATGCGTCGCGGCGCGCCGCTCAGGGCCAACCAGCCCTTGATTTCACGGAATTGTGCCGCACCGGAGGCTCCCGCGCCTGCCGCGTGCGCCCCGCCGGAGAGTGATTGCCGCGCCATCTCATTGACGTACAGAAGGGTGAAGCGATGGTGTTACGACAGGAGTTCGGGGTCCGTTCGGCTGATCCTGCGCCACAGGGGCTGGTAGTTGATCCAGGCGACGAGGTCGCTGCCGAGCTGCTCCCGGGTGGCGACCGCGTCACGGTGGTCGATGAGCACCGGTTTGCCGGCGGCGCGCGCGGCCAGCTGGACCCGGGCGCAGCGTTCGAGGGCGATGAACCACCAGGCGGCCGCGTCCACGGAGGTGCCGACGGTGAGCAGCCCGTGGTTGCGGAGCACGATCGCCTTGAAGGTGCCGAGGGCGACGGCGATCCGGCGGCCTTCCTCGGCGTCCACGGTGACGCCGGTGTAGGCGTCGTAGAGGGCGTGGTCCTGGTAGAAGGCGCAGGCCTCCTGGGTAAGGGGGTCGAGGAGTTCGCCGAGCGCGGCGAGGGCCCGCCCGTGGACGGAGTGGGTGTGGGCGACGGCGACGGCGTCGGGGCGGGCGCGGTGGACCTGGGCGTGGACGGTGAAGGCGGCCTGGTTGACGTGGTGGCCGCCGCGGACGACCTGACCGTCGCCGTTGACGAGGATGAGGTCGCTCGCGGTGAGCTCCTCGAAGGGGGCGCCGAAGGGGTTCACCCAGAAGCAGTCGGGGTACTCCGGGTCGCGGGCGGTGATGTGGCCGGAGACGCCCTCCTCGTACCCGAGCCGCCCGAAGAGCCGGAGTGCGCCCGCGAGCCGCTGCTTGCGGTGGGTGCGTTCCTCCTCGGCCGTCGCGTGGACGGGTGGCATGGCGAAGTGGAGCCGTTCGACGGGGACGGGGTCCGGTATCACGCTCATGCGCGGGAAGGTAACGCCCGGCCGGTCAAGTCACCAGACTCCCGACGTGAACACGACGAAGCCGGCGCCCCCAGGAGGTCCGGACGCGTCGAAGCCCCCACGCCCATGGCGTCCGGACGCGTCGAAGCCGCCGTCCCGGAGGTTCGGGGCGGCGGCTTCGGCGGTGTGCGGGAGGGCTTACCCGCTAATCGCGTGCGGGAGGGATTACTCCCACTCGATGGTGCCCGGCGGCTTGCTCGTGACGTCGAGGACGACACGGTTGACGTCGGCGACCTCGTTGGTGATGCGGGTCGAGATCTTGGCGAGGACCTCGTAGGGCAGGCGCGACCAGTCGGCCGTCATGGCGTCCTCGGAGGAGACGGGACGCAGCACGATCGGGTGGCCGTAGGTGCGGCCGTCGCCCTGGACGCCCACCGAGCGGACGTCGGCGAGGAGGACGACCGGGCACTGCCAGATCTCGCGGTCGAGACCGGCCGCGGTGAGCTCCTCGCGGGCGATGGCGTCGGCGTCGCGCAGCAGGTCCAGGCGCTCCTTGGTGACCTCGCCGACGATGCGGATGCCGAGGCCGGGGCCGGGGAACGGCTGGCGCTGGACGATCTCCTCGGGCAGGCCGAGCTCCTGGCCGACCATGCGGACCTCGTCCTTGAAGAGCTGCCGCAGCGGCTCGACGAGCTCGAACTCGATGTCGTCGGGGAGGCCGCCCACGTTGTGGTGCGACTTGATGTTGGCGGTGCCGGTGCCGCCGCCGGACTCGACGATGTCCGGGTAGAGGGTGCCCTGCACGAGGAACGCGACCTCGGGGCCCTCCTCCTGGAGGATCTCCAGCTGCGCCTGCTCGAAGACGCGGATGAACTCGCGGCCGATGATCTTGCGCTTGGTCTCCGGGTCGGAGACGCCGGCGAGCGCGTCCAGGAAGCGCTCCTGCGCGTCGACGACGACCAGGTTGGCGCCGGTGGCGGCCACGAAGTCCTTCTCGACCTGCTCGGTCTCGCCCTTGCGCATCAGACCGTGGTCGACGTAGACGCAGGTGAGCTGCGAGCCGATGGCCTTCTGCACGAGCGCGGCGGCCACGGCGGAGTCGACGCCGCCGGAGAGACCGCAGATGGCGCGCTTGGAGCCGACCTGGGCGCGGATGGCCGCGACCTGCTCCTCGATCACGTTGCCCGTGGTCCAGCTGGGCTCGATGCCCGCGCCGCGGTAGAGGAAGTGCTCGAGGATCTGCTGGCCGTGCGTGGAGTGCAGCACCTCGGGGTGGTACTGGACGCCGTACAGCTTCTTCTCGTCGTTCTCGAAGGCGGCGACCGGCACGACGTCCGTGGAGGCGGTGACGGCGAAGCCCTCGGGGGCGGCGGAGCAGGCGTCGCCGTGCGACATCCACACGGACTGCTCGACCGGGGTGCCCTCGAAGAGGGTGGAGCCGGCCTTGGAGACGTGCAGCGGGGTCCGGCCGTACTCGCGGGCGCCGGTGTTGTCGACGGTGCCACCGAGGGTCGTCGCCATCAGCTGGAAGCCGTAGCACATGCCGAAGACGGGGACGCCCGCCTCGAACAGCGCGCGGTCGAGGCGCGGGGCGCCCTCGGCGTACACGGAGGACGGGCCGCCGGAGAGGATGATCGCCCTGGGGTTCTTGGCCAGCATCTCGGCCACCGGCATGGTGGACGGGACGATCTCGCTGTAGACCCGCGCCTCACGGACGCGACGGGCGATGAGCTGGGCGTACTGGGCGCCGAAGTCGACAACGAGGACTACGTCCGGGTTGGAGACGTCGGGCGCGGCAGCGGGAGTCGCTGATGACACTACGGCGGCCTTCCGGCGGTAGGAGCGGTTCCCCGGGGGGTCTCTCGGGGTCTCTCGGGTTCCCTGAGGTTCCTTGGGGTTCCTTGGGGGTCCTTGAGGGTTCCCTCGAAGGGGGGGCTATTTGTCGATTCTACCGGCGCGGCGGTGTCGCTTTTCGTCTCACCATCCGAACCCGGGTTGTCCCGGGGTGCGCGGAGGGGTCCATACTGTCGCCATGCGCAAGCACTCGACCTTCGTCTTTACCTATGGCAACCGGCCCACCGGCTGCCATGGTCGTGCTGCTTGAGCAACTGACAAGCGACTTCCCAGGCGCCCCGGGCCGACAAGGCCCGGGGCGTTCTGCTTGTCTCCGGGCGATGTCGCCCCGGGGCTCCCGATCCGACACCACGAGGAGCCCCGACATGACCGCCATGACCCAGACCGAGAAGACCGGCGCCCGCACCGACGAGGCGGCGGCGCTGATCGGCGACGCCCGGGAGCGCATCGACGCGCTCGACGACCGGATCATCGGCCTCATCCAGGAACGGGTGGCCGTCTCGGCCGTCATCCAGGAGGCCCGGATCTCCTCCGGAGGCCGCCGGGTGAACCTGGCCCGCGAGATGGAGGTCCTCGCCCACTACAGGGACGCGCTGGGCAAGCCGGGCACGGCACTCGCGATGACGATGCTGGAACTGTGCCGGGGCCGCATCTGAGGGCCCGGGGGAACGCGAGCCACATCTGAGGCCCGGGGGGGGAACGCGAGCCACATCTGAGCCCCCCGAGAAGCGCGGAAACCCGAGAACCCCGGGCACGCATCCGGGTGCGTGCCCGTACCCGCGTTCGGTACGGCTCTCACCCGTACGGCGCGTGACCGGCTCCGGCCGGGCTTCGTTGGTCCGGGTGTCCGTGCCAGCCAGGGGCGGGCCCGAAAGAAACCACGCGTGGCTTCGCTGGGGCGTGTGGCGTGCCTCTCCGGTACGTCGTGGGACCTCGCACCAGCGCTTGTGACCGGACAGCAGGGGACAGCAGCCCGGTCACCCAGAAAGGGCGGTCGGTCCCGGGGACGCCCGGGGCCGGCCGCAACCGGCCGATCTCCCGATCCTCCCGTCCCCCAGATCCCCCGATCCCCTCCCCCTGCGGCGCAACCCCCCGGCGCCGCCCCGCTCGGCACCGCCGCTGCCCTGACACCGGTGCCGACCCCGAGGGCCCCGCGCCGCGACCGGAATCGCGAGCGCGGGGCCCTTTTCACGACCCGCCCCAGGATGTGACGCGCGTCACACGAAGAACCTGTGCAACCGCTACAACCAATCCCTCCGGTCGCAGGTCATCTATGCAGCAACACCAAAGCCGGAGGGGCGCTGCACTCGGAGGGGGGTGCAGCGCCCTTTCCATCTACGCGTGTCGGCGTCAGTCCTTCTTCGGCGGGACCGCCGGCATCCCCAGGAACGGCAGCCGCAGGGCGCCGAAGGCCTCGGACGGGACGGCGGGGGACTTCGGCTCGACCGCCGCGATCCGTGCGTACACCTCGCCCTGCCGCGGGCGCGGGTCCTCCTCGCCCTTGTTCGGCCAGAAGGACATGGCGCGCTCCGCCTGGGCCGTGATCGTCAGGGACGGGTTGACGCCGAGGTTGGCGGAGACGGCCGCGCCGTCGACGACGGAGATCCCCGGGTGGCCGAAGAGCCGGTGGTACGGGTCGATGACGCCGGTCTCACCGTCGGCGCCGATCGGGCAGCCGCCGAGGAAGTGCGCGGTGAGCGGGGTGCCCATCAGTTCGCCGACGTTGGAGCCGGCGAAGCCGTTGATCTCCTCGGCGAGGAGGGTGGCGGCCTGGGTGGCCTCAGGGATCTGGACCGGGTTCGGCGCGCCGTGCCCCTGGCGGGCCGTGAGCAGGCCCTTTCCGAGGCCGCCGGGCTTGCGGTAGGTGGTGAGGGAGTTGTCGAGGGACTGCATGACCAGGCCGATGATGGTCCGCTCGGACCAGTGCCAGTTGGAGAGCGAGCGGACGGCGAGCGTCGGGTGCTTGAGCAGGTTGAGGAACCAGGCGCGTACCCGGTGGGCGCTGTAGGGCACCTGGAGGACGGTCAGGCTGCCCATCGAGTTGGAGCCCTTGCCGTACCGGACGGGCTCGATGTGGGTGTTCTCGTCGGGGTGGACGGACGAGGTGATGGCGACGCCCCTGGTGAAGTCGGCCTTCTCCTTGCCGTGCTTCCTGCGGTAGCGGCGGTCGGTGGTCTGGGCGCCGACGAGGCCCTCGGAGTTGGTGCGGGTGAGCTCGCCGAGCCGGTTCGAGATCCGGGGCAGCAGTCCGCTGTCCTTCATCCGGTGCAGCAGGGTCTGCGTGCCGTACGTGCCGGCGGCGATGACCACCCGGCGGGCGGTGAAGGTCCGGCCGCTGCCCTTCTTGCGGTTGTCGGTGGGCAGGGTCTTCACCGCGAAGCCGCCGCGCGAGTCCTCGGTGACGGTGACGACGGTGGTCATGGGGTGGACGGTGGCGCCCGCCTTCTCGGCGAGGTACAGGTAGTTCTCGTTGAGGGTGTTCTTGGCGCCGTGGCGGCAGCCGGTCATGCACTCGCCGCATTCGGTGCAGGCGCGCCGGGCCGGGCCCGCGCCGCCGAAGTAGGGGTCGGCGACTTCGCCGCCGGGCTTGGCCTTCGCCGTGCCGTCGGCGTCCTCGCCGTCGCCGAAGAAGACGCCGACGGGCGCCATGTGGAAGGTGTCGCCGATGCCCATGGCCTGCGCGGCGGACTTCAGGTGCACGTCGGAGGGGGTCATCGTCGGGTTGACGCGGACGCCGAGCATGCGCTTCGCCTGGTCGTAGTACGGCCGCAGCTCCTCCTGCCAGTCCGTGATGTCCTTCCACTGCGGGTCGTCGAAGAAGGGCTTGGGCGGTACGTAGAGGGTGTTGGCGTAGTTGAGGGAGCCGCCGCCCACGCCGGCGCCCGCGAGCACCATGACGTTGCCGAGCAGGTGGATGCGCTGGAGGCCGTAGAGGCCGAGGGCGGGGGCCCACAGGAAGTTCTTCAGGTCCCAGGAGTTCTTGGGCAGGGTCGCGCGGGTGAAGCGGCGCCCGGCCTCCAGGACGCCGACCCGGTAGCCCTTCTCGGTGAGGCGGAGGGCGGTGACCGAACCGCCGAAGCCGGAGCCGACGACCAGGACGTCGTAGTCGTAGCCGTCCTCCGGGCCGTCCTCGGCCTGATTCTGGGCAGGGGGTACCGCGGTCATGGCTCTCCTCGTGCGGAAGGACGGAAGGGGTGTGGGAAAGACAGGGCGTCAGCGCAGGCGCAGGGCCTTCATCGCCTTCAGGGACACGCTCATGAACGCGGCGTACTTCTCGTCGTCCATCCCGAAGGAGGGCGCGAGCGGGATCAGCCGCTGCTGGGCGACGGTCTGCGCCTCGGTGTACTTGAGGATGCCCTCGGAGCCGTGGCGGCGGCCGAGCCCGGAGTCCTTCATGCCGCCCATCGGGGACTGCACGCTGCCGTACGCGGGCGCGTACCCCTCGTTGATGTTGACGGTGCCGGTGCGCAGCCGGGCCGCGACGGCGTGGCCGCGGCGCGAGTCCTTCGTCCAGACGGAGGAGTTGAGGCCGTACGGGGTGGCGTTGGCGAGCTCGACGACCTCGTCCTCGTCGCGGAAGCGGTAGACCGACACGACCGGGCCGAAGGTCTCCTCGGTGCAGACGGCCATCGGGGCCTCGACGCCGTCGAGGATGGTCGGCTCGTAGAAGAGGGGGCCGATGTCGGGGCGGGCGACGCCGCCGGCGATGAGCTTCGCGCCCTTGGCGACGGCGTCCTCCACGTGCGTGGTGACGGCCTCCATCTGCCGCTCGCCGACGAGGGAGCCCATGTCCGCCCCGTACGCGAGGGAGTTGCCGAGGCGCATGGCCTTGGTGCGGGCGGCGAAGCGGTCGAGGAAGGCGTCGGCGATCGACTCGTGCACGTACAGCCGCTCGATGGAGATGCAGAGCTGGCCGGCGGAGGAGAAGCAGGCGCGGACGGCTCCGGCGGCGGCCTTCTCGATGTCGGCGTCCTGGAGGACGAGCATCGCGTTCTTGCCGCCGAGTTCGAGGGAGACGCCGACGAGCCGGGCGGCGGCGCCCTTGGCGACCTCGCGGCCGGTGCGGGTGGAGCCGGTGAAGGAGACGTAGTCGGCGTGGGCGACGACCTCGGGGCCGACGACCGGGCCCTCGCCGAGGACGACCTGGAAGACGGCGGCGGGCAGGCCGGCCTCGATGAGCAGGTCGCGGGCCCAGAGCGCGGTGAGCGCCGTCTCCGTGTCGGGCTTCATGACGACGGCGTTGCCCGAGACGAAGGCGGGGAGCGCGTCGCCGACGGAGAGTTCGAGCGGGTAGTTCCAGGGGGCGATCTGGCCGACGACCCCGCGCGGCTGGCGCAGCTCGGTGACCTTGGTGAGGGTCGGCACGACGCCGGTGTGGCGCTTGGCGCGCAGGTACGAGGCGGCCTTGCGGCCGTAGTGGCGGGCGGCGACGGCCACCGCCTGCACCTCCTCGTGGGCGTGCAGGCGGGCCTTGCCGGTCTCCAGCTGGATGAGGTCGAGGACCTCGGCCTGCCGCTGGAGGATCAGGTCGTGGAAGCGCAGGAGGACGGCGGCGCGGGCCCGGACCGGGGTGGCGGCCCAGGCGGCCTGGGCGGCACGCGCGCGCGTGAAGGCCTCGGCGACGTCCTCGGGGGTGGACTCGGGCAGGTCCGCCAGCTTCTTCCCGGTGAAGGGGGTGTGGTTGGCGGTGCGGCCGGAGCCGACGACGCCGCGGGTGAACCGGGCGACCAGCTCGGGCGTCACGACGTCGGCGGCGGTCCGCGCACCGGCGGGCGCGGGCGCGACCGGGTTGGTCGCACCGGCGGGAGCGGCCGGGCGGGCCGCCTCGGCGGCGTTGTCGGCGTCGAGGTGGGCGGCGGGGGCCATCGAGTCCGTCATGAGGCCGAGCGTAGGCCGCGTTCCGGCCTTTGGGTACCCGTCGGTAACGCGTTTTCACCGTCCACACACATCACGCCAGCGATCACTGGCACATAAGCCCTGATCAGGGGCTTACGGCCACCGGAGGCCCGGCCCGGAGATTTCTCCGCGCCGGGCGTGGAGTCGTCTCCGCCCGGTCACGCCCCCGGCGCGACCGCCTGGTCACACCCCCGGCGCGCGCCAGTGCTGGACGACGATGTCGAACTGCTCCCGGGTGGTCTCCCAGCTCGACTCCGGCGAGGACATGTAGATCGCGTACTCGGTGCCGTCGTCCTCGTAGTACATCTGGTCGATCGCGTGCCGCGGCCCGGGGAAGTCCTTCTTCTCGGTCCAGGTGAACTCCCACAGGCAGGAGCGGACCTGGTCGCGGTACGTCGTCTGGTTGAGCTTGACCCGGTTGTAGTCCATGCGCTTCCCGAGCTGGCGCTCCAGGTCGATCGCATGCATGTACGGATTCTCGAAGTCGGGGCTCTTGTCGATGCTGATCCGGATGCGGTGGCGGCCGTTGTCCGGGGTGTAGTCGATCTGATCCCCCTCCGTCTGCCGCTTCCAGCCGTCCGGTACGAGGAGGCTGAAGCCCTCCCGGTCCTCGACGCGGTGCCAGCCGGCCGGGATGTCGGAGGCCTTCTCGGTCGCGGGGGCACTCGACGTGGTCCGTCCGTCGCCACCGGGGTCGCGGTCGCCGATTCCACCCGCGTAGTTCATCGCGGCGAAGACGGCACCGCCGGCGACGACCCCGGCGAGCAGCGCCGCGAGCAGGGCGGAACGCCAGCGGCCACGGCCGGAGGAGGACGGGGAAGCGGGCGCGAGACGGGCAGGCCCCTGCGGCCCGTGGGGTACGTGTGCCGGCTGGTGCTGCTGCGGCGGTTCGGGCCAGCGTGCGGTGACCTTCGGCGGCCCGTCCGCCGTGCCCTCCGCACCGGCGTCGGCGGCCGTACCGTCCGCCGCCGAGTCCAGGTCCTCCCTGGCCACGCGCTGGGTCGGCACGTACGCCTGCGCCGCCGCCGGCGCGCGCCCCTCCATCGCGTCGAGCAGCATCCGCTCGGCCTCGTCCGCGCGCGGCCGCTGCGCCGGGTCCTTGCGGAGCAGCGCCACGATGACGGAGGCCAGCGGCCCCGCCTTCTGCGGGTGCGGCGGCTCCTCGGTCACCACGGCCTGCATGGTGCTGATCGGCGAGGTACGGCGGAACGGCGAGGTGCCCTCCACCGCCGTGTACAGCGTGGCGCCGAGGGACCAGAGGTCGGAGGCGGGACCCGGGTCGCCACCCTGTACCCGCTCGGGCGCCAAGTAGTCGATGGAGCCGACGATCTCACCCGTCCGGGTGATCGTGGAGTCCCCCTCGATCGCCGCGATCCCGAAGTCCGTGATGAGGACGCGCCCGTCCCGCGCGAGCAGCACGTTGCCCGGCTTGACGTCCCGGTGCAGCACCCCGGCCGCGTGCGCGGCACGCAGCGCGCCGACGACGTGCAGCCCGATCCTGGCCGCCTCGCGGGGCTCGATCGTGCCGGCCTCCTTGGCGGCGTCGGCGAGCGAGGGCCCGTCGACGTACTGCATCACGATCCACGGCCGGTTGTCGTGCTCCAGCACGTCGTGGACGGTCACCACACCCGGGTGCGTGATGCGCGCGGCGGCCCGCGCCTCCTTCTGCGTACGGGCGTGCAGCACCAGCCGGTCGGCCTCGGCCACGAACCGGCCCGCCGTCAGCTCCTTGACCGCCACCACGCGGTGCAACACCTCGTCGTGCGCACGCCAGACCTTGCCCATGCCGCCGCGTCCGATGGACTCGCCCAGCCGGTAGCGACCGGCGAGCAGCAGCCCCGATCCTGTGCCCTGAGAAGCGCTCTGCGAATGTTCCACTTGCCCCCGCCCGTTCCTTCTGATGCAAGGTTACGGAGGGGGGGACGGCGGGCGGAACCTCGGGGCGGTCATAGGAACAGCACTGTGACCGGGGGCCGGTGGAACCTGCGCGTCAGCGTCCCGGGCGGAACGCCTTCGCGGCCTGCTCGTATATCTCCGACACCTTGTCCCGCTCGCTCTCCGGGCCGATGACCTGGACGACGTGGTACCGGCCGCCGTCGATCACGACGAGATTGCGCACGAACACCTGGCGGCCCGTGCTGTCCGGCCAGGTGTAACTGCCCTCGGCCGTCGGCGTCCGGCCGATGTCCACCCGGCGCGCCCGCTCCACCTGCGCCCAGCTGGACGACCGATACGGCTCCAGCTCCCGCTCCTTGACGTTCTGGTACTCCAGCGGGTCCGAGCCGTTGTCCCGGACGCCGTCCCGGCCGGGGACCACGATCATCGTGAACCCGCCGTCGGTGAAGCGCACTTGCCCGGCGTCGTTGATCGGGCTGCGCCGCCACCCCTTCGGGACCCCGATCCGGAAGCCCTCCGGGTCCTGGCGCAGTTCGTACCCGGCGGCGAGCGCGGGGGCCGAAGGATCGGCCGGGGGCGGGGTGGTGGCGGCCCTGGTCGGCTGCGAGGACGGCTCGGCCGTCGGCCGCGTGGTCGGTTCGCCTGACGGCTTCGCCGTCGCGGGCGTGGCCCCGGGTGTGGTCGGCGCGGTGGGCTGCTCACCCTCCTTGGGCAGGAAGAACACGGCGTACGCGACGGCTCCCGCGAGCAGCAGGAGGACGAGGAGCAGGAGCGTACGGCCCAGGGAGCGCGGGGAGCCGGGGGTACGGGAGGACGACGGGCGCGCGGAGGACCGGGGGGTGCGCGGCGCGCGTGGGGCGCGCGGGGCACGTGGGGCGCGCTGCGGGATCTCTTCGTCGTACTCCTCGCGGAACCCGTCCTCGAACTCCTCGCGGAACCCTTCGTGCCCGCGGAACTCCTCGCGGAACCCTTCGCGGAACTCCTCGCGGTAATCCGGCTCCACGCGCGCGTGGCCGTACTCGTCGCCGTGTCCGGGGCCCTGCCGGGTCGCGGGGCGCGGGTCCTTGCCGCGCTTGTGGCGGTGCCGGCCCGCCCCCGCTCCCCCGCGCCACCGGCGCACCAGCTCACCGCGCCGGCGCACGATCGGCAGCCGGGCCTCGTCGAAGGACGGCAGCGGTACGACTCCGAGCCCGGCGTCCGGCTCCGGCGCCGAGCGGACCAGGGAGCGCAGCCAGCCGCGCAGCTCCTCGAAGTCCGGCCGCTCGGTCGGGTCCTGACGCAGCAGGGACTCCACGACCGGGCGCAGGGGCCCGCACTCCTCGGCGAAGGCCGGCGGCTCCGCGCAGACCAGCTGCACCAGCTCGGCCGCGCTGTCCTCGGGGTACGGGGCATGGCCCTGGACGGCCCGGTAGAGCAGCGCGCCGAGCGCCCACAGGTCGGTCGCGGGGCCGATCGGCGGGGCGAGGCGCCAGTTCTCGTGCACGGGGCCGGCCTGCTCGGGCGCCCAGCGCTCGGTCACGGCACCGACGACCGCGATCCGGGTCTGGCGGGCCCGTTCGGCGGCGAGCCGCGTCGTCGGGCCGCGGTGCGCCTGCGCCGGGATCGCGACCGGGGCCTCGTCGCGGGCGCCGACGGGGACCGGGAGGCGCGCGGGGTCCGGGGTCGCCGCGGTGTACCCGGCGGGCAGGGCCGGGCGGCCCGAACCGGGCAGCACGTTGCCGCCACCGGCAGGGATCGGCCCTGCGCCGTCCCGTGCGGCGTGCGGGCCGTCGCTCCAGCTGCCGGCCAGCATCACGCGCGGCGGCGGGCCGGAGCCGTACGGCTCGTCGCCGTCGTCCTCGTCGTCCTCGTCCTCGGCCACCCGCGCCCACCACTGCGGCTCGGGTGCGCCGGCCGCCTGCGCCGTCGGCGGCGGGGGTGGTGCGGGCGTGTCCGGCGGTGCGGGGCGCTGGACGGGGAGCGGCCCGGTCTCGCCGAGCGCGGTGGCGGCTCGGGCTCCGGCGCGGTACGCGGCGATGGCCCCGGCCCGCGCGGCCCGCACGTCGGCGGTGGGCGGCACGGGCAGGGGCTGCGTCTCGGCGGGTGCGGGCGTGGCCCGCCCGTAGGGGTCGGAACCGTAGGAGTCGGGGCCGGAGGGCCCGTAGGGGCTGCGCCCGGTGCCGTCCGGGTAGGGCTCGCCGCCGTCCTCGTCGCCCTCGCCGACTTCCTCGTACACCTCCCCGACTTCCTCGTACGACTCCCCGACTTCCTCGTACACCTCGACGTCGTAGGCCTCGGACCCGTACTCCTCGGAAGCCTCCTCCTCGGGCGCGTACTCCTCGCATTCCTCGACCTCGTGGACCGCGGAGCCGTACCCGCCGTCCTCGTAGGTCTCGGACCCAAACCCCTCGGAGCCGTACCCCTCGGAGCCAAACCCCCCGGAGCCGTACTCGTCGGCCTCGTACCCCTCCTCCCCGTACGGGTCGGCCCCGTCATCCCCCTGCTCAGCCTCCCCCCGCTCAAGCTCCCCCAGCTCAAGCTCCCCCTGCCCGGCAGCCGGAGGCGGCGCCGCGAACCCGTCCTCCTCCGGTTCCGGGACCGGTGCGTAGCCGCAGAGGGCCTCCTCGGCCGCGCCGGCCGCGAGGCCGGTGAGGACCACGCGGCCGTCCTCGCAGACGAGCACGGTCCTGGCGGTGATGTTCCGGTGCACCCAGCCGTGGGCGTGGAGGACGCGCAGCGCGGTGAGGACGTCGGCGCCTATCTCGGCGGCGCGGTACGGGTTGAGGGGCCGCTCGGCGAGGAGCGCCGACAGCGGTCTGGCCGCCACGCGCTCGCTCACTATCCACAGCGAGCCGGCCTCCGCGAAGACGTCGAAGACCTGGTCGAGGAGGGGATGGTCGGGGATCTGCGCGGCGGCCTGGGCCGCCTCTATCGCGCGGCGGACGACGGGCTCGGCCGGCCGGCGGGTGGCCTGCCCCGCGGCGCCGTGGGGGCCGGCGGGACCGCCCTGCCCGTCGAGCACCTCGGCATCGACGAACTCCGGCAGCGGCACCTGGCGGACCAGGACCTCCTGCCCGCTGTACGTGTCGAACGCGCGCGTCTCCACCGGTTCGTACGCGTCGGCGTCCGCCGGTGGCAGCGGCAGGCGGTAGCGGTCGGCGAGCACCCTTCCCGCGTAGTCGTCCACGACGCCTCCCCCGCGCGCACGCTGTCCCCCGTGACCCCGCGGATCCCTCGGGACCGGGCGGGATCACGCGGGTTCGCTGTCAGTTCCGGTCCGGCACCGCGCAGTTGACGGCTCTGTTCGGCTGCTTTCGGTCCGTGAACCTCACGATACGTGCCACCGGTCAGTCCTTGGGGCTGAACGTGGCGAACGCCGTCTCCCGCAGCGTCTTGCACGCGGCGCCGTTCCACTCGTCCTTCGCGCAGCTGACCATGATGGAGTAGCCGTGCGTGGCGTCCACCTTGAAGCCGCGGTTGAGCACGTGGACGCGGACGCCCTTCTGGGTGCGCTCGAACTCCCAGTCGGCGACGGTCGGGTAGCCCTTGTACGAGACGGTCCTTATGCCGAGGTGCTTGTAGTCCTGGCTGGTGGCGGCCACGCCGTAGCGGGCGAGCTCCCAGGCGCTCGCCGCGTCGTCCTTCGGGCTGCCGTTGTAGTCGACCTGGACGCGCGGGAAGCCGCCGCTCTCGCTGAAGATCGCGCCGAGCGAGTAGCCCGGGATCGAGCTCTGCTTGAAGGACGCGGGCATCGCCATCGAGAAGTGCAGCGGGCCGTTGGTGACGAGGCTGTAGCCGGCGGGCAGCTGCGTGCCGGCGTCGCCGCCGGGCTTTCCGGAGGGCGTGGTGCCGTGCTGCCCGTCCGTGGACCCGGTCGTGCCGTCGGCACCCGTCGACCCCGTGCTGCCGTTGTCGCCGGGCTGGACACCGCCCTGCTGGCCGGGGCCGCCCGAGGACTGGCCCTGGGCGCCACCGGAACCGGAACCGCCGGAACCGCCGGAGCCGTCGGCGCCTCCGGTCGAGGCGCCCGCGGAGGCCGTGCTGCCGCCGCCCTTGCCCTGGTTGCCCTCGTCGCCCCCGCCGCCGAGGGAGACCGCCAGGATCGTGCCGAGCACGGCGAGGACGGCGACCGCGGCGATGATCACCAGGGTGCGGCGCGGCACGACGTCGGTCAGCGGCGCGCGGGCCGGGGTGGGCTTGCCGCCGCCCCGCAGCGGCTCGGTCGCGAGCCTCGGGCCGGGCGTCGGCGTCGGCTCGGCCTTCACGGACGCCGCCGCGTTCCGTACGGACTTCAGCGCGCCGCGCATCCGGTCGGCGGCCGCGTCGGGCCCCTTGTCGGCCGCCGGGGTCGCCGGGACCACCGCGGTCTGCTCGGGGCGCGGCGGCAGCGGTACGACGGTGGTGACCTCGGGCGAGGCCACGGGCGCCGGCTCGGGAGCGTCGAGCACGGCCCGCAGCAGGACCCGGGCGCCGGCGTCGTCGAGCCGCTGCGCCGGGTCCTTGGCGAGCAGGCCGTAGATGACCTTCTCGAGCTCGGGTCCCGCGTTCTTCGGGGGGTCGACCGGCTCGGTCATGACGGCCGTGAGGGTGGCGATGGCGGAGCCCTTGTCGTACGGCGGGCTGCCCTCGACCGCCGCGTAGATGAGGCCGCCGAGCGACCACATGTCGGCGGCCGGTCCGGGCTTGTGGCCGCGGGCGCGCTCCGGGGAGATGTACGAGGGGGCGCCGACGAGCATGCCGGTGGAGGTGATCGAGGGGTCGCCCTCCACCTGGGCGATGCCGAAGTCGGTGAGGACGACGCGGCCGTCCTCGGCGATCAGCACGTTGGACGGCTTCACGTCGCGGTGCAGGATGCCCTCGCGGTGCGCCGAGCGCAGCACGTCGAGGATGGCGAGGCCGACCTCGGCGGCGCGCCGGGACGTGAGCGTGCCGTCCTCGCGGACGGCGTCCGCGAGGGACTTGCCCTCGATGAGCTCCATGACGATCCACGGGCGGTCGTCCTCGTCGACGACGTCGTAGACGGTGACGGCGCCGTTGTTGCGGATCCGGGCGATGGCCTTGGCCTCGCGCAGGGTCCGGGTGATGAGGCGTCGCTTCTCGTCCTCGTCGATGCTCGTCGGGAAGCGGAGCTCCTTGACGGCGACGGTGCGGCCGAGGGTCTCGTCGACGGCGCGCCAGACGGTGCCCATGCCACCGCGGCCGAGGACCGCGCCGAGCCGGTAGCGGCCGGCGAGCAGCCGGCCCTCGCCGACCGGGTCCTTGCGGAACCTGTCGCCGCCGCGCGGGGTGGCGCCGGTCCGGCGGTCGCTCTCGCCGTCGCCGTCGCCGGCGCCGAATCCGGCGCGTCCGGTCGACGGCTCGGTGCCGCGCAGCCGTCCGCCGGCGACGGCGTCGCCCGCACCCGTCGCCCGGCCGGACGGCGCGTCCTGAGGGTCCTTCACCTCCCCGGCGGACTCGCTGCCCGCCGGGTCCGCGACGCCCCGAGAGGTCGCCGCGGACTCCGCGGACTTTCCGAAGTCCACGGGCTCCACGGGCTCCGCGGGCTTCGCGCCCTCGGTGTCCCGCTCCGGCTCACGCCCGTCCCGAGGGTCCTGTGCACCCTCGCTGACCTGCGCGTCCTCCGTGTTCCACTCCGGCTTACGCGCGGCCGGAACCGCTCCTCGGTCGCCGTCGGTCGCGGCCCCCGCGGCGGCGTCCCGCCTGGGGTCCCTCGCCTTGTCCCGCGACTGCTCCGCCTCCGACATGCGTCCCCTCTGCGATCCCTGATCTTCGCCGCGTCTGCCGCTTCCCGCGCGATGCGGTAACCCGCCCTGGAAGAGAGGCCATTGTCCCTCACCTCGGGGCGGGTGGCGCCCCCGGGTCCGCACTCCGGGATACGACGCCTCCGGGTGCCCCGGAGGTTCCCGCCGGACACGGCCCCTTCGGACCCCCGCACGGCGGCCCCCGGACGTCCCGTCAGATGGGCACGATGTCCGGCGCGCCGAGCCGGGCGGCGTCCGCCGTCAGGTCGTCGGGCTGCCGCTGCGACTCCCTCTCCGCCTCCACCCGCTTCTCGTAGTGCTCGACCTCCTTCTCGATCTGGCGCTCGTCCCAGCCGAGGACCGGCGCCATCAGTTCCGCGCACTCGCGGGCGCTGAGCGTGCCCCGGTCGAAGGTCTCGATGGAGATCCTGGTCCGCCGGGTGAGGACGTCGTCGAGGTGGCGCGCGCCTTCGTGCGAGGCGGCGTAGACGATCTCGGCGCGCAGGTAGTCCTCGGCCGCCGCGAGCGGTGCGCCGAGGCCGGGATCGGCCGCGACGAGGTCGAGGATCTCCTCCGTCAGGGAGCCGTAGCGGTTGAGGAGATGCTCGACCCGGACGACGTGCAGCCCGGTCCTGGCGGCGGTTCTCGCCCGCGCGTTCCACAGGGCGCGGTAGCCCTCGGCGCCGAGGAGCGGGGTGTCCTCGGTGACGCAGGGGGCGACCCCTCCCCAAGCACTTCGTGCAGGGGATACCCCAAGGCCGAGGCCGTGCACCGCCTCGTCGACGGCGTCCTTCGCCATCACGCGGTACGTCGTGTACTTGCCGCCGGCGACGACCACGAGGCCGGGGACCGGGTGGGCGACGGTGTGCTCGCGGGAGAGCTTGCTGGTGGCGTCCGACTCGCCGGCGAGGAGGGGGCGCAGGCCGGCGTAGACGCCCTGGACGTCGTCCCGGGTGAGCGGGGTGGCGAGGACCGTGTTCACGTGCTCCAGGAGGTAGTCGATGTCGGCGCTGGAGGCGGCGGGGTGCGCCTTGTCGAGGTCCCAGTCGGTGTCGGTGGTGCCGACGATCCAGTGCCGTCCCCAGGGGATGACGAAGAGGACGGACTTCTCGGTGCGCAGGATCAGTCCGGTGGTCGAGTGGATGCGGTCCTTGGGCACGACGAGGTGGATGCCCTTGGAGGCGCGGACGTGGAACTGGCCGCGCTCCCCGATGAGGGCCTGGGTGTCGTCGGTCCACACGCCGGTGGCGTTGACGATCTGCTTGGCCCTGATCTCGTACGCCTGCCCGGCCTCGACGTCCTGGACGCGGGCGCCGACGACCCGCTCGCCCTCGCGGAGGAAGCCGATGACCCGGGCCCGGCTGGCGGCCCTGGCACCGTAGGAGGCGGCGGTGCGCACGAGGGTGGTGACGAAGCGGGCGTCGTCCATCTGGGCGTCGTAGTACTGCAGGGCGCCGACGAGGGCGTCCTTCTTCAGGCAGGGTGCGACGCGCAGGGCGTTGCGCCGGGAGAGGTGGCGGTGGACGGGGAGTCCCCGGCCGTGTCCGGAGGAGAGCGACATCGCGTCGTACAGCGCGACGCCCGAGCCGGCGTAGAACCGCTCCCAGCCCTTGTGCTGGAGCGGGTAGAGGAAGGGGACCGGCTTCACCAGGTGGGGTGCGAGCCGCTCCAGGAGCAGTCCGCGCTCCTTGAGGGCCTCCCGTACGAGCGCGAAGTCCAGCATCTCCAGATAGCGCAGGCCGCCGTGGATGAGCTTGCTGGACCTGCTGGAGGTGCCCGAGGCCCAGTCGCGGGCCTCGACGATGCCGGTGGAGAGCCCTCTCGTGACGGCGTCGAGGGCGGTTCCGGCGCCGACCACTCCGGCGCCGACGACCAGCACGTCCAGCTCTCGCTCGGCCATGGCCGCGAGCGCCTCGGCGCGCTCGGCGGGTCCCAGTGTCGCTGTCCTCACGCTGCTGCCTCCCGTCATCCCCCGTCGGTCACGCACTCGCGCACGCGCCCGGTCCTGCCGTACGCGAGCCGCGAACCGGGCCCGTGTGGTCCGGCTCACAGCTCGATTCTGGCCCGCCCCCGCGACTTCAGCCACCGCCTCGCGGCTGACCTGTGGATAACACTCGGCGACCTTCGGCTCCACAATGCCGCAGATCGGTCATATTTACGCCTAGTCTGACATTGCGCTCGACCCGTTCTGTCCACCGGGCTTGCGCGTCGCGTCCCCTCCGGCTACTGGGAAGGACGGCCCACCCCCCATGCCCGCTGATCTCGCCGTCATCGGCCTCGGCCACCACGGACTCCCCCTGGCCCAGGCGGCCACCGCCGCAGGCATCGACACCATCGGCTACGACACCGACCCGCGCCCCGTCGCCGAACTCGCCGCCGGCCGCTCTCCGGTGGACGGCTCCCTCACCGCCCCCGAGATCCGCCGGATGCTCTCGGGCGGCTTCCGGCCGACCACCAACCCCGCCGAACTCGGCCGGGTCCGCACCGCCGTCCTCTGCGCCCCGACCCCCCTCGGCCCCGACCGGACCCTCGACCTCACCGCCGTCACCGACGCCGCCCGCGCGCTCGCCGCCCGGCTGCGCCCCCACACCACCGTCCTCCTGGAGTCCCCGGTCCCCCCGGGCACCACCGAGGGCCTCCTCCGCGAGGTCCTGGAGGCGGGCTCCGGCCTGCGCGCCGGACGCGACTTCCACCTGGCGTACTCGCCCGGCCGCCTCGACCCCGGCAGCCGCACCCACGGCTACGCCGGCACCCCCAAGGTCATCGGCGGCCTCACCCCGGCCTGCACCGAGTCCGCGGCCGCCTTCTACGGGCGGCTCACCGACAAGGTGGTACGCGCGCGTGGACCCCGCGAGGCGGAGACGGTCAAGCTCCTGGAGACCAACTTCCGGCACGTCAACATCGCCCTCGTCAACGAGATGGCGGTCCTCTGCCACGAACTCGGCGTCGACCTGTGGGACGTCATCCGCTGCGCCGAGACCAAGCCCTTCGGCTTCCAGGCCTTCCGCCCGGGACCCGGCGTCGGCGGCCACGGCGTCCCCGTCGACACGGTCGGCGCCCACCGCCCGCTCCGTCTCGTCGAGCTCGCCGGCCAGGTCAACGAGCGCATGCCGCAGTACGTCGTCCAGCGCGCCGCGACCCTCCTCAACGAGCACGGCAAGTCGGCCCGCGGCGCCCGGATCCTGCTGCTCGGCATCACGTACAAGCCCGATCTCCCCGACCGGCAGGGCTCCCCCGCCGACGAGATCGCCCGCCGCCTGATGGACCTGGGCGCGGCCGTCAGCTACCACGACCCGCACGTCCCCGACTGGCGCGTCCGCGAGCTGCCCGTCCCCCGCGCGGACTCGCTCTACGAGGCGGCCGCCCACGCCGACCTCACGGTCCTGCTCCAGCACCACCGCACGTACGACCTCCAGGGCCTCTCGGTGAAGGCCCAGCTCCTCCTGGACACCCGGGGCGCGACGCCCGCGGGGGCGGCCCACCGCCTCTGAGGACGGCCCGGCAGAAATTCCTATGCCGTTGTCATGTACAGCTGCTAGCCTCCGGGACCTCAGCGCGCACCGTTCCACGCGCGCACCGTTCCGGGGGCCCGCGTGTTCGACGTCTTCATCCTGCTGCTCTTCGCGTTCTTCCTGGCGGCAGGGGTCGCGAGCCTCTGCCCCGCACTGAACGTCAGGGACTGCGCCGTCCGGTTCGAACAGCGGCAGCTGCGCAACATCGAGCTGCACGCACACGCCAGGGGGGACCTGGGCCCGCCCGACCGGATCGCCACCGCCTTCGGCTTCCGCGTGGCCGGCGGGCTGCTGGCCCTGGTCGCGTTCGGATTGATCTTCGCGGCGCTGATCGCCGCCTTCACCGGCTGACACACGTCACGCCCGGTCGCTCTTCACTGTTCCCTGGGGGGATCCACACCATGAGTCAGCCCGTTCCGCCGCCCGGCAACCCGTTCGCCGAGGGCGCCGCGCCCCAGCAGTACCCGTCGGCCCCGCCGGCGTCCGCCGGTGGCAACGTGGCGCTCGGTCTCGTCGCCGCCGTGGTCGCGGCCCTCGTCGCGGCCGGGGTGTACGGAGCCGTCATCGGCGGCATCGAGCGCGAGATCGGCTGGGCCGCCGTCGGTGTCGGCTTCCTCGTCGGTCTCGCCGCCGGAAAGGTCGGCGGCCGCAACCCCGCCCTGCCGGTCGTCGCCGCCGCCCTGTCCCTCGGCTCCGTCTACCTCGGCCAGCTCGTGGGCATCGCGATCATGGCCTCCAAGCAGCTGAACGTCTCCGCCACGGACCTCTTCTTCCAGCAGTTCGGTCTCCTGACGGAAGCGTGGAACGAGAGCAAGGACCCGCTGACCTTCCTGTTCCTCGGCCTCGCCGCCTTCGCCGCGTTCTCCGGCGCCAGGAAGGCCGCCGCGTAGCCGTACGCCGAGGGGCCCCGCACCACCCGGTGCGGGGCCCCTCGGCGTACGTACGGAAGGTCAGCGCTTGTGCTGCGCGTCCGCGACCGTGACCTCGACGCGCTGGAACTCCTTGAGCTCGCTGTAGCCCGTGGTGGCCATCGCGCGGCGCAGGGCGCCGAAGAAGTTCATCGAGCCGTCCGGGATGTGCGACGGGCCCGCGAGGATCTCCTCGGTGGTGCCGACGATGCCCAGGTCGACCAGCTTGCCGCGCGGCACGTCCTCGTGGACGGCCTCCATGCCCCAGTGGTGGCCCTTGCCGGGCGCGTCCGTGGCGCGGGCCAGCGGGGAGCCCATCATGACGGCGTCGGCGCCGCAGGCGATGGCCTTCGGGAGGTCGCCGGACCAGCCCACGCCGCCGTCGGCGATGACGTGCACGTACCGGCCGCCGGACTCGTCCATGTAGTCGCGGCGGGCCGCGGCCACGTCGGCGACCGCGGTCGCCATCGGGACCTGGATGCCCAGGACGTTACGGGTGGTGTGCGCGGCGCCGCCGCCGAAGCCGACCAGGACGCCGGCCGCGCCGGTGCGCATCAGGTGCAGGGCCGCGGTGTACGTGGCGCAGCCGCCGACGATGACCGGGACGTCGAGCTCGTAGATGAACTGCTTCAGGTTCAGCGGCTCGGCCGCGCCGGAGACGTGCTCGGCGGAGACCGTCGTGCCGCGGATGACGAAGATGTCCACGCCGGCGTCGACGACGGCCTTCGAGAACTGGGCGGTGCGCTGCGGGGAGAGCGCGGCGGCGGTGACGACACCGGAGTCGCGCACCTCCTTGATGCGCTGCCCGATCAGCTCTTCCTTGATCGGGGCGGCGTAGATCTCCTGCAGACGGCGGGTCGCGGTCGCCTCGTCGAGCTCGGCGATCTCGTCGAGGAGCGGCTGCGGGTCCTCGTACCGGGTCCAGAGACCCTCCAGGTTCAGGACGCCGAGGCCGCCCAGCTCGCCGATGCGGATGGCGGTCTGCGGCGAGACGACCGAGTCCATCGGGGCGGCCAGGAACGGCAGCTCGAAGCGGTAGGCGTCGATCTGCCAGGCGATCGAGACCTCCTTCGGGTCCCGGGTGCGCCGGCTCGGAACGACGGCGATGTCGTCGAACGCGTACGCCCTGCGGCCGCGCTTGCCGCGCCCGATCTCGATCTCAGTCACGATGTGTGGCCTTTCCCTCTACGTCTGCGCCTACCAGTATCCCCGACGCAAGCATGAGGGGCGGCTCCGGCCACATGCCGGAACCGCCCCCATGCTCGCGCTGTGTTACTTCCTGCTGTAGTTCGGCGCCTCGACCGTCATCTGGATGTCGTGCGGGTGGCTCTCCTTGAGGCCCGCCGAGGTGATCCGGACGAAGCGGCCGTTCGCCTGGAGCTCCGGCACCGTGCGCCCGCCGACGTAGAACATCGACTGGCGCAGACCGCCCACCAGCTGGTGGACGACGGCCGAGAGCGGGCCGCGGTAGGGCACCTGGCCCTCGATGCCCTCGGGGACGATCTTCTCGTCGGAGGCGACGCCCTCCTGGAAGTAGCGGTCCTTGGAGAAGGAGCGCTGCTCGCCGCGGGACTGCATGGCGCCGAGCGAGCCCATGCCGCGGTACGACTTGAACTGCTTGCCGTTGATGAAGAGCAGCTCGCCCGGGGACTCCTCGCAGCCCGCGAGCAGCGAGCCGAGCATCACCGTGTCGGCGCCGGCGACGAGGGCCTTCGCGATGTCGCCGGAGTACTGCAGACCGCCGTCGCCGATGACCGGGACGCCGGCCGCCTTGGCGGCGAGGGAGGCCTCGTAGATCGCGGTGACCTGCGGGACGCCGATGCCGGCGACCACGCGGGTGGTGCAGATGGAGCCGGGGCCGACACCGACCTTGATGCCGTCGACACCGGCGTCGATCAGCGCCTGGGCGCCGTCGCGGGTGGCGACGTTTCCGCCGATGACGTCGACCGAGGAGTTCGACTTGATCTTGGCGACCATGTCGCCGACCAGGCGGGAGTGGCCGTGCGCGGTGTCGACGACGATGAAGTCGACGCCCGCCTCGATCAGGGCCTGGGCGCGCTCGAACGCGTCACCGGCGACACCGACGGCGGCGCCGACGAGCAGCCGGCCTTCCTTGTCCTTGGCGGCGTTCGGGTACTTCTCGGCCTTGACGAAGTCCTTGACCGTGATGAGGCCCTTGAGGACGCCGGCCTCGTCGACCAGCGGCAGCTTCTCGATCTTGTGGCGGCGCAGCAGCTCCATGGCGTCCACGCCGGAGATGCCGACCTTGCCGGTGACCAGCGGCATCGGGGTCATGACCTCGCGCACCCGGCGGTCGCGGTCCGACTCGAAGGCCATGTCGCGGTTGGTGACGATGCCGAGGAGCTTGCCGGCCGGGTCGGTCACCGGGACGCCGCTGATGCGGAACTTGGCGCAGATCGCGTCGGCCTCGGCCAGCGTCGCGTCCGGGTGCACCGTGATCGGGTCGGTGACCATGCCGGACTCGGAGCGCTTCACCAGGTCGACCTGGTTGGCCTGGTCGGCGATGGAGAGGTTGCGGTGCAGCACGCCGACACCACCCTGTCGCGCCATGGCGATCGCCATGCGCGACTCGGTGACCTTGTCCATCGCGGCGGAGAGCAGCGGGATGTTCACCCGCACGTTCTTCGAGATGTACGAGGCGGTGTCGATCTGGTCGGGCGCCATGTCGGACGCGCCGGGCAGCAGCAGCACGTCGTCGTAGGTCAGCCCGAGTGTCGCGAATTTCTCGGGCACTCCGTCGACGTTGGCAGTCATGACACCTTCCCAAATGGCCTTGATCGGTGCGGGATGTCCATGCTAACGGGCTGGAGCGGTGTCTCATTCCACGAGCAAGATCACCGGGCAGCTTTGGACGTTCACACGTGTACGAAAGGGACGAGCGGGCCCGGCAAGGCTTACTGCTCGGCCAGTGCGCGCAGCCGGCTGAGGGCACGGTGCTGCGCGACCCGGACGGCGCCCGGGGACATGCCGAGCATCTGGCCGGTCTCCTCGGCGGTGAGCCCGACCGCGACCCGCAGGACGAGCAGCTCGCGCTGGTTCTCCGGGAGGTTGGCGAGCAGCTTCTTGGCCCACTCGGCGTCATCGCTGAGCAGGGCCCGCTCCTCGGGGCCGAGGGAGTCGTCGGGCCGCTCGGGCATCTCGTCGGAGGGGACGGCCGTGGACCCCGGGTGCCGCATGGCGGCCCGCTGGAGGTCGGCGACCTTGTGTCCGGCGATGGCGAAGACGAAGGCCTCGAAGGGCCTGCCGGTGTCCTTGTAGCGCGGCAGCGCCATCAGGACGGCGACGCAGACCTCCTGCGCCAGGTCCTCGACGAAGTGCCGGGCGTCGCCGGGCAGCCGGTTGAGGCGGGTGCGGCAGTACCGCAGGGCGAGCGGGTGGACGCGCGCGAGCAGGTCGTGGGTGGCCTGCGCGTCGCCGTCGACCGCGCGGTGCACGAGCGCGCCGATCTCCCCCTGCCCGGCAGGCATGGGGGAACCCACGGTCTCGTCGTCGCGCATCGCTCCATGGTGCCCCGACGCCTCTCGGTTCGCGGCACCGCGTCCGTAGTTGTGCACCGAAGCGTTATGAGTAGGTGCGCCGGCACTCATCTCCCGCGCCCTCCCCTCCCGCTCGATCGACTCGTCCCCGAGGAACTCCACATCTCAAGGATGCGGCATTCCGCGGGGAAGTGACACAAGCCCACCCCGTCCACCCCACGTCGGACGCGGGTGAGGACGGGGAGACGGCAGGTGACCTGCGATTCAGCGGACCAGGCCCCAGCGGAATCCGAGCGCGACGGCGTGCGCCCGGTCGGAGGCGCCGAGCTTCTTGAAGAGGCGCCGGGCGTGGGTCTTGACCGTGTCCTCGGAGAGGAAGAGCTCGCGCCCGATCTCCGCGTTGGACCGGCCGTGGCTCATGCCTTCGAGGACCTGGATCTCGCGCGCGGTGAGGGTGGGCGCGGCGCCCATCTCGGCCGAGCGGAGGCGGCGGGGGGCGAGCCGCCAGGTCGGGTCGGCGAGCGCCTGGGTGACCGTGGCCCGCAGCTCGGCGCGCGAGGCGTCCTTGTGCAGGTAGCCACGGGCACCCGCGGCGACCGCGAGCGCGACGCCGTCGAGGTCCTCGGCGACCGTGAGCATGATGATGCGGGCGCCGGGGTCCGCGGAGAGCAGCCGGCGGACGGTCTCCACGCCGCCCAGGCCGGGCATGCGTACGTCCATCAGAATCAGGTCCGAGCGGTCCGCGCCCCAGCGGCGGAGGACTTCCTCGCCGTTGGCCGCGGTGGTCACGCGCTCGACGCCGGGCACGGTCGCGACCGCGCGGCGGAGCGCCTCTCGGGCAAGCGGGGAGTCGTCGCAGACGAGGACGGATGTCATGCCTGACCTCCGCGGCTCTCGCAGCTGTTGCGCGTCACCTTGAGCCTCCAGGGCTGTACGTATCGTCACCTGTGCGGTTGACGCTCTCGGACATGTGCCCGATCGCTTCTTCCTTCAACCGCCTCGCAACTCTCAACGACGGTCACTCGAAAGAGTTACGGGTCGGACGGCGTCTTCGGCACTCTACGTGAGGAGTCGTGCGCGGAGGAGAGTGTCGCAGGTCGTTCGTCCCAACATCAAAAGCTATGCCCCATTTAGCTGGATTTCTTCCCTTTTCGCGGTGTCTGTGACTAGATTCGCAATGAGTCATATTTACATCTACTTCGACAGTAGGTGTAGCCACCCGACCGCCACCCGACCCGTCGGGACCGAGGAGCCCCGGCCATCAGCCATCCACCCGCCCACCTATCCGTTCGACACGGTTTCAAGGGGACAAGCGCAATGGCAGATTTCTCCCGCCTTCCCGGACCCAACGCCGATCTGTGGGACTGGCAACTCCTCGCGGCCTGCCGCGGAGTCGACAGCTCCCTGTTCTTCCACCCCGAGGGAGAGCGCGGCGCGGCACGGAGTGCGCGTGAGAACTCGGCGAAAGAGGTCTGCATGCGGTGCCCGGTGCGCGCGGAGTGCGCGGCACACGCACTCGCCGTGCGGGAGCCCTATGGCGTATGGGGCGGCCTCACCGAGGACGAACGCGAAGAACTCATGGGACGCGCGCGCAATCGCCTGGTCACCACGGCACCGGCGGTCGCGTCGGCCGCGTCCATCGTGGAGCGCATGTGAAGGAACGTTTCCTCAACTCGCACATGAACTGAACTCACGCGCCCGCGCGCGTCATGACGACGTGTCTACGCGCGCGTGGCGGCGCGGATGAGCTCGTCGAGCGTGGCGGCCACGGCCGGCACCTGGGCGAGGTCCGGCAGCGTCAGGGCCACGATCTCCCGCTCCACGGCCGGCTCCACGGCCACCGTCCGCGCGCCCTTGGGGCGTACGGACTCGATGGCCAGCTCCGGCAGGACGGCGACGCCCAGACCGGCGCCCACCAGGCCCACCACGGCCGGGTAGTCGTCCGTGGCGAAGTCGATGCGGGGCGTGAAGCCGGCCTCCTCGCAGACGTCGACGAGCTGGCGCCGGCAGCGCGGACAGCCCGCGATCCAGGACTCGTCCGCGAGTTCCGCGATGCCGACCGCCCCGGCGCCGGCGAGCCGGTGCCCCTCGGGCACCAGGCCGACGAGCCGGTCGGCGAGGAGCGGGCGGACCACCAGGTCGTCCCACTCGGCCTGCCCGGCCCCGTACCGGAACGCCAGGGCGATGTCGCAGTCGCCCTCGCGGAGCATCTCGATCGAGCGCGGCGGTTCGGCCTCGACGAGGGAGACCCGGGTCCCGGGGTGCGCGGCCCGCAGCGCCGCGAGCGCGGTCGGCACGAGCGTGGAGCTGCCGCTCGGGAAGGAGACGAGGCGTACGCGGCCCGCGCGGAGCCCGGCGATGGCGGCGACCTCCTCCTCGGCGGCGGTGAGCCCGGCGAGGATGCCGGAGGCGTGGCGCACCAGGGCCTCGCCGGCCTGGGTGAGGCGCATCTCGCGTCCCGTACGGATCAGCAGCGGCGTGCCGGCGGAGGCTTCGAGCGCCTTCATCTGCTGGCTGACGGCGGGCTGGGTGCAGCCCAGTTCGCGCGCGGCGGCCGAGAAGGAGCCCGTGGCGGCGACGGCGCGCAGGACGCGGAGGTGGCGGGCCTCGATCATGCGTCCAGCATAAGCGACTCTTGGGTGAAGCCGCCCGTTCTCACGTGCGCCTTTGAGATCGTCCGGCCTACAGTGCCCGCATGACCTTGCTGAGTGTGAATGTGGGCCGCGCCGAGCCCGTGGAGTACACGGACGCCGCCTCGGGGATGACGGGCATCGACAAGCGCCCGGTGGAGGGGCCCGTACGGATCGAGGCGCCCGGAGCGCCCGGCGTCGGGGCGAGCGGGGTCGCCGGGGACGCGGTCTGCGACCTGCGCTTCCACGGCGGGAACGACCGGGCCGCGTACGCCTTCGCCCGGGAGGACATGGACCTGTGGGAGCGGGAGCTCGGCCGCACTCTGGCCAACGGCTCCTTCGGCGAGAACCTCACCACGCGGGGCCTCGACGTGAACGGGGCGCTGATCGGCGAGCGGTGGCGGATCGGCGAGGAGGTGGTCCTGGAGGTGACCGGCGGCCGCATCCCGTGCCGTACCTTCGCCGGCTTCGTCGAGGAGAAGGGCTGGGTGAAGCGGTTCACTCAGTCGGAGGCCGGTCCCGGCGCGCTGCTGCGGGTGATCGTGCCGGGCGAGGTGCGGGCCGGCGACCCGATCACGGTGCTGCACCGGCCAGACCACGACATCACCGTGGCGCGCCTGCACCGCGCCGCGACCACCGAACGCGACCAGCTGCCCGCCATGTTGGCCGCCGCCGAGTGGATGGAGTCGGGGCTCCTCGCGCTCGCCCGCCGGTACGAGGAGAAGTACGCCGGGAAGGACGGCCGGGCGTAGTCCGCGGGCGGGGCACTAGGTTGCCCGTATGACGACTGCACTGATTACGGGCGCCACCGCGGGCATCGGGGCCGCCTTCGCACGGAGACTTGCGGCCGACGGCCATGACGTCGTGCTCGTGGCCAGGGACGTGAAGCGGCTGCGCGAGCAGGCGACCGAACTGCACGACCGGCACGGCGTCGAGGCCGAGGTGCTCGCGGCGGACCTCTCCGAGGAGAAGGGCATCGCCGCCGTCGAGGCCCGGCTCTCGGACCCGAAGCAGCCGGTGGACATGCTGGTGAACAACGCGGGCTTCGGCAACAAGGGCCGTTTCCTCGACGTCTCCATGGCCGACGAGCTGAAGATGCTGACGGTGCACTGCGAGGCGGTGCTGCGGCTGACCTCGGCGGCCGCCGCCTCGATGAAGGGCCGCCGCCGGGGCGCCGTCGTGAACGTCGCCTCGGTGGCGGCCTTCCTGCCCCGCGGCACCTACGGCGCCTCGAAGGCCTGGGTCGTGCAGTTCACCCAGGGCGCGGCGCGGGACCTCGCGGGCAGCGGGGTGCGTCTCATGGCGCTCTGCCCCGGCTTCGTACGGACCGAGTTCCACGAGCGGGCCGGAATGGGCACGGACAACATCCCGGGCTGGATGTGGCTCGACGCGGACAAACTGGTGGCGGCGGCGCTCACCGACCTGGAGCGGGGGCGGACGCTGTCGATCCCGGACCCCCGCTACAAGGCCCTCATGGGGGTGGTGAAGCTGGCGCCGCGCAGCCTGCTCGGCGGGGTCTCCTCCAAGGCGGGCCGCAAGTACGGGCCTCAGTAGGCCTGGTTCGGGCCCTCTCCTTCGTACGTACGGCGCCGGGTCACGGACCCTCCGAATCGGGGGCTTCGAGGTCCAGTTGTGCGGTGGTGCCGTTCTGCCAGGTCACGGTGAGCGTGTGGGGGCCGGTGACGTGGACGTGCGCGAGGTCGGACGCGGGGGCGGGGTCGGGTTCGGCGGTGAGCGATGCGAGGGCGACGAAGAGCGTCGCGGGGCCGCTCGTGGTGCCGTGCAGGGCGAGGGTGCGGGTCCCCGGGCCCTGGAGGGTCTCCCCGGTGGGGAGTTCCCTGACGTCCGGCCGGTAGCCGTGGACCGGGTGGAGCTGGGCGTGCGGTCCTTCGGGGGTGACCGCCCAGCCGGTCTGCCGTACGGGCGTCCCCTCCGGGGCGCCGAGGACCAGGTGGGCGCGGAGCTCGGCGCGGCCGTGGGCGAGGGTCGCGGAGAGGACCCGGACGCCGGGCAGCGGGTGGTGGAGGGAGGCGGCCCGGTCGGGGCCGGTGCCGAGCGGGACGGCGGGGCCGCGGGTGGTGGCCTTGCCGTCGACGAGCAGGGCGAAGTGGTTGTCGGCCGCGGCGGTCCCCGTACTGGGTCCCGTACGGGTGGAGTAGGCCTGACGGGCGTAGCCGGGGTCGTCCTCCTCGCCGGGCGCGCTGTGGACGTGGTTGCTGCCGTGGTTGTGGAGGCGTACGAGCCCGTCGGCTGCGGTGGTCTGGACGAGCAGCCCGGCGGGGGCGAAGGCGCGGACGGTGTCGGCGCGTTCGGCGGGCAGGGGCTCCTCGGGGTCGGTCCAGGCGGGGTGGCCGGCGGGCAGGAGGAGGCCGAGGAAGCCCTTGGAGGCCCAGTAGGGGGAGCCGGGTCCCGAGTACTCCTGGACGAGCGGCGGGTACGGGCCGTGCCAGCCGAGGGTGAGGAGGCCGCGCTCGTCGGTGGCGCCGCGCTGGTGGAAGTAGCGCAGGGTGCCGGAGGCGAGGCGGCGGGTGGCGCCGGGGGTGAGCGGGGTGTGGCCGGTGAGGGCCCCGAGCCAGGGGGCGGCGGCCGCGGCGAAGCGGTAGATCAGGGACCGCCCGTACGGGACGGGGGCGCCGTTCGTGTCGAAGAGGTGGACGTAGTCGTCGAGGTGGGCGCGGAGGCGGGGCCCGTGGCGGTCCAGGAGCTGCCGGTCGCCGGCGAGGTGGGCGTGCAGGACGGGGTAGAAGTGCAGGGCCCAGGCGTTGTAGTGGTCGAAGGCGCGGTTGTCGCCGTCGCTGTACCAGCCGTCGCCGAGGTACCAGTCCTCGACGCGGGCGAGGGAGCGGTCGATCGTGGCGGCGGCGAGGTCGGACTCGACGCCGGCGTCCTGGAGGAAGCCGGCGACGGTGAGGCCGAAGAGCCACCAGTTGTTGTCGACGGGGGACGGGGCGAGGGCGGGGCGGAGCCAGTCGGCGGCCTGCTGCCGGACGCGGTCGTCGAGGCGGTCCCAGAGCCAGGGGCGGGTGAGACGGAGGCCGAGGGCGATCGAGGCGGATTCGACGATCGCCTGGCGGGTGTCGGCCATGAGGGGCCAGGACTCCGGGCCCTCCCGTCCCGGCTTCCCGGTGCCGGAGGCGAGCCCCTCGGCGTACCGGTCGAGGTGGCCGTGCGGGTCCTCGCCGTGGGCGCCCGCGACGCGGAGGGCGGCGAGGAGGAAGGTGCGGGCCCAGCCTTCCAGGCCGTCGGAGCGGGGGCCCGACCAGCTGGGGCGGGGGCCGGGGAGGTCGATGAGGCCGAGCCCCGGTGAGGCGAACGGGCGGACGTCCAGGAGGAGCCGGTCGGCCGCGTCCTCCCAGTGGGCACGGGTCCAGCCGGTGTACGGGCTGAGCTCACGGTTCTCGGGCGGCGTGGGCATGATGCTCCCTGGGGCTCCGTGCGATGACGTCTGCGTCGCTGCCTGCGTCGCCGTCCGCATCGCCGTCCGCATCGCCGTCCGCATCGCCGTCCGCATCGCCGTCCGCATCGCCGTCCGCATCGCCGTCCGCATCGCCGTCCGCATCGCCGGAAATCCTGGACATCCTCCGATCGACCGTCAAGGGAATCAGAGCGAATGATCGAAACTTCTGTCATTCGATCATTTCTGGAGCTAGGCTCGACGGACCACCACCACCGCGAGGGGGAACCGCGCCGTGCGCGAGAGTGCTGCCGAACGACACGACCGACTGCTGGCCCTGGTGCGCGAGCGCGGCACCGCCCGCGTCTCCGAACTGGCCGAACGCCTCGGGGTCTCCCCCGTCACCGCCCGCCGGGACGTCGAGGTCCTGGCCGGCCGGGGCCTGCTCGACCGGGTGCACGGCCAGGTCTCCTGGCCCCGGCGGGGGGCCGCGCCCGGCGGCGGCCGCCAGGGCGAGGGCCTGGTCCTCGGGCTGCTCGCCCCCTCCGCCACGTACTACTTCGCCGAGGTCATCCGGGGGGCGCACGAGGCGGCGGCCCGCGCCGGGGCGCGGCTCGTGCTGCGGATCTCCGACTACCGGCCGGAGGAGGACCGGGCGCGCACCGAGGGCCTGCTCGCGGCGGGCGCCGAGGGCGTCCTCGTCGCGCCGGGGTGGCGGGGGCCCGAGGACCGGCTCGCGTACGGGGACTGGCTGGCCGAACTGCCCGTGCCGGTCGTGCTCCTGGAGCGCCGCGCCGAGCCCGGCAGCCCGCTCGACGGCCTGGACCGGGTCTCCTCCGACCACGCCCACGGCGTGCTCCTCGCCCTGCGCCATCTGCTCTCGCTCGGCCACGCGACCCCGCTGCTCGTGGCCCGCCGGGACTCCCCGACCGCGCTCGCGGTGCGCGCCGGCTACGCCGAGGCGCTGGGCACGCTGGGCCTGAAGGAGCCGCGCCCGGTCATCGACTCCGTACCGGCCGAGGCGGATCCGGAGGGCTTCGAGCGGGCGGTGCGGGCGCTGCACGAGGCCGTCGGTTCGGGCCTGGCGAGCTCGGCGCTCGTCCACAACGACGTGGACGCGATCGAGATCGTGCAGCGCCTGGCCGAGCTGGGCGTGCGGGTGCCGCAGGACCTGGCCCTGATCGCGTACGACGACGAGGTCGCCGCGCTGGCCGACACCCCGCTGACGGCGGTGGCCCCGCCGAAGCGCCAGGTGGGCCGGCACGCCACGGAGCTCCTGGTGGAGCGGCTCACGGAGGGGTCCGGGGACGAGGCCGCCCGGCGGCATCTGAGCCTGCTGCCGCGGCTGCGGGTGCGGGAGTCCTGCGGGGCGGGCACGACACCCACAGTTTGATCTTTTTTCGATCAATCAATCTTTCGCTCTTGACTTCGGTCATGAACGGTCACAGGATCACGGCCACAACCTCCAGCCGCCCCGTCCCCAGGAGCCGTGCCGTGACCCGTACTTGGAGCAGAACGTCCCGCGTCATAGCCGGCACCGCCACCGCCCTGGCCGTCCTGACGGCCTGCGGCGGCGGCGGTGACGACACCTCAAGCAAGCCGAACGGCCCCGTGACCATCACCTTCTGGGGCTGGGCCAAGGGCTCCAAGGACGTCGTCGACGCCTTCAACGCCTCGCACAAAGACATCCAGGTGAAGTTCGAGGAGATCCCCTCCGGCACCGGCGGCGGCTACGCCAAGATCTCCAACGCCGTGAAGGCGGGCAACGCCCCCGACCTGGTCTCCATCGAGTACGCCTCGCTCCCCGAGTTCGTGAGCTCCGGCGCCCTCCAGGACATCGGCGACCAGTTCACCGAGGCCGACCGCGCCAAGCTCCTCCCGCAGTCCGTCGAACTCACCACCCTCGGCGGGAAGTCCTGGGCCGTCCCCTTCGACGCCGCCCCGCAGGCCTTCTTCTACCGCAAGGACCTCTTCGCCCGGTACAAGGTGCGGGTCCCGACCACCTGGGACGCCTTCAAGAAGGCCGCCGAGCAGGTCAAGAAGGCCGACGCCAAGGCCCGTATCGCCACCTTCTTCCCCGACGACCCGACCACCTTCGAGGCCATGGCCTGGCAGGCCGGCGCCCAGTGGTTCAAGGCCGAGAACGACACCTGGAAGATCGACACCACCGACCCGGCCACCACCAAGGTCACCGCCTACTGGCAGGGCCTCCTCGACGCCGACCTCGTCCACAAGGACGCCTCGTTCAGCCCCGAGTGGGTCGGCTCCCTCAAGAACGGCACCACCGTCGGCTACCTCGGCGCCTCCTGGGGCGCGGGCGTCCTCAAGGGCAACGTCCCCGAGCTGAGCGGCAAGTGGGCCGTCGCCCCCGTCCCCACCTGGGACGGCAAGCCCGCCAGCGGCATGCTCGGCGGCACCTCCTTCGCCGTCACCAAGGACAGCAGGCAGAAGGCCGCCGCCGTCACCTTCGCCGAGTGGATGTCCACCACCGAGGAGGGCGTGAAGGCCCGGATCGCCTCCGGCACCTCCTCCGCCTTCCCCGCCGCCGCGTCCCTGCGCCCGGTCGCCAAGAAGGCCTTCGACGCGAGCTACTACGGCGGCGAGGACATCTACGCCCTCTTCGAGGCCGCCGGCGCCTCCATCAACCCCCACTGGTCCTGGGGCCCGACCACCGGCACCACCAACACTGCGATCAAGGACCGCTTCGGCAAGATCGCCCAGGGCGGCCCGTCCGTCGCCGACGCCGTCAAGGCCGGCCACGACGCCACCGTCGCCGAGCTCACCAAGCGCGGCCTGAAGGTCGAGGGCTGACCGGATGAAGGCCCGCACCCGCGCCGCCGCAATCCTGCTGACCCCCTTCTTCGTCCTGTTCACCGCGGTGATGGTGGTGCCGATCGGATACGCGGTCTGGCTCAGCCTCTTCACCGAGAAGCAGTCCGGACTGGGCTTCGGCGGCACCGAGACCGTCTTCACCGGCCTCGACAACTACACCGCGGCGCTGGGTGACCGGGCCTTCGTCGAGGGCTTCGGCGTCCTGCTCGGGTACTGCCTGCTCTACATCCCGCTGCTGCTCGCCGGGGCCCTCGGCCTCGCCCTCCTGCTCGACTCGGCGCTCGCCCGCGCCCGCCGCTTCTTCCAGCTCGCGCTGTTCCTGCCGCACGCCGTCCCCGGCATCATCGCCGCCCTGATCTGGGTCTACCTCTACACGCCCCAGCTCAGCCCGGTCGTGCAGGCCATGGACGCCGGAGGCGTCGGCCTCGACTTCTTCTCCCCCGAAGGCACCCTGCCCTCCGTCGTGAACATCGCCCTGTGGGAGTGGCTCGGCTACAACATGGTCATCTTCTACGCCGCCCTCCAGGCCATCGACCGCTCCGTCCTCGAAGCCGCCACCGTCGACGGCGCGAGCGCCTGGCGCATCGCCTTCGCCATCAAGGTCCCGCTCATCAGGTCCTCGCTCGCGATGGTCGGCCTCTTCACGGTCATCGGCTCCCTCCAGCTCTTCACCGAGCCGCTCATCCTCAACAAGGGCACCGGCTCCGCCGTCACCTCCACCTGGACGCCGAACATGTACGCGTACACCGCGGCCTTCGACCGCAACGACTACGGGCTCGCCGCGGCCGCCTCCGTACTCCTCGCCCTGACGGCGGCGCTGCTCTCCTTCGCGGTGACGCGCCTCACCGGCCGCCGCAAGGCGGGCACGGCGCGCGAGACGGCCGCGGCGCCCAAGGTGAGCCGGGCGCGGAAGGAGCAGCCGGCATGAGCACCCGGACCCCCAACCGATGGCTCTCCAAGACCGCCGTCAACGGCGCCCTCGTCCTGGCCGTCGTCTACATGCTCTTCCCCCTGGTCTGGCTGCTCACCGCCGCCACCAAGGACGCCGGAGGCCTCCTCGCCGGAAACGCCTTCTCCTTCGAGGGCTTCGACCTCGGCGGCAACCTCTCCCGGATCGCCGCGTACAACGACGGCATCTACTTCCACTGGTACGCCAACAGCCTCCTCTACGCGGGTCTCGGCGCCCTCGCCTGCTCCCTGATCAGCGTCGCCGCCGGATACGCCTTCCACGTCTACGACTTCCGGGGCAAGGAGAAGCTCTTCGGCCTCGTCCTCCTGGGCGTGCTCGTCCCCACCACCGCGCTCGCCCTGCCGATGTACCTCCTCGCCAGCGAGGTCGGCATCGTCAACACCTACTGGGCCGTCCTGATCCCCGTCCTCGTCAACCCCTTCGGCGTCTACCTCTCCCGCGTCTTCTGCGCCGGCTACATCCCCGACGAGGCCCTCGAAGCCGCCCGTATCGACGGCGCCGGCGAGATGCGCGTCTTCTGGTCCATCGGCCTGCGCATGGTCATGCCCGGCTTCGTGACCGTCTTCCTCTTCCAGTTCACCGCCGTCTGGAACAACTTCTTCCTCCCCCTGGTGATGCTCTCGGACCAGAAGCTCTACCCGCTGAGCCTCGGCCTGTACGCATGGAACAGCAACGCCCACGCCGAACCCGACTACTACCCCCTCGTCGTCACCGGATCCCTGCTCGCCGTCGTCCCCCTCGTCATCGCCTTCGTCTCCCTCCAGCGCCACTGGAAGGCCGGTCTGACGGCCGGCAGCGTCAAGTGAGGAAGGCCGGTATCCACGATGCACCCGACCACTGACAATCGCCCGAACCTCCTCCTCGCGATGGGCCCCGGGGTGGCCGACCGCCTCCTCACCCCCGCCCACCGCACCCGCCTCGCCCGGCTCACCCACACCGACCCGCACCTGGTGGCCCACGACCTGACGGCCCCCGACCCCCGGGTCGCCGCCGCGCTCGCCGAGACCGAGATCCTCCTGACCTGCTGGGGAGCGACCCCGCTCACCGCGGAGGTCCTGGACCGCGCACCCCGCCTGCGGGCCGTCGTCCACGCCGCCGGCTCCGTCAAACACCACATCACCGACGCCTGCTGGGAGCGCGGCCTGCGCGTCACCTCGGCCGCCGGGGCCAACGCGCTGCCGGTCGCCGAGTACACGCTGGCGGCGATCCTCTTCGCCGGCAAACGCGTGTTGCGCTCCGCCCAGCGGTACGCGGAACTCCGCACCGACCACGCCTGGCTGGAGGAGTCCGCCACCTGGGGCAACTACCGCCGCACGATCGGCATCGTCGGCGCCTCCCGCATCGGCCGCCGGGTCGTCGAACTCCTGCGCCCCTTCGACGTCGACATCCTGCTGTACGACCCGTACGTGACGACCCCGCCGCCCGGAACGGAACTGACCGGCCTCGACGACCTCTGCGCCCGCAGCACGGTCGTCTCGATCCACGCGCCGCAACTCCCCTCCACGCACCACATGATCGGCCCGGCCCAACTCGCCGCGATGCGGCCCGGCACCACCCTCGTCAACACGGCCCGAGGCTCCCTGGTCGACGAGGAAGCCCTACTCCCCCACCTCGTCACGGGCCGCCTCCACGCGATCCTCGACGTCACGGACCCGGAACTCCCCCCGTCCGAATCCCCCCTGTGGACCCTCCCGAACGTCCTCCTCACCCCCCACGTCGCCGGCTCCCTCGGCAACGAACTCCACCGCATGGCGGACCAGGCCCTGGAGGAGATCACCCGCTACGCGCACGGGGAGCCGTTCCTGGAGGAGGTCGAGGTCGCGGACCTCCAGCGCTCGGCCTAGGGCCTGTCTGACAATTCGCGTCGGATCAGGCCGGGGCGTTCGGTGCGTGCGATCGGCGTGCGGCAGGAACGCCCTCGTAGCGGAGCTACTTGGGCGTTTCGGCCGTGCGGCGAGCGTGCGTGCCGGGCGGCCCGGACCCGACGGGAATTGTCAGACAGGCCCTAGCTTGATCTTTAACATCTGGGCCGTTGGTCAGCTGCTGAACCGGGCCGAGGTGACCTCAGGCTGCGTGGGACCAT
>NZ_JBVJWR010000029.1:78965-97786 GCF_055602235.1 Streptomyces sp. NPDC037410 | reverse complement strand
ACCAGGCGCATGCCGAAATGGTCCCACGCAGCCTGAGGTCACCTCGGCCCGGTTCAGCAGCTGACCAACGGCCCAGATGTTAAAGATCAAGCTAGACGGACTCGAGCAGCCCCTTGAGCCGGGCCAGGTCGGCGGCGACCGTGGTGGCGTCACGCTCGAACTCGGCGTCGCTCATCTCCGGCAGGCGGCGGAGGGTGAACACCACCTCGCTTCCCTTGCCGTCGGCGATCACCCGGACCGGGTTGTTGAAGGTCCGCCCCGAGGGGAGCGTGACGTCGTGGTCGAGCACGCCCAGGTCGTTGCGCGGCACGAACCTGACCGTGACGCGCCCCAGCGGGGCGGCGTCCGCGACCCATGCGTCGCCGACCTTCTCGATGGATTCCCCCAGGCCGTGGGCCCAGGCGGGAAGGTTGACCGGATGGGACGCGTAGTCGTAGACGTCGGCGACGGTGCGGTCGATGAAGATGCTGACGTGGCGTGATTCCCTGCCGGTGACGTTCATGGCATCGACCGTAGTGGCCCGGCACCACCGTCCTCTTGAACGAATCAGACGGAGGCGCCGAGCTCCCCGGCCAGCAGGGCGGCCGCCCCGGCCACCAGCGGGTTGTCGGCGGGGGCGTCGTCCTCGGCCTTGGTGGTGAGGACCGCGAGGACGATCGGCGTGCCGTCCGGCCGCCAGGCCACGCCCACGTCGTTGGCGCCGCCGTGGCGCCCCGAGCCGGTCTTGTCGGCGAGGAGCCAGTCGGGCGGCAGGCCACGCCGGAACCGCTCGCCGCTGGTCGTGTTGCGGAGCAGCCAGCCGGTGAGCCGCTCCCGGTCGTGGCGCTCCAGCGCGTCGCCGAGCACGAGGCGCGCACAGCCGGCGCCGATGGCGTACGGAGTGGTGGTGTCGGTGATCCGCCAGGGCTCCGCCGAGTTGAGCTCGGGTTCCCACCGGTCGAGCCGGGTGACGCGGTCCCCGATCGAGCGGCAGAAGCGGGTGACGCCGGTGGGGCCGCCCAGCTCCCCGAGGAGCAGGTTGGCGGCGGTGTTGTCGCTGAAGCGGAGCGCGGCGTCGCAGAGGCCGGAGACGGTCATGCCGCCCGCGACGTTCTCGGCGCGCCCGGTGATCGGCGAGTAGCCCGAGCTCTCGACGTACGAGGTCGCATAGCGGACGCGCCGGGCGAGGAACTCCCCGTCGTGGTCGAGGTCGCGCAGCACGGCCGCGACGGCGAGCGTCTTGAACACGGAGGCCATGGGGAAGCGCTCGTTCGCCCGGTACGCCACGGTCCTGCCCGAGCGCATGTCGCGCGCGAACACGCCGAGCCGCGCGGTGTGTTCGCGCTCGAGCCGCCGCAGCCGCGCCACGACTCCGCCCGCCCCCCGGGGCGAGGCCCGCGCGGTGCCGTCGCCCAGGGCGAGCGCGGCCGTCAGTGTCGTACCGGCGGACAGGGCCAGCGCGGATCGGCGGGACAGGCGGCCTGGTACGTCGGAGCGCACGGTGTTCCCTTCGGCGGTGGTCACTGTCGTACGTGTACACCGCCCGACGCCCCGGCCGCCTCAGCCACGCGGACTCCCACGGCACAGGGACCAGACGCGTCAGCCCAGTTGGCGTCGCACCAGCTCGTGGAAGAGCCCGGTCGTGTCCGCGAGGAGCTCGGCAGGCGTGCCCTCCTGGACCACGCGGCCGTCCGCCAGGGCGATCACCCGGTCCGCGTCCATGATGGTGGACAGCCGGTGGGCGATCACGACACGGGTCGCGTTCAGCGCGCGGGTCGACTCGATCACCGTCCGCTGCGCCTCGTTGTCGAGAGCGCTCGTCGCCTCGTCGAAGAAGAGGACACGGGGCCTGCGGATGAGCGCCTGAGCGATCATCAGCCGCTGGCGCTGGCCGCCCGAGACGGTGCCTCCGCCGTCCGACAGCATCGTGTGCATGCCCATGGGCATCGCCTTGATGTCCTCCGCAAGGCCCGCCATCGCGGCGGCGGCCCACGCGTCCTCCAACGGATACGAACCGGCGCCGCGGATGCAGTCGAGGACGGAACCGGAGAACGGCTGCGCGTTCTGGAGGACGACACCGCACTGGCGCCGCACCGCCGCCTGGTCGAGGGCCGCGAGGTCCTGACCGTCGTAGCGCACGGTGCCGGAGCCCGGCCGGTCGAAGCCGATGAGCAGCCGCAGGAGCGTGGACTTGCCGCAGCCGCTGGCCCCCACGATCGCGACGAACTCGCCCGGCCGCACCCGGAGACTGACCCCGTCGAGGACGAGCGGGCCGTCCTCCGCGTAGCGGTAGGACAGGTTCTCGGCCTCGATCGCGCCGGACAGCTCACCCGGCGGCGCGCTGGACGCGCGGACCTCGGGCGTCTCCCGGAACACCGGCCTGATCTGTTCGAACATGGGCTGTACGGCGGCCGCCGAGAGGAGCGCGCCGGTCAGCTGCGTCACCGAGGACAGCATCATCGTGACGCTGGTGCTGAAGGTGAGGAACTCGCTCGCGGACAGGGTGCCCCGGGCCGGGCCGGCCAGGAGCGCGAACATCACGAGCGTGCACAGCGGCAGACAGACCGCGCCGAGGACCGCGAGGACGTTCTTGATCCTCCCGATGCGCCGGTGCAGCTCCCGGGTCCGCGCGAACCGCCCCGCCCAGGCGGCGTACGCGAAGCTCTCGGCCGCCGCGACGCGCAGCTTGGGCAGACCGCGCAAGGTCTGGAAGGCCTGGTTGTCGAGCTTGTTGCCGAGCCGGATCAGCTGTCGCTGGTACCGCAGCTGCCAGAGGCCCAGGCCCAGGAAGAGCACGGCGACGGCGAGCAGCAGGGCGAGCGCGACGAGGGCCAGGGGCACGCTGTAGACGAGGAGCAGCACCAGGTTCACCGTGCCGACGGTGCCCGCCTGGACGACCACCGGGCCGATGCCGGACAGGACCCGGCGGATGGCGCTGATGCCCATGGCCGCACCGGCCAGTTCACCGGTGGACCGACCGGCGAAGAACGTCGTCGGCAGGCGAAGCAGCCGGTCCCAGACGGCCGGCTGGAGAGTGGCCTCGATGCGGCCCTCCATGCGGAGGATCGCGGTGTTCTGCAGCAGCATGAAGGCGGCCGACACGACGCTGGTCGCGATGATCGCGAAGCCCGCCTGGACGATGAGCCCGCTCTCGGCCGCGGGCACGTACGCGCCGAGCACCTTGCCGGTGGCGACGGGCACGAGGGCGCCGAGGGCGACCGCGACGAGCCCCCCGAGGAGCAGGTCGCGGAGCTCCGCCCGCGTGCCCCTGGCGCTGAACCGGAGCAGCCGCAGCAGACCGAGGGGGCGATCGGGCAGCGGCCGGTAGAACATGACAGCGCGCGGCGCGAACGCGGCGGCGCCGGTCCTGTCGATGCGCTCCCGCTCACCGGTGGCCGGGTCGAAGGCCGTGTACCGGCCGCGTCGCCACAGCAGCGCGACGGGCGTCCCGTCCGCCGCGCGGTGGCCCACGAGCGGCCCGCTGTCCTCGCGCCACCAGCGGTCGCCGAGCCGTACGCCCCGGGTGCGGATCCGGGAGGCGAGCGCGATGCGTTCGACGGGGTCGGCGTGTCCGGGGTCAGAGGCCATGCCGTCCGGCTCGGCGAGGGCGATGCGGGCGTCGTCGGCGACGGCCCGGCACACGGCGTAGGTCGCGTCGTCGTCGGCGGTGCGGTCCCGAGGGGCGCCGCCGGAGCGGTGGCCGGGGCGGCCGATGGAGGCGAGCAGCGTGTGGTCGGCGCGCGTACGAGCGGCGTGCCCGGCCTCGATCCCGGCGGCCGCACGGTCCTCGTGGTCGCGTTCGAGCTGCTCGATCCAGTCGTCCAGGGCGTACAGCAGCCGGTACTGCTGGTCGACCATGCCCTGCCAGGTGGCGGCGTCGACGAGCAGGGTTCCGGAGCCGTGGCCGCCGTCGTACGTCTCGTAGCCGCCGTACGTCCCGTCACCCTGGTGGCTCGTCGCGTAGGCCGCTCCGTACGCGATGCTGCCGGGGGTGATCCGCATCCAGAGGACGTCGTCGTCGGCCGCACCGGGGCCGTCGCCGGGTCCGCCGTCCAGGGCCGCCTGGTACAGGACGCGCAGCCCGCGCCCGATGCCGAGGCTGAACGCGTGCTCCAGGGGGCTGAGCGGGACCTCGGTCCCCGTGCCGTACGCGCTCTGGTCCTCGTACCACTGCCCCTCGTACCACTGGCCGCCGGATCCCTGATCCCCGTACGACTGACTGCCGAATCCCTGCTCCCCGTACGACTGGGGGGCCGCGTACGGCAGTTCGCGCAGCTCGACGCGGCGCAGCAGGCAGCCCTGCGCGGGACGGCCGATCAGGGTGTGCGCGGGCCCGTCGACCGGGCCGAGCAGCAGCGTGCCCGGTTCGAGGCGGCCCAGGAAGTGCCAGGGGCCGAGCCGTGCCGCGTCGACGGCGAACAGGTCGAGCGCACCCCCGACGACGAGCCAGAGGACGTGCGGGCCTTCCAGGGCGAAGCTGCCCAGACCGGCGCAGTCGACCGCGGTGCCCAGGGCACCCAGGGCGGCGACGACCGGGTCCGGGGCCACGCCGTCGTACCGGCTTGCGGGCGGATGGGGGACGGTCACCTCAGTGCTCCTTGACCAGACCGGCGTACGTGCCCCGCGCGGCGACGAGCTCCTCGTGGCGCCCGCGCTCCACGACCGTGCCCCGGTCGAGCACGACGATCTCGTCGCTGTCGCGCACGGTGCTCAGCCGGTGGGCGATGACCACGCAGGCGCAGCCGCGCCGCCGCAGGTTGTCCATGACGGTCTGCTCGGTCGCCGCGTCGAGCGCGCTGGTCACCTCGTCGAGGATCAGGACGCTCGGGCGGCGCACCAGCGCGCGGGCGATCTCCAGGCGCTGCCGCTGGCCGCCGGAGAAGTTGCGGCCGTCCTGCTCGACGCGGCTCCGGATCCCGCCGGGGCGGCGGGCGACCTCGTCGTACACGGCGGCGTCCTGGAGGGCGGCGACGACGGCCTCGTCGGGGACGGACGGGTCCCAGAGCGCCACGTTGTCGCGGACCGTGCCCTCGAAGAGGAAGACGTCCTGGTCGACGAAGGAGACGGAGGCGGCGAGGGCACTGCGCGGGATGTCCTCCAGGCGCATCCCGTCGATGCGGATCGCGCCCTCCCACGGCGTGTAGAGCCCGGACATCAGCCGTGACACGGTGGACTTGCCGCTGCCGGAGCCGCCGACCAGGGCGACCTGCTGCCCGGGGCCGACGGTGAGCCGGAAGTCCTTGAGCAGCGGGGCGTCGAGCGGGCTGTAGCCGAAGGTGACGCCTTCCAGTTCGACGTGGCCGGTGAGGCGGCGGGTGGCGGCGCCCGGGGCGCGCCGGGTGTGCACCGGGTCGACGGGGAAGTTCTCGACGTCGCGGAGGCGGGCGATGTCGGCGGCGAAGTCCTGGATGCGGCCCGCCACGCCGTTGAGCCGGGTGATCGGCGCGGTGAAGCCGGTCACGAGGGCCTGGAAGGCGACGAGCAGGCCGACGGTGAGGTGCCCCTCCACCGCCCGCATGCCGCCGATCATGAGGATGAGCGCGCTGTTGAGCGCGGCGAGGGTGGGCGCGACGACCGCGAGCCAGGCGCTGGGCACGCCGAGCCGCTGCTGCACGTCGAGGGTGGTGGCGTGCTGTCCGGCCCAGCGCCGGAAGAAGCCGTCCTCGCCGCCGGTCGCCTTCATCGTCTCGATGAGCTGGAGTCCGCTGTACGTGGTGTTGGTGAGCCGGGCGCTCTCGGCGCGCAGTTTCTGCGTGCCGGTGGCCCGCAGGTGGACGACGACCCGGAGGGCGACGACGTTGAGCAGGGCGATCAGCACGCCGACGACGGTGAGTTGGGGATCGTACGTCCACAGCAGTACCGCGTAGAGCAGGACGACGACGGCGTCGACGGCCGCCGCGGCCAGGTCGCGGGCGAGGGTCTCGGCGACGGCGTCGTTCGTCTGGAGGCGCTGGACGAGGTCGGCCGGGTTGCGTTGGGCGTAGAAGGCGAGCGGGAGCCGCAGCAGGTGCCGCAGGAAGCGGGCGCTGCCCAGGGTGGAGGCGATGATCCGCCCGCGCAGCAGATTGGCCTGCTGGAGGGCGGTGAGCGTCGCGGTGAGGACGAGGGCGGTCGCCATCGCTGCGAAGACCACACCGAGCAGGGACGTCTGGTTCCCGATCAGGAACATGTCGATGTACGTACGGCTCAGGGCCGGGACCCACGCGCCGACGGCCACCAGGAGAAGGCTCGCGACGACCGCGGCGGCCATCGTGCCGGACGTGCCGCGCAGCCGGGTCGGGAGGGCGGCGAGGACGCCGGGCCGGGTGCCGCCGCGACGGAAGCCGGGACCCGGTTCGAAGGTCAGCACGATGCCGGTGAAGCTGGTGTCGAACTGGTCCATGGGGACGAACCGGCGCCCGCTGCCGGGATCGTTGACGTACACGCCGGGCCTGCCGAGACGGCGGCCCGTCCCCTCGTACACGACGTAGTGGTTGAACTCCCAGAAGAGCACGGCCGGAGCGGTCACCTCGGCGAGCGCGGCGAGGTCCATCTGCATGCCCTTGGCCTGCAGGCCGTAACCGCGCGCCGCCTTCAGGAGGTTGCCGGCCCGGGACCCGTCACGGGAGACGCCGCAGGCGATCCGGAGCTCTTCCAGCGGGACGAAGCGGCCGTGGTGCCCGAGGACCATGGCGAGCGCCGCGGCGCCGCACTCGACCGCCTCCATCTGGAGCACGGTGGGGGTGCGGACGGTACGGGGCCGCCGGCCCTTGGCGGCGGGTGTACGGCGCCGGGGACGGCCCGCGGGCGGGAGGCGGCGGGTTGTGGAGCGGGCCCGGGACGGGGCGGCCGCCCGTGCCGCGCTCACGGCAGCAGCCAGTCGACGGGGCGCTGCGCGGCCAGGTGGACGGCGCCGGTGACGGGCGTGCCGGACTCGGGGGCGTGCGGAGGCCCGTCCGTGGACGACCAGGCATATCCGGAGGCGGTGGCGGGGGAGGGGTCCAGGGCCACCAGGACCGCGACCGGATCGCCCGCGCGGGAGAACCGCGCGGCGAGCCCGGCGTCGCCGAGGAAGGCACCGAGTTGCGCCTGCGTCTGCGGGGTGCGGCCGACGGCGGCGACACGGCCGCGGAGCACGCCGTACCGGTCGCGCGGGACGGACTGGACGCCGAGGTCGACGGGGGCGCCCACGCGGAGCGTCGCGGCGGTGTCCCCCGGTAGGTACAGGACGGCCCTCAACGGGGCGTGGGGGTCGGTCACGCGCTCGACGGTCGCCACATCGGCGCCGGTGGTGACGACCGAACCCAGCCTCGCGTACAGCGTGGTGACACGACCGCCGGCGACGGCACGGACGGGCCGGTCGCCCTGTTCCGTACGGACGGTCAGCAGCGGCGCGCCGGGGGCGACGGACCGTCCCTCCTCGACGAGGACCTCGGTGACCTGCCCGGCGACCGGGCTCTGCAGCAGATAGGTGCCCTCGGCGTGGGTCAGGAGGCCGGGCGCGTTCACCTTGGACGTCACCGTGCCGGTGAGGGCCCAGACGCCCGCGGCGGCCATGACGACGAGGGTGACGGCGAGCACGAGACGGCCCTGGGGGCGGGCGAAACGCACGGGGACGTCGAGTTCTTCGGGCGATCGCAGCTTGGAAAGCGCATTGCGGCGGAACTGCACGGACTATTCCTTCGGCTGCGTTCTCGCGCTTTTACCGCGATCGCGTGGTGCGTGGTCGGACTCGGGGGTGGCCGTGAACTCCGGAACCGAAATGGTTCCGGAGTTCACGACCGAAGCTCGGTTCGGAAGCCGGTTCGGAAGCCGGTTCAGAAGCCAGCTCAGAAACCGGCTCAGAACCCGGCTCAGAAACCGGATCGGAAACCGGCTCAGATACCGGCGATGCCCGCGGTGTTCACCGAGATGCCGGTGATGCCGGACGCGAGGCCCGGGACGCCGGCGACGAGGCCCTCGACGCCCTGGACCGTCTGCAGGGAGCCGACGGTGCCGAGGAGGTTGGTGACGTCGCTGGTCACAGCGCCGGCGAGGCCGCCGGAGATGGTGACGAGGCCGCCGGAGACGGCGTCGAGGTCGGCGTCGGAGATCTCAGCGGTCTCAAGGTCGTGACGCATGATGCGCACCCTTCGTTCATGGGGGGGAATCCGTCTTCTGCGGCCGCAGCGGATTGATCAAATCACGCGAACGGCTGACCGGAGAAATTCGGTTGACGCTTCCTCACGGGTGTTTCTGCACCGCGGGAAGCGACCGTGCACCCACATTCACCGAATGGTGACACCATCTCCTCGAAATCGAGTAACAGATCCGGCGACCCCGCCTCGCACGAGGAACTTAAACGGACAGAAGGGTTCCGTCCGGGCGGCCCCGGCTCCCTCGGTGTCGGGGAACGGTGAAGGCGCCGCTCCTCGACACGCACACGTTGTGCAGGTTTCCGGCAGGCGCGCGGCGGGGGGGCGTCCTCCGGGACGCGCCGACCGGACTCAGGCCTCGGGAGCCATGTCGTACGTGACCCACATCGTGCGCGTGGCCACCTGGTCGTACTTGGAACGGGCGCGGTGGTTGTCGTCGGCGGTGATCCAGCGGACGACGCTCCAGCCGCGCTCGGCCCCGATCACACGAAGGGCGCCGAGCAGCAGGTCCGCCACCCCGGAGCCGCGTTCGGCCGGATCCACGAAGAGGTCGTCGAGCCAGCCGCCGACGGTCGCGGACAGCGGGCGAGCGAAGGGCCGGAAGTGCGCGAGTCCGACGAGCCGCCCGTCGGCGGCCTCGGCCACGAGGCCCTCCACCTCGTGGCCCGGGTCGTGGATCCAGGACCAGACGAGCCGCGCGGCCTCCTCGGTCTGCTCGACCCGGTAGAAGTCGGCGTACCCCCGGTACAGGGCACGCCACTGGTCGAAGTCGCCCTCCCGGACCGGACGGATCGAGACGGCGGCGGCGTCGGACATGCTTCACGCTCCTCACGCACCGCTCCCTGCGGTGCGGACCCAGTGGATCACGCACGGGATGACCTGCGGAGATCGGCGTGATCACGCTGGACCGGCGGCACTCGCCCGGTTCGCCGACGCGCCCGGGAACGCGGAAGCCCCCGGCCGTCTCCCGCCGGAGAGGGGGAGACGGCCGGGGGCGCACCGGGAGGATTACCTCGCGAAGCCGTAGTCCAGCAGCTTCTTGACGTCGGCCGCCCTGTTCGCCTCGGACGGCGAGGCGAGCACCGTGCCGATGACCGTCTTCGTGCCACGGGTGGCGGCGAAGACGAGGCAGTACTTGGCCTGCGGACCCGAACCGGTCTTCACGCCGATCGCGCCGCTGTAGGTGCTCAGGAGCTTGTTCGTGTTCGTCCACGACATGTACCGGTAACCACCGCTCTTGGTGGTCACCTTCTGCTGCGTGGACTTCGTCTTGACGACGGTGCGGAACGTGGAGTTCTTCATCGCGCTGCTGGCGATCTTCGTCAGGTCACGCGGAGTCGAGTAGTTCTGTCCACTCCCTATTCCGTCGAACGAGTCGAAGTGGGTGTTGCGCAGGCCGAGCCGCCGCGCCTCGTCGTTCATCTTCCCGATGAACGACTTGACCCGGGCGTCCCGCGTGGTGCCGGTGCCGAACTTGTCGGCCAGCGCGTACGCGGCGTCGCAGCCCGACGGCAGCATGAGGCCGTAGAGGAGCTGGCGGACGGTCACCTTGTCCCCGACGATGAGTCGGGCCGAGGAGGCGTTCTTGGCGACGATGTAGTCGCTGTAGGCCTTCTGGATCGTGACCTTGGCGTCGAGGTTGAGGTTCGGCTGGGACAGCACCACCTTCGCGGTCATGATCTTCGTGGTGGACCCGGTCGACCGGCGGGTGTCCGCGGTCTTCCCGTACAGGGCCGTACCCGTCCCGTTGTTCATGACGAACCCGCCCGGTGCGGTGATCGACGGGACGGGAACGGCGGCGTGCGCCTGGCCGGCGAAGAGGCCGCCGGCCAGTACGGCCGAGGCCGTGAGCGAGACGGTCACGGCACTGCGCAGGCCGAGTGTCGGAGTCAGCAAAGTCTTCTGTCCTTGGTAGAGATGGACGTCTTCCCGTGGGAGACGCACGAAAGCGATCCAAGGATGCACTGAACGGGCCGTGATCTTTCTCGCGCGCTCGGACTCGCTCCGGGGCCGGCCGGGAAGACGGCCACGAGCGGGCCCATGCAATGGCGCGGCCTCGCCACTTCCTCCGGCAAGACCGCCACCATCTCATCTCAGGTATCCGAGGCAGGGGAGCCTCAGTACCGGAGGTCCTTCTGGTCGGTGATCAGACGACCGGCGATGTGCAGGTTCCCGTCGGAGTCGAGGACCGCGATGATCTTCTTCGTGGAACCGTGGTGGGTCGTGAAGTAGATCTTGTCCGCCTCCTGGGAGGAGGAGTAGTTCGTGTTGACGGACAGCTCGATGCTCACGGGGGAGCTGATGAGCACGTCCTTCTTCGGCGAGCCCGGGTAGACCTGGTTCTCCCGCAGTTTGACGCGGCCGTGCGTGTCGCCCTCGTCCCAGTCCGAAGCCAGCCCGAGATCGATGTCAGCCATGCTGATTCCTCTCCTGTGCGGGTGAAAGAACTTCGCGGCTCGGGCCGTCACAGGACCTCCCGAACCGCTCCAGAACCTACGCAGTTCGTTCACGCCGCGGCACCAACTGTCATGACTATGACTGGATTTGAATCGTGTCAGTCGCGAATCGGTACGTAGCGCCGCAGAGGGCAAGGAAAGTCCGAAAAGTCGCCGTGACAGGAGTCGGAGCGGTGGCGACGCGCGAGGTGTACCCGGCAAGCGGCCGGCCCACGGGGCGGCCGGCCGTGATGTTGTGCTCCTGCGTTCAAATGTAGTACTTCTTATACATGAGCGAGCAGGTGCACAACAGGCTGGCGGTTGTCCGGGCAGAGCGGAAAGTGTCGCGACAGGCACTCGCCGAGGCAGTGGGTGTCCACTACCAGACCATCGGCTACATCGAACGCGGCCAGTACAACCCCAGCCTCGACCTGGCCCTGAAAATGGCCCGGTTCTTCGGACTGCCGGTGGAGGCGCTGTTCTCCCTGGAGCCGTTCCAGCCGCTCACCGACGAGGTCTACGGGAGGAAGCAGTGATGACCGCGACGCGCTACGACCGGCGGATGTACGCCGTGATGAACGACCGCCGGGCGGCCGCGGCTTACGCCACCGTGCCCAGGCGCCGGATGCTCGTGGGGGCGCACATCGCCCTCACCGTCACCGGAGTGGGCGCCTGGATCGGCTCGGTGTTCGGACCCGGGTACGGGCTGTTGGCCGTGGTCGCCGTGGTGCTGCTCCCCTGGGTGCTGCTCACCGGCCTGCTCAACGGCTCCACGCGCGGACTCCTGGAGCTGCGGGGCCGGATGCTCGACGAGCGCCAGCTGGTCGAACGCGACCGGGTGCGCGCGCTGGCCCACCGCATCACCCTGTGGCTGCTCGTCGCCACGGCGTTCGGCGTCGGCGCGTACGGCGTCCTGGCGGACGCACCCCTCCGGGCCGCCGTGGCCCCGGTCCTCGTCGGCGTGTTGGCGGCGCACTGGATGATGCCGCTGTGGGTGGCGGGGCTGCGGGTCCAGGACGACCTGGTCGACGACGAGGACTGAGCCCGGCCGCGCCCGGACGGGGCTCAGGCTTTGTGCGGGGCTCAGGTCCTGTGCGGGGCTCAGACCCGTGGTGGGCTCGGCGGAGGGGTGTGCGGGGCTCAGACCCGTGGTGGGCTCGGCGGAGGGGTGTGCGGGTCTCAGGCCCCGTGCGGCCTCAGGCCCCGGCCCGGGCGGCCTGCTTCGCCGCCGTGACGAACGTACGGATGAGGTCGTGGTCCTTGACGCCCGGAGCGGACTCGACGCCGCTGGACACGTCGACGCCCCAGGGGCGGGCACGGCCGATCGCCTCGCCGACGTTGTGCGGGGCGAGCCCGCCGGCGAGCAGCCACGTGCCCTCGGGCCGGGCCGTCTCCAGCAGGGACAGGTCCCACGGCTCGCCGGATCCCGCCCGCGGCGAGTCGAGGAGGAGGACCTCCTCGCCGTAGGCGCCGACCCGCGTGTCGGGCCGGTCGCTCAAGGACGTGGCACGCCACAGCCGCGGGAAGGTCCCGGCGGCGGCCGCGAAGTCCTCCTCGCCGTACGCCCTGCCGTGCAGTTGGAGCGCCCCGATGCCGAACTCGCCGGCGATGCGGGCGGCGTCGGCGGCAGGGGTGTCGTTGACGACCAGGACGGAGAGGACACCCGGCGGCACGTGGGCGGCGAGCCGTGCCGCGTGGTCCCGTGCGAGTCCGCGGACGCTGGTCCCGCTGATCACCAGACCGACGGCATCCGCCCCGGCCGCGACCGCCGCATCGATGTCGGCGGGCGTCTTGAGCCCGCACACCTTCACGAACACGTGTCTCTCCTCTGCTGACCCCGGCGCGGCACCCCGAGCCTACTCAACCACCGTGCACCGCCGAAACCGCAGGGCTCAGACCTGGGCGTCGACTGCGGTCCGCGCGTCGGCGCCGTCCGTGTCCAGGCCCGCCAGGAGACGCAGCCCGTCCTCGGCAGGACTGCCGGGGGCCGCGGACAGCACCAACAGCTCCAACCCCGATTCCTCCGGCAGCGCGAAGTTCTCCTGGTGCAGTTCGAGCAGGCCGACGAGCGGATGACGGTACGCCTTGCGCCCATGGGTACGGGCGCGCACGTCCGCCCGCGCCCAGAGGCGGCGGAAGCGTTCGCTGCCCATGGCGAGCTCGCCGACGAGGGAGGCGAGACGCGGGTCGTCCGGGTGCTTGCCGGCAGCCAGGCGCAGGTGCCCGACGACATCGAGGGTGCACGTCTCCCAGTCCGCGTAGAGACCGCGCTCGGCCTCCTCCAGGAAGATGTGCCGGGCGGTGTTCAGGCCGGGGATCGGCCGGCCGTAGAGGAGCCGGGCGAGGCGGTTGCCGGCGAGGACGTCCAGGCGGTGGTTCATGATCAGCGCGGGAGCGTCGCCCACCAGGTCCAGGACGCGGAGCGCCTCGGGCCGCAGGCGCCCGGCAGGCGCCTTCGCGGGGCGGCGGCGCTGCCCGGCGAGCCGGTGGAGGTGCCCGCGCTCGGTCTCGTCGAGGCCGAGGACACGGGCGAGCGCGTCGAGCACCTGGGCGGAGGGCTGGGTCGCGCGCCCCTGCTCCATGCGTACGTAGTAGTCGACGCTGACCCCCGACAGATGCGCGACCTCCTCGCGGCGCAGGCCCGCGACCCGTCGGCGGCTGTCGGTCGGGATGCCGACGGCGGCGGGGTCGATACGGGAGCGCCGGGTCCGCAGGAAGCCCGCAAGATCGTCCATGCCCCCAGTATCGCCGCGACGGCTCTCGCGAAGGTGGCCCTGCCGTTACCAGGAAGCCCGGTCCGACGGAAGAAGCGTCCCTGAACACCGGCCGCCGCGGCGCCCAGGATCGAAGACACCCGCATCGAAGGCATCCGCATCGAGGCATCCGCATCAAGGCCATCCGGTCCGAAGGAGTCACCCATGACCATGAAGACGCTGATCGTCCACGCCCACCCGGAGCCCAAGTCGCTCAACAGCTCGCTCAAGGACCTCGCCGTGTCCACCCTGGAGTCCGCCGGACACGAGGTACGGGTGAGCGATCTGTACGCGATGAACTGGAAGGCCGTCGCGGACGCCGCCGACTACGGCCCCGCCGCCTCCAGTCCGCTGAAGGTCGCCCTCGACTCGGGCCGGGCCTTCGACGCCGGGACGCTCACTCCGGACGTCGTGGCCGAGCAGGAGAAGCTGCTGTGGGCCGACACGATCATCTTCCAGTTCCCGCTCTGGTGGTACACGATGCCCGCGATCCTCAAGGGCTGGGTGGACCGCGTGTTCACCTACCACTTCGCGTACGGTGTCGGCGAGCACAGCGACACCAGGTACGGCGAGCGGTTCGGCGAAGGCACCCTCGCCGGGAAGAAGGCGCTCCTGTCGGTGACCGCCGGCGGCCCGCAGTCGCACTACGCCGCGCGCGGGATCAACGGGCCCATCGACGACCTGCTGTTCCCGATCCACCACGGCATCCTGTACTACCCGGGCATCGAGGTCCTGCCGCCGTTCGTGCTGTACGGCACCGACCGGATGACCGACGACGGCTACCAGGACGTCGCGAAGGCCTGGCAGCAGCGCCTGCTCACGCTGGAGTCGACGGAGCCGATCGCCTTCCGCCGGCAGAACTTCGGCGACTACGAGATCCCCTCGCTGCACCTGAAGGAGGGCCTGGAGCCGAAGGGACGCACGGGATTCGCCCTGCACGTCCGCGACTGACCGCACGTGCGGGCGGTGCTTGACCCTCACGTGACGTGATGCCACATAGTCGGCGGCGTGGAGGAACACCTGACCGTGGGACGCGTCGCCGAGCCGGCCGGCGTGAGCGTCCGCACGCTGCATCACTACGACGAGATCGGCCTCGTACAGCCGTCCGCGCGCACCTCGGCCGGATACCGGGCCCCGGGAGCTGCGGCGGGTGGCCCGGCGCGTGGTGGTGTTCACGCACGACGCCAGCGAAACCGGTTGGCGTCACCGGTTCCGGCTCACCCGCGACTACCTTCCCGAGGTCGCCGCCCTGGTCGCCGGCCGGCCCTCGGTGGACCAACTGGCCGGCGCGATCGGGGCCCGCATGGAACCGGTGCTCATCCCGTGGGACTGCGCCGACGGCTTCTTCGAGGCCTACTGGTGCCGGCCCGAGGCGTACCTGGACGACCATGTGCGCCGCGCGATCTCGGTGTGGACCAGAGTCGGACCACAGGCCGAGCAGCGCGCGGTGAACAGCCTGCGCGAAGACCTCTCCTCACGCCGCTGGGCCGAACGGAACCCGGAACTCGCGGGCCTCGACGCGGCGGAGTTGGGCCTCCGCCTTCTCGTGGCCTGAAGAGCCTGACAGGACCTCGACAGCAGGGGCGACAGGATTCGAACCTGCGACATCCGGTTTTGGAGACCGGCGCTCTGGCCAGCTGAGCTACACCCCTTCGGTGCATGCAGCTTGGCACGGCACCGGGTGCGGGCGTCACCAAAAATGGAGGCGGCAGCCACCAGCGGCCGCCCGGTGCAGCCGAGTCACGGCACCGGGTGGTTCTCCAGGTCGGTGAGCGTGGTGCGGAGCCAGGTGAGTTCCGTGCGGGTGGTGGCGCGGGCGATGGTCAGGATGCCCTGGCGGAACGGGTCGTCCAGTTCCTCGGCGCGCAGGGGGTGCTCGCCGGCGTAGAAGAAGCTGGCGGGTTCCTCCAGGAAGGCGAGGCGGCGGCGCAGGACGGTGGCCTGGGCGGTGGGGTCGTCGAGGTGGCGAAGGAAGGCCAGGAGGGTGAACCAGCGGTTCTCGTCGGTCACGTCGGGGCCTTCGGCGTCGGCGAGGCGGTGCCGGAGTTCGTCCCGGCCGACGGGGGTCAGGGTGAGGACCTGGCGGGGCGCGGCGGCGGGGCCGGGCCGGGTCTCGCGGACCAGTAGGCCGGCCTTCTCCAGGCGCTTGATCGCCGGGTACAGCGTGGATTCGCCGACCGGGCGTACGTGGCCGGTGAGGGCGGTGATGCGTTTGCGCAGCTCGTAGCCGTGCAGCGGGGTCTCGTAGAGGAAACCGAGGATCGACAGTTCCAGCATGCCCGCATTCTCTCCCACGATGACGTCACCGTAGTACTGCGATGACGTAGTACTGTGATGGCGAGGTATGTGAGAGGGGAGTGGACTGTGCGCGAGGCACGATTCGACGAGCGGGGCAGCGTCATCCGATGGACCGAGGCGGCCGGTGAAGGGCCCGCCGTGGTGTTCGTGCACGGCCTGGGCGCCGCGTCGACCGTCTACCACGCGCACATCGCGGCCCGGCCCGAACTCGCCGGACGGCAGGTGCTCTTCGTCGACCTGCCGGGACACGGCATCAGCGACCGGCCCGACGACTTCGCCTACCGACTCGAAGACCACGCGGACGCCCTCGCCGCCGCGCTCGACGCGGCCGGGGTGCGCGGCGGGGTGATCGCCGGGCACAGCATGGGCGGTGCGGTCGCCGTCGTCCTCGCCCACCGCAGGCCCGACCTGGTGGGGCGGCTCGTCGTCACCGAGGGCAACCTCGACCCGATCCCGGCGCCCACGGCGGGCAGCAGCGGGATCGCGTCGTACACGGAGGAGGAGTTCGTACGGGGCGGGGGCTTCGCCCGTGTCCTGGAGCGGGTCGGCCCCACCTGGGCGGCCACCATGCGCCTGGCCGACCCGCTCGCGCTGCACCGGACCGCCGTCCACCTGGTGCGGGGCACCGATCCCGTGATGCGCGAGATGCTGATCCGCTCGTCCGTTCCGCGGGTGTACCTCCAGGGCGAGCTGAGCGGCGAACTGCCGGGCGCGGACGGGCTCCGGGCGGCCGGCGTGGACGTCGTGACCGTCCCCGGCGCCGGCCACAACATCATGTTCGACAACCCCGACGCCTTCGCCGCCGCGGTAGCCGCCTAGCCGCCGGCCGCACCGCCGATCGGAGCCGGTACTAGACGGCGCGCTCGTGGAGGCGGTCCCGGGATTCCCGCTGATCTGCATCACCGGCCGCGGCGGCGCGCAGCGCCGCCTCGACGCGGCGGTTGCTGGTCATGGTCGCGGTGACGGCGGTCATGGTGAGGAGGAGGCCGGCGCCGGTGTAGAGCGGGGTGCGTACGTCGTAGGCGGTGGCCAGCCAGCCTCCGAGGAAGGCGCCGAACGGGGCGGCGCACATGGCGAGCATGCGGGAGGTGGAGGCGACCCGGCCCATCAGATGGGCGGGGACGATCGTCTGCCGCAGGGAGGGGGCGAGCACCATCGTGGCGCCCATGGCCGCGCCGCAGACGGCGAGCGCAAGGCCGGCGGCGTACGGGTTCGGGGCGGCGGCGAGGCCCAGGATGGCGAGTCCCTCGACCGCGGCCGTGCAGGTCAGCGCGGCGCCGGTGCCGAGTCGCCGGCCGAGGAAGGAGGCGATGCCCGCGCCGAGCAGACCGCCGGTGGCCTCCGCGGTGAGGAGCAGGCCGAAGCCGAAGGCGCCGACGCCGAGACGGTCGTGCGCGAAGAGGGCGAGTACGGTCTCCACGGCGAGGAAGGCGATGTTCCCGACCGCCGGACGCAGCGCGAGGCCGAGCAGCACCCGATCCCGGAACACGTACGAGGCGCCTGCCCGCGCCTGCCGCAGCAGCGACTCACGGGCCTGCGGTACGGGCCGGGGAGCGGCGGGCAGCGACCGTACGAGCAGCGCGGAGAGCGCGAAGGACACCGCGTCGGCGAGCAGCGGTACCGCCCGCCCGAGCGCGAGCAGGGCACTGCCCGCGGGCGGCCCGGCGAAGCCGGACATGGCGGTCTGGGCGCCGCGCAGACGGGAGTTGGCGCGCTCCAGGAGCGCGGGGTCGCGGCCGAGCAGATCCGGCAGATAGGCTGTGGCGGCCGTGTCGAAGAAGAGCCCGCCGAGGCCGAGCAGAAAGGCGACGGCCGCGAGCAGCGGAATGCTCAGCACGTCGAGCGCGGCCGCCGCCGCCGGAATGGCGAGCAGCACCGCACGCGCCGCGTCCGCGACCCACATCGTCCGCCGACGGTCCCAGCGGTCCACCAGCGCGCCGCCGAGCACCCCGAAGAGCAGCCACGGCAGCGTTCCGGCGGCCGTGACGACGGCGAGCGCCAGCGGATCCCGCGTCAACGTCAGCGCGAGCAGCGGAAGTGCGGCATGCGTCACCCCGTCACCGAGCGAGGACACCGTCTGCGCGGTCCACAGTCGTCCGAACCCCGTCGGCGACTTACCCATGTCTCTGCTCACTTGGCCTCCCCTTCGACCTGCTTGACGGCTGCCGGGTGGAACAGCGCGAAGACGAGCGAGGCGTCCGGCAGCGACGGATCGGACAGTTCCCGGTACTCGTCCGCCAGCGCCTCAAGCCGCGCTCCGAGCTCCGCGAACTGCTCCTCGGTGAGCCGCAGATGCGCCATCCGCACGTGCCGCTCGCCGTCCGCCGGCGATGCCTCCAGGTCAGCCACCGCGTGCCGCATCAGCACATCCGGGCCTCCCTCGCCGGGATCCGGCAGCACGATCGACCGCGCGGCCATCGCGTAGTACCGCTCGGTGACTCCCCGGACCTTCCGTGTCCGCACCACCTTCACCAGGCCGGCCCGTTCGAGCAGCCGTACGTGGTAGCTGGAACTGCCCTTCGCGAGGCCCACTCGCTCGGCGATCTGGGTGATCGTCGAGGGCTCGAAGCGGAGTACGGCCATGATCCGGTGACGCGTGAGGTTGGAGACGGCGCGTAGCTGCTCGTCCGTGGTGACGTGGAACGCCTCGGGGAGATCATCGGTTGTCATGCCCCTAATGGTCAACACTTCTTGACCATTAGGCAAGGGGTTTGGTTCGGCCGACTCCCGGCTCAGGGGCCGACGTACTCGTACACGCCCCCGTGCGGGTGTCGCAGCACGGCGCGGTGACCGTTGGGGGTGGGCTGTGCCGGCATCACCACGGTGGCGCCGGTCGCCACCCCTTCCTCGACGGCAGCGGCCAGATCGGTGACCGCGAGAGTGGCGCTCACCCCGGCGACTCTCTGTACTGCCTCGTCCGGGCCGCAGAACGGCAGGAAGGGGGCGACGCTCGCCAGTCGCACACCGGCGAACTCGAAGCGGCCGGCTGTCAGGCCCGTCAGCCGTTCGTAGAAGGGGACGGCCGCCTCCAGGTCGTCGACACGCTGTCGTGCGATCACCGAGTCGATCTTCATGGGCATGCTGGAACTCCTCGTCTGGGTTGTCGGGGCTTTCGCTGGAGCAGTCGGCAGGGGGGGGGGGGGGGGGGGGGGGGGGGCGCGCGTCGCGGCGCGGGGTGTGGTTGGGGGGTTTTTCGATAATGCCGCGCGGCTTCTACTCGGTAGGGCGGCGGCAGCCTCGGT
>NZ_JBVJWR010000029.1:0-78957 GCF_055602235.1 Streptomyces sp. NPDC037410 | reverse complement strand
TACCCCCCCCCCCCCCCCCCCCCCCCCCCCCCCCCCCCCCCCCCCCCCCCCCTCCCCTCCCCCCCCCCCCCCCCCCCCCCCCCCTCCCGTACCCGGTCTGCGGGTGGTCAGTCGTTGTCACGGCCCGCGCGGCCGCGCTCGCGCAGGGAGATGCGGTTGCCGTCCGGGTCCGCGGTCTCGATGCGCACGCCGAATCCGTAGTCCTCGGGCTCCGCCTCGTCGAAGACCACCCCGCGCTCGCGGAACACCTTGAAGTCCGCCCGCAGGTCGTCCGATTCGAGGATGACCGGGCCGGGCGCGGCACCCGCCTCGGCCGGCTGGCCCGCGGCGGCGGGGTGCGCCCACAGGAGGATCTCCACGGGGCTGCCGGGGACGCCCACGGTGAGGAAGCGCCCGCCGGGGTTCGGGAAGTCGATGCGCTTCTCCAGGCCGAGCTTCTCCGTGTAGAACTCCAGCGCGCGGTCCTGGTCGGTGACGTAGAGCGTCACGTACATGATGTTGGTCAGCATCGTGCGGTCCTTCCGAGTGTCGGTATGCGTCACCTCACTGACGGACGCCGGCAGGGGAATGTGACAGCCGCCGGTGACAAAAGCGGGAGGGTCGTCAACACCCTTTCCTCACCACTTACTTCACCTCTTGACGCAAGCTGGTCCAGACCTCTAGTTTCACGGTTCGCACGACGACCCCGTTTGTCCCCCACCACCGGCCGACCCGCTCGGCAAGGAGTTCTGCGTGCCCATCAGCCTGCGATCCCTCCGCACCCGCCGCCGTCAGCGCGCCCGTTCGCTCCCCGTCCTCGTCGTCCTCTCCGCGGTTCTCTCCGCCGTCCTCTCCGCCCTGTTCACCGTCGCGCCCGCCCACGCCGCCGAGGGCTCGATCACCGGCCTCGCCGGCAAGTGCGTCGACGTGGCAGGCGCCTCCAGTGCCAACGGCACCGCCGTACAGCTCTACTCCTGCAACGGGACCAGCGCCCAGCGGTGGTCCAACCCCGGTGACGGCACCCTGCGCGCCCTCGGCAAGTGCCTGGACGTCGTCGACCGCAGCACCGCGAGCGGGGCCTCGGTCCAGCTGTGGGACTGCAACGGCGGCGCCAACCAGCAGTGGGTGGTCACCGCCGCGCACGACATCGTCAACCCGGCCGCGGACAAGTGCCTGGACGTCCGCGACAACAACAGCGCCGACGCCACCCGGCTGCAGATCTGGACCTGCACCGGCGCGCCGAACCAGAAGTGGAACGCGCCCGCGAGCGGCGGCGGCACGCCGTCCGGATTCGTGGTCACGGAGGCGCAGTTCAACCAGATGTTCCCGAACCGGAACTCGTTCTACACGTACAGCGGCCTCGTCGCCGCCCTCGGCGCCTACCCCGGCTTCGCCCACACCGGCAGCGACACGGTGCAGAAGCAGGAGGCCGCGGCGTTCCTCGCCAACGTCAACCACGAGACCGGCGGGCTCGTCCACATCGTCGAGCAGAACACCGCCAACTACCCGCACTACTGCGACTGGGGCCAGCCGTACGGCTGCCCGGCCGGCCAGGCCGCGTACTACGGCCGCGGTCCCATCCAGCTCAGCTGGAACTTCAACTACAAGGCGGCGGGCGACGCCCTCGGCATCGACCTCCTGAACGACCCGTACCGCGTCGAGCGCGACGCGGCCGTCGCCTGGAAGAGCGGCCTCTGGTACTGGAACACCCAGTCCGGCCCCGGCACGATGACCCCGCACAACGCGATGGTCAACAGCGCCGGCTTCGGCCAGACGATCCGCAGCATCAACGGCTCCCTGGAGTGCGACGGCCGCAATCCCGCGCAGGTGCAGAGCCGCGTGGACGCGTACAACCGGTTCACCGGAATCCTGGGGGTGGCGCCCGGCGGCAACCTCTACTGCTGAGGCGACCGGCGAGGCGAGAGGCGGCAGGCGGTCGGCGGCCGTAGTGTCGGAGCTGTTCCGGAGGAGGACTTCGCATGCGCAGAGTGACCTACTCGATGGGCGTCTCGCTCGACGGCTACATCGTCGGGCCGGACGGCAGCTTCGACTGGACGGCGCCCGACGAGGAGGTCTTCCGCTACTGGATCGACGAGATCCGGGAGGTCGGCGTCCATCTCCTCGGCCGACGGCTGTACGAGACGATGCTGTACTGGGAGACCGCCGACCAGGACCAGTCGCCCGACGAGCTGGAGTGGGCCGCGCTCTGGAAGCCGCTCCCCAAGGTCGTGTTCTCCACCACGCTGTCGACGGTGCAGGGCCATGCCCGGCTGGCCTCCGGCAGCGTGGCGGAGGAGATCGAGCGGCTGCGGGCCGAGCCGGGGGAGGGCGACATCGCGATCGGCGGCGCGACCCTCGCCGCAGAGGCGGCGGCGCTGGGCCTGATCGACGAGTACCGGACGATGGTCTACCCGGTGCTGGTCGGCGGCGGCATCCCGTACTTTCCCCGGAGCGAACGCCGGGTGGATCTCGAACTCGTCGAGACCCGCACCTTCGGCTCAGGAGTCGTCTACCTGCGCCACCGCGTGGCCGGCGCCGAAGAGTCCTGAGGTCGCCGCCGGCCCCGCCGCGGTCCCGCCGGCTCCGCCGAAGTGCGCCGTCGCCAGGACCGTGCCGTCGGCGGCGACCAGGCGGGCGCCGGTGAGGGTGCCGGCGTCCACGGGGGCCGGGGCGCCCCAATAGCCGTAACCGGCGCGGACCGGGAAGGAGCCGAGCGACACGGAGGACCCGTCGGCCCGCACGAGGAGGCACCGCACCGGGCCGTCGGGCACCGGTCCGTCACCCAGGTCGACCGACATGTACACCCAGCCGCTCCCGCCCGTGGCGTCCGCCGGGTGAGCGAAGATCCGGCCCACCTCCCGGCTGTTCCCGGCCGGGTCCGGGGAGACCAGCGCCGCCTCGATGACGTGCGGCGACGGAGCGACCACCCGGGGTGCGCTCTCCACCACGGTCCCGACCGCCCAGCCGCCGAACCCGAAGGCCACCGCCGTGGCAACGCCCGCCGCCGCGATCCGGAAGCGATGCGTTCGCCCACGGCGCCGGGCCGCCTCAAGGGACAAGGGAGGGGCGGCGGGCGCTTCGGGTGCGGGGGCGGGCGCTTCGGTCGCGGGGACCATCGCCCGTACCACCCGGCTCTCGAACCCCACCGGAGGCTCCGTCCCCGGCAGCAGCCCGAGCAGCCCGTCCCCGACCGCCGTCAGGCGCGCCACGTACGCCCGGCAGTCCGGGCAGCGGTCCAGGTGGGCCACCGCCTCGGCCCGCTCGCGCGCGGGAAGGACCCCGAGCGCCAGCTCGGCGCCGTCCTCACGCAGCCGCTCGCAGTCCATGCCGCTCACCGCGTCCCCTCGCTCTCCAGGAGCGCCCGCACCTTGATCGTCCCGGTCCTGATCCGCGTCTTCGCCGTGCCCAGCGGCACACCCTCGAAGGCGGCGACCTCCCGCGCCGTCATCCCGTAGATCCCGGCCATCACCAGCGCCCGCGCCTGCTCCCGGGGCAGCGCCGCCACCGCCCGCCGGACCCGCTCGGCCGCGTCGTCGGCGAGCGCGCGCCGCTCCGGGGTCTCCGACACGATCCCGACCAGCGCCTCCAGGTCCTCCGGCGCCACCGGGGTCGCGCGGCGGGCCCGGACCGCGTCGATCGCCAGGTTGTGCGCGATGGCCGTGAGCCAGGTCCGTACGGATCCGCGCCGGCCGTCGTACACCTGGGCGTGCCGCCACGCCCGCTCGAAGGTCTGCTGGGCCACGTCCTCGGCGAGGCGCGGATCGCCGAGGACGGCGACGGCCACGCCGTAGACCGAGCGCTGGAAACGGCGCACGAACGCCACTGCGATCTCCGGATCGCCCGTGGCGAGACCGGAGAGCAGCGCCTCGTCGGGAACCCGCTCCAGCGGAAGGCCCATGCGTCCCACACTCGTGGATACGTACGACGTCCCCGAAGGGATCGCCTCCGCCCATTGTCCGCCCGGACCCGCAATCCCGGCGCGGCCCGGCGCCGTACCCCCTGTGGAAGACCGAACCGGAAGACCGAACCGGAGAACCGATCCGGAGGACAGAACGATGAGGGAACCACGTACGCGCGCGCTGCTCGCCCTGTCGGCCGCCGGGCTGGCAGGCCTCCTGGCCGCATGCGGAGGCGGCAACGGCGGCGGTTCGAGCAGCGGAACCACCACACCGCCCCCCACCCAGAACAGCACGGTCCCCGCGGGCACGACCCGGGTGACCACGGACCTGGCCGACTTCAGGATCACGCTGTCCCAGAAGACCTTCACCCCCGGCACGTACGCCTTCGTCGCGACGAACACCGGGAAGCACGACCACGCCCTGGAGGTCGAGGGGCCGGGCGGTGAGAACCGCTCCAGCACCGTTTCCCCGGGCGAGTCCACCACCCTCACGGTGAACCTGAAGTCGGGGAAGTACGAGATCTACTGCCCGGTCGACGGACACAAGGACCTGGGCATGAAGACCGAGATCACGGTGGCCGGTACCCCCGTCAACCAGCCGAGCACCCCCACCTCGCCGACCACTCCGACCTCTCCCGGCAATGGTTACTGACCGGACCCGCCGCGCCGCCGTGCTCGTGCTGCGGCTGGCCGCCGCGGGCCTCACAGCGACGATGGGCGCCATCCACCTCAGCCTGTGGGCCGACGGCTACCGCGACCTGGCCACCATCGGCCCCCTGTTCCTGCTGAACGGCATCCTCGGGTGCCTCCTCGCCGTGGCGCTGCTCGTCACGCCGTACCGCTGGGTCGCCCTGGTCGCCACCGCCACCGCGCTGTTCACGGCGGGCACCCTCGGCGCGCTGTTCCTCAGCCTCACCACAGGCCTGTTCGGCTTCGAGGAGTCGAGTGACGCGGACCTGGTACGCCCCACCCTCGCGGTCGAGACGGCGGGCATCGTCGTCCTGACCACCCTGGCGGTGGCCGGCCTGAGCCACCGCCACCGCCCAGCGGTGACCCGGCCCGGGAAGTGACGACGGGGCCGTCGGCCACCGGCCGGTCCGCCGTAGGGCATGGCCCGTTACGGTCCTCGCCGGTCCGGCGTCAACCGCGGTCGATCGTCTCGCAGGTGTTCGTGACCTGGTCGAGGGCGGTGACGTCCGCCGTGACGACGTCGTCGGTGCCGCCCTCGCACTCGACGCGGTCGAAGCCGCCGTTGCGGCTGATGATGACGTCATTGCCCGCGAGGCCGCGGAAGGTGGCCCGGTCGGGCCTGGAGAGCCAGCCGTCGGGGTCCGCCAGGTGGTCGTCGGCGGTGCCTCCGACGAGGATGTCCTGGCCGGGGCCGCCGTTGAAGTCCACGGGGATGTTCAGGTCCGCGCCGGCCGCGAGCCGGTCGTCACCGTCGCCGCCGTCGGCGTGGACGGAGGTGATACCGGAGATCTCTCCGCAGGTCGCCGTGCGCGGGCTGGTCTGGGTGCAGCCGGGGCCCGCGGTGATCCCGGCCGGGTCGGACACCCGCAGGAGCGGGGCGGTGGCGACGTAGAAGGTGACCTGGTTGTTCACACCCGGCCGCGCTTCGAACGTGACGACCCCACCGGTGCGGCTGACCGTCCCGGTGGAACATGCCGCAGCGGAGGTTGCGGAAAGCAAGGGCATGGCCAAAGCCGCGGCCAGTGCGGGCACGATGAGGCCACGGCGCCCACGGCCGGTGTACAAGCGCATTCCTGACTCCTGTCCAGATTGTCTGACATCATCTGAAAAGCACTTTTGACGGGCCCTCGGTGGATGTCAAACGCACGCCGGACGATGTGGTGACTCCCGCACTCGGCGTCGTCGCGGCTGAGAGTGCGTCAGATGCCTCCCGGAGCGGTCCCTTCGGCCCGGGTCGGCGGATGGCCGACCCGGGCGGCTTCGGGTCCGAAACGCACTCAGAACCCGATGGCCTCGCGCAGCAGCAGGACCGTGCCGCGGCCGGGCTGCGGCTCGGCGTTGAGGACGAGGAGACGGTTGACCGCGCTCGGCCGACCGTAGGCCGCCAGAGCGCGCTCGCTCTCCAGCACCAGGGCGTGCTCCTGGACGCGGCGCAGCGCGATGTCCAGGTCGGGCACCACCTTCTGCGCCCCGACGACCCAGATCGCCCGCGCGGCGCCGCCGGCGGAGGCGGGGAGCTGGCTGCCGCTGCCGGAGGCGATGACGAGTGAGCCGGTCTCGGTGACGGCGCCGACGCTGGCGACGAAGACGTCGGGGGTGGCCACGAGCCGCCGGATCTCGTCGGCCTCGGTGGCGCGGTCCATCGTCAGGACCCGCGGCCGGATGGCCTCGTAGCGGTCGCCCGCCTCGATGTCCTTCTCGATGCCGGACAGCCGAAGCGTCTCGCTGGCCCCGGTGAAGACGGTCGCGGCCGCCGGGATCAGGTCCTTGACGCGGGCGCGGGCGGCTTCGGCGTCGTCGAGGAGTTCGGCGGTGAACCCGTTGGCACGCAGCGCCGCGATCGTACGGTCAAGGGTTTCGGCGGAGGCCGGAGCGCTGAAGTCGTCGCCCGCCCGCGTCTCCGGCATCTCGGCCTCACCGGAGCCGGCGGGCGCGGAGCCGACCAGCGGGGTGGTGTCGACGTACCGGACCTCGTAGACCCGCTCGGCGAACCTCCAACCCTCCTCCGTACGCCGGTAGGTGTCGTGGTAGACGGCGAAGTTCATGCCCGAGCGGCCGTCGAGCAGGCGCGCGACCTCCTGCATGTAGGTGCGCCCGGTGGCGGTGTCGCCGTCGATCCGGATCGTGCCCGGGTGGCTGTTCTGCACGAAGAAGTCCCACTGCTCCTGCAGGCGTTCGCCCCCGGTCCTGATCTCCTCCCGGCCGACGAACTCGACGGGGACGTTGGGCATGCGCAGAACGGCGTCGGGGGTGAACAGCGAGGCGAGGCGGGTACGGTCGCGCATCATCGCGGCATCGGTGAACTCGCCGCGCAGCGCCTCGATCTCGACGCGGTCGGCGATCGACTGGAAGTCGTTCATGGTCGGAGTCCTGTCCTGTGAAGGGCGTTCCCGGTGTGCACGAGTCCGACAACGCAGCCCCGCCGAATGTGAGGCGAGCCGCGGACCTCACATTCCGCCGCGCTGTTCTGTCGTCATGGAGAAGGAACGAAACGAGGAGCCGGAGAGCGCATGACCCCCGAGTCACGACAGAAGCACGGGCAGCCGGACGAACAGCGGGACGCGGGCCTGAACGTGATCATGAGCGAGCGCCGGCAGCTGCTCAATCTCGCCTACCGTCTCCTTGGATCGCTGGCCGACGCGGAGGACGCGGTCCAGGAGACGTACACCCGCTGGTACGCGATGTCGCGGGCGGAGCAGGAGGCCGTCGAGTCGCCGGGCGCCTGGCTGACGAAGGTGGCCGGCCGCATCTGCCTGAACGTGCTGGGCTCGGCGCGCACGCGCAGGGAGACGTACGTCGGCGAGTGGATCCCGGAGCCGCTGCCCGGCGGGGACGGGTGGACGGCCGGGGCCGCGGGCGGCGCAGGCGCGGACCCGGCCGACCGGATCACCCTCGACGAGTCGGTGACGATGGCGTTCCTGGTCGTGTTCGAGGCGATGACCCCGGCGGAACGCGTCGCGTTCGTCCTGCACGACGTCTTCCGCTACCCGTTCGCCGAGGTGGCCGAGATCGTCGGCCGCACCCCGGCGGCCTGCCGCCAACTGGCCTCATCGGCCCGCCGCCGCCTCGCCGCCACGCGAGCCGATGCGGGCCCGACGGCCACCCGGCAGGCGGGCGTCGTGCGCCGGTTCAAGGAGGCCTGGGAGGCGCTGGACATCGAAGCGCTGATCGGTGTGCTCGACCCGGCCGCGACCGCGGTCTCCGACGGCGGCGGCCGCGCCGTCGCCCACCTGCAGCCGCTGGAGGGCGCGGAACGGATCGCCCGCCTCTACCTGATGATCGCCCGCCTCGCCCCGCCCCGGACCATCCTGGAGACCCCGGTCAACGGACTGCCGGGCCTGGCGGTGGAGTCAGAAGGCCGGATCGAGACGGTCTTCGCGTTCGAGGTCTCCACCGACGACCGGATCACCCGCATCTGGGCGGTACGCAACCCGGACAAACTCCGCCCATGGCAACGGCAGTGACCAGCACTTTCACCACAGGACTAGCCGATGGTGCCGGAGGAGACCGAGGGCAGATACCGCGGTGCGTGCCAGGCGCCGAGCCGCCGCTCGACCGCCGCCCCCAGCGACAGCAGGGCGGTGTCCTGCCGGTCGCCGGCCATGAGGAGCAGGCCGACCGGCAACTCGCCGACGAAGCCGGCGGGTACGGACAGGGAGGGGTACCCGGCGACGGCGGCCGGGGTGGAGGACGGGATCACGTCGTTGTCGCCCCGTGCGCAGCCGGTCGTCCAGGCGGGCGGGTTCGCCGGGGAGGCGATGGCGTCCAGGCCGTACTCCGCCATGGTCTCGTCGATGGACCGCCGGGACAGGTCGCTCAGCTCGGCGCGCATGGCCTGATGGTGCGGGTCCCTGGTCGACGGCGCGGCCAGGGCCTGCTCGAAGAGCTCCTGGCCGGCGAAGCAGGTCTGTTCGGCCGGGTGCGTGCGGTTGAACTCGATCAGTGCGGCGAGGTCGCGAGGACCGTTACGGGACGCGAGGTAGGCGTCGATGTCCCGGTGGAACTCGCTCAGCAGGGCCGGGAACTCGAGTTCGGCGAGCCTGTCCTGATACGGCGGTGTCACCTCGACGACCTCGGCACCGGCGGCACGCAGCCGGGCCGCGGTCCGGGTCATCAGGGCGTCCACTCCGGCGCCGAGCGAAGGCAGCCGCCACAGTCCGATCCGCTTGCCGCGCAGACCACCGGGGCGCGCCACCGGGGTGCCGTCACCGCTGAGGACCGCGAGGGTGATCGCGGTGTCGATGACGTTGCGTGCCATGGGGCCGGCCGTGTCCTGCTCGGCGGAGATCGGGACGACGCCGGACTGACTGACCAGCCCGAGGCTGGGCTTGTGCCCGACGACCCCGTTCATCCCGGCCGGGCAGACGATGGAGCCGTCCGTCTCGGTGCCGATCGCCACCTGCGCCAGGGACGCGGCGATGGCGGCGGCCGAACCGGAGGACGATCCGCAGGGGTTGCGGTCCAGGACGTACGGGTTGTGCGTCTGCCCTCCCACCGCCGACCAACCCGATGTCGGCCTCGCCGCACGGAAGTTGGCCCACTCCGACATGTTGGTCTTGCCGAGGATCACCGCCCCGGCCGCACGCAGCCTCCCGACGAGCTCCGCGTCCGTGTCCGGCGGGCTTCCGGCCAGTGCCAGCGATCCGGCCGTCGTCGGCATGTCGCGGGTGTTCACGTTGTCCTTCAGCAGGACGGGAATGCCGTCGAGCGGGCCACGGACCTTCCCGAGGCGATGCCGGAGATCACTGGCGGCGGCCTGACTCAGGGCCGTGGGGCTGGTGCGCAGCACCGCGTTGATCTTCGGGTCGACAGCCTTGATCCGCTGGAGGTACGCCCGGGTCAACGCCGACGAGGTCAGGGACCCGCCCTTCATGCGTGCCTGCAACTCGGGGATCGTCACCGTGTCCAGGTCCACTCCGCGCAGCACAGTGGAGCCTTCGGTACCGGACTCGACTGCCATCGCACCCTGCCCCCGCACACCCGACGCCACAACGGCCGCCACGGCCAGGGCCGCGGTCACTGTCGCCACAGTTCTCTTCGTCATGGGCGACAGCCCACTGCAGGAGAACAGCCGGGCACAAGCAACTTCTCCGCCTCTCCGCCCGCCGACGCCAGACGATCGACCGGACACACCCGAACGGGGTCGATTTCACATCAGGTATGCGTCTTACGTATGCAGATTGATAGAGTGGCATGCGTGTTGGGTACGGAAGAGATCCTCAGGCTGACGGTGGCGGCGTTGATGTCGCGGTCGGGGGAGCGGCAGGGCGACCTGGCCGCCGGGCTCGGCCTGTCCCAGGCCCAGGTGTCCCGCAAGCAGTCCGGTGGCGCGCACTGGTCCCTTGAGGACGTCGACCTGCTGGCCGCGCACTACGGTCTGGCCGTCCTCGACCTGCTGGCCGGGCCGACGCACGCGGTCGGTGTCCTGCACGGCGCGGCCCAGAGCCTCCAGCCCGGCGCGCTGACCGTGTCTCCCGTACGCCAGACCTCCCCGACCTCGCCGTCCCCGGTCGAGACCGTGGTGCAGGAGTCGTTGGGGCTGTGCGTACTGTGCGGGCAGCCCGCCCCGCACGAACTCGACGGCTTCCCGCAGCATCTGAGCGCCGAGGAGTGCGCCGCGGCCGTCGCGGCCGCGCTCCCGCCCGCCGAGACCCCCGACGTTCCGGCCGAACCGCCACAGGTTCCGTCCTTCGCGGAACCGCCGACGGCCCCGGCGGCCGCAGCCCCCGCCGCTGCGGGACACAAGACCCCCGCGTACGCCTCCGACACCCTCGTCGAGCAGATCACGGACCGCGTCCACGACGTCCTGGCCGAATGCGAGGGTGAGGTCGACGCCGCGCAGGCGGAGCTGATCAAGAGGGCGATCCCGGATGTGATGGCGCTGCTGAAGGCGGCCCGGGTGGGCGGCCGCTACGAGCACTCGGAGTTCCCGCCGACGCAGGACATCCTGAGGAAGAAGTCGCAGAAGGGCGCGGACGAGATCTGGGAGGGCCGCCCGAAGTGGCGCAACGCGGCCCTCGTGGCGGCGGCGAAGAAGGGCGAGAAGATCGAGGTGACCGCGCTCGACATGAACGCGGCCTACCTGTCCGCGCTCAAGGCGTGGCTGCCGATCGGTCAGCTCCGGGAGGACATCAGCGGCGTCCACGATCCGAAGAAGGCCGGCGTCCACCTGATCACCCCCGCCGACTGGGACCACACGGACCTGCCCAACCCCCTGGGCAACCGCATGGAACCGGGGGAGCTGTGGGTGTCGGAATCCACCCTCCGCCTCCTTCTCGACTGCGCCGACCAGGGCCTCGCGGACTCCCCGGTGATCCACCGCTCCCTCGTCTCCGGAGCCACGGAGGCGCTGCTGGAGAAGATGCGCCGCGCGCTCGCGGAAGTCCGCAAGTCCGCGCTGGCGGAGGGCGACGAGCTCACCGTCGCCTACGTGAAGGCCATGTACTCCAAGTTCGTCTCCACGATCGGGGAGTCGAGCTCCAACCGGGAGATCCGCCGGCCGGACTGGATGCACATCATCCGCTCGAAGGCGTTCGCGAACCTGTGGATGAAGGCCCACAAGGCGCACCGGGCCGGACTGCGGGTCGTGGAGATCTCCGGCACCGACGAACTCCACGTCACCGGCGACTGGCGTGCGGTGTTCCAGGAGGGCCGGAACCTGAACGAGGTCAAGGAGAAGGACACCTACATCCTCGGAGGTAGGCGCTGATGGCCGGCTCGCCGGACCTGTGGTCCCGCTGGGGCCAGTGGCAGAAGACGGACGTGAACGGGATGAAGGGCGGCGAGGCCCTGATCCTGGAACTCAACCGCATCGTCCACACCTCCGGCATCGCCTCACCCGTCACCACCCGCCGCGGCCTGGCGGCCCGCCTGCGCTACCTCGACAGCCCCGCAGGCCGCGCCGAGCTGAAGACCCAGGGCATCTCCGCCCGTACGATCCGCTCGTGGATGAGGTCGAAGGGCCAGGTCTCCCCGACCGGGGCGAGCCGGGAGCGGATCGACGCGGCGTACTGGCACCGCCGCCGCGAGAACCTGATCCGCTCGGGCTGGCTGGTCAAACACCTCGACAACCAGGGCCGCGGCCGCCGGATGGAGATCTACCCCGTCGACCAGACGCGGGTGGAGGCGAAGTACCGGCGCGACCTGACCACCCGTACCGTCACCGTCCGCTACATCTGGTCCGACCTCGTCGACGCCTGGGCCACCCGCGACGCCAACCTCGTCGACGAGATCTGGGACGACGTCATCTCCGACCTCGACTCGGACTACAACGCCTACGCCTACGTCTCCTCCGTCGGCATCAACGCCTGAACCCCGACCTCCTGCGCCGACGCGCACGGCGAGGCCGGATCGTCGGCTCCGGCGACCGGGCCGGTGCGGGGTGCGTCGAGGCGGACGACGAGCAGGTCGGCGAGGGCTCCGGGGGCGAGCCTGCCGAGGTCGTCGCGGCCCAGGGCGCGGGCGCCGTCGAAGTCGCGTACGAACCGGATCGCTTCGGCCAGCCCGGCGTCCCCGCGTTCGGGCCGCCAGTGGAGGGTGCGGGTCCCGTCGGGCGTGACGACGGGGACGCCCGCGCGTTGCTGGGGCCGAGGTACATGCGCAGGCCGAAGCGGGCGGCGCTGTCGGCGACCGCCGCCATGTCGCGTCCAGGTCGACGAAGCCGGGGCCGACGAGCGCGAGCCCGGCGTCGATCACCTCGTCGCAGTCGGCGGGGTCGTATCCGTGGCCGACGTGGACGATCCGGGTGTCCTCGTAGACGACCTGGCCGTCCCGGATCAGACGTGGTCGTCGGCGCGGGAGTCGTAACCGATGACGTGGCTCGCGGTGACGAGGGTGCGCATACGGGGGCTCCCGCGCGCGTGGTGATGTGGTTCCCGGTGGCCGCCGGGATGCGGCGCGGCCTGCGTGCGGTCCGTGCTCGTGTCGCCCGGGTGTTCGTTTGACCGGGGGCGTCCTGTCCGTCAGGGCTCGCGGTCCAGGACCGCGGTGACGACGGCGTGGAGGTGGCGGCGGAAGCGGTCGAGGGTGGGGAGGTCGTGGGGGCCGAGCCGCCGGCCCGCGGCGTCGATGATGCCGGCCTGGCCGAAGGAGTGAGCGGTCCACACGAGGGTGAAGACGAGCAGTTCGATGTCGGCTCCGGCGCCGAGACCGGCGCGGTCGAGGACCGTGCGGACGGCGTCGGCGACCTCGGCGACGAGCGGGCCCGCGAACTCGGTCTCGATCTCGGTGAGTTCGCTGCCCTCCGCGAGCCAGCGCCGCATCCACAGAGCCGGGACCTCGGGGTGGTCGAGGCAGAAGGCCAGATAGGCGTCGACGAAGTCGAGGAGTGCGGCGCGGGTCTCGCGCGGCGAAGGGCCGCAGGCGTCGAGGCGGTGCAGCGCGGCGGTGACGGCTTCCCGCTGGGCCAGGTGGGCGCGGCGCATCACGGCGCGGTACAGCTCGGGCTTGGCGCCGACGTGGTACGCGACCGTGGCGATGTTGAGCCCCACGGCCTCGCCGATCGCGCGGGTACTGGTGGCGTCGTAACCGCGCTCGGCGAACAGCCGGGTGGCGGCCGCCAGGATGCGTTCGCGACTGTGTCCGTCGTCGGGCCGGCTGCTCATGCGCCCGAGACTACCGGACGCGTCCGCTCGCATTCAATCAGCTGTTGGAGAAGAAAGACGCAGGTCAGAGACGATTGCGCAGCTCTCCATCATTCGATTGAATGAGCGCCCTCGCACACAGCGGCGAACGTAGGGGCGAAGGGAGAACCGGGTATGGGCGCGACGAGGGTGGCGGTGATCGGCGCCGGGGCGGCCGGACTGGCCGCGGCCAAGGCACTGCTCGACGAGGGGCTGGACGTCACCGTCCTGGAGCGGGGCACGCGCCCCGGCGGCCTGTGGGCGGGGGACGACGGCGGCGGCGACTCTCCGGCGTACGACAGCCTGCACCTCAACACCAGCAGGAAGCGCACCGAGTTCGCCGACTTCCCCATGCCCGAGGCGTGGCCGGACTTCCCGTCGGCGGCGCTGGTCGCGGGCTACCTCGCCGAGTACGCCGATGCCTTCGGGATCACCGGACGCATCCGCTTCAGCAGCGAGGTCACCTCGGTGCGGCGCGTGGGCCCGGCATGGGAGCTCACGGTCGCCGGGGTTGTACGGGACGAGGCCACGGTCGGGGAGGTCACGCGGGACGAGGTCGCGGTCGGCGGGGTCGCGCGGGGCGAGGTCGCGCGGGGCGAGGTCGCGGTCGGCGGGGTCGCGCGGGGCGAGGTCGCGGTCGGCGGGGTCGCGCGGGGCGAGGTCGCGGTCGGCGGGGTCGCGCGGGGCGAGGCCACGGTCGGCGGGGTCGCGCGGGGCGAGGCCACGGTCGGTGGTGTCACTGAGGGCGAGTCCCCGGTCGACGCCGTCACACACGAGTACGACGCCGTGGTCGTCGCCAACGGCCACAACCGGTACCCGAAGTGGCCCAGCCCCGCCTACCCCGGCACCTTCGACGGCACGCAGATGCACGCCCACGACTACCGGAGCCCGGACGTCTTCGCCGGGCGGCGGGTGCTCGTCGTCGGGATGGGCAACTCGGCCATGGACCTCGCGGTCGACGCCTCGTACGTCTCCCGGGGCCCGGTGCTGCTGTCGGCCCGGCACGGCACGCACATCGTCCCCAAGTACCTCTTCGGCCGCCCCGCCGACGCGACCGGCGGAGCCCTCGCCGTGCTGCCGTGGCGCATCCGGCAGACGGTCGCGCAGACCGTGCTGCGGCTCGCGGTGGGCACGCCGCAGGGGTACGGACTGCCGCGCCCGGCCGGGGGTCTGTTCTAGAACCATCCGACGATCAGCGACACGATCCTGCACCGGCTCACCCACGGCGAGGTCGTCGCCCGGCCCGGCGTCGAACGGCTCGACGGCGGCCGGGTGGTCTTCACCGACGGCACCGCCGAGGACGTCGACGTGATCGTGTGGGCGACCGGCTACCGGGTCACCCTGCCCTTCCTCGACCGCGAGTGGCTGGGCGACGACCCCGAGGCGATGCCGCTGTACCAGCGGGTCTTCCACCTCGCCGACCCGACGCTCGCCTTCGTAGGCCTGATGCAGTCCACCGGCGCGGCGCTGCCGGTCGTCGAGGCGCAGGCCAAGCTGGCCGCGGCCTGCCTCGGAGGCCGGTACGCCCTGCCGCCGCAGGAGGCCCAGCGGGCCGCGGTCGAGCGCGCACGGGCCGCCGCCGTGCGCAGGTGGGGGGACAAGAGGCCGATGATGCGCATCGACTTCGACCGGTACGTCGCCGATCTGCCGCGCGAGATCAGGGCGGGCGTCCGCCGGGCGACCCGCGCGGCCACTGCCGCCAGGGCGACCACCGCCCCCACCACCAACCCCACCGCGACCGCCGCCCCCGTCGGCCCGCGCACCTGTTCCTGGCCGCGCTGCCGTACGTCACCGCGTACCTCTTCGACGAGCCGCGGCTCACCGCGCTGTTCATGGGCCTGTTCCTCGCACCGGCGCTGTTCGCGGGCCCGGTCTGGACGGCCTGGTCGCGGCGGTGGGGGAAACAGCGCGGACTGCTCCTGGCGCAGGTCGTGTTCGCCGTGGGCTCGCTGGCGCTGCTGCCGGGGGCCTCGTTCGACGGGGCGCGCGGGGTCGCGGTCACGGCCGGTGTGGTGATGGTGATGGGCGTGGCCTTCGCGGGGCTCCAGTTGTTCGCGTTCTCGATGGTGCCGGACGCCGTCGCGGCGGTGGGTTCGTCGAAAGCGGGGGCGTACACGGGGATATGGACCGCGACGGAGGCGACGGGGACGGCGACCGGCCCCTACCTGTACTCGGCGGTCCTGGCCCTGGGCGGGTTCGTCTCCAGCACCGCCGCAGAGCCCGTGGCCCAGCCCGGTACGGCGCTGGGCGCGCTGCTGGTCGGCTTCACCGTCGTCCCGGCGGCGCTGATGGCGGTGGCCCTGTGGTTCCAGCGGCGCTACACGCTGGACGGTGCCGCGTGAACGGTCTCTACGCGCTGGCGCTGGCGGCGGTCGCCGTGGGCGCGTTCGCGCAGGCGGCGACCGGGATGGGCTTCTCCCTGGTGGCGGCCCCGGCTCTGGTCGCGGTGCTCGGTCCGCACCGGGGCGTCCCGACGGTGCTGCTGCTCGCCGTACTGGCGTCGGTGCTGCCGCTGTCCCGAGGCTGGCGGCACGCCCGCCCCCGCGACGCCGGACGGCTGCTGGTACCGGCCCTGGTCGGGATGCCGGTGGTGGCCTGGCTGCTGCGGGGTCTTGACACCCGGGTGCTGTCGGTCGCCACCGGGTGCGGGGTGCTGGCGGGGGTGGCGCTCCTGGCCCGGGGCGTACGCTCACCCTTCCTGCAACAGCCGGCCGGCGCCTGGCTCACGGGGATGGCCAGCGCGGCACTGAACGTCATCGGCGGAGTGGGCGGACCGCCGATCGGCCTGTACGCGGCCAACGCGGGCTGGCCGGGCCGCGAGACCCGCGCCACGATGCACGTCTTCTTCCTGGCGCAGAACGTGGCAACCGCCGTCCTCCTGGGCTTCGTCCTCCCACCCTGGCCCACCGTGGCCGCACTCGCGGCGGGCGCGGCGACCGGCATGACCGTGTCCTCCCGCCTGACCCCCACCACGGCCCGCACCGCAGTCCTGGCGGTGTCGTCCGCCGGGGCACTGGCCCTGATCGGCACCGCCGTCGCCTAGTGCTCTGACCGGGAAGGTTCGCCGGGTCGGTGGTCGCGACGGCTGGATGTGCGGTGACGTCCGATCCGATCGCTGGAGGCGCGGTGGCTGAGCCTGTCCGTGTACGCAGACTCAGGGCAAGCCCAACCGGCAGCCGGCGACCTACCGCCGCACCCACGGCGTCACCTACTTCCACGGCTGCTACTCCGTGGGCGACGACCGCTTGTGGGGCGTCAACCGCCACCGCAAGGGCACCGCCGACACCCTGGCCGCGCTCAAGCCGATCCGCGCCGCCCGACCCGACGGCGCCCCCGTCTACATCATCCTGGACAACCTCTCCGCCCACACCGGCGCGGACATCCGCCGCTGGGCGAAGAAGAACAAGGTCGAGCTGTGCTTCACCCCGACCTACGCTTCCTGGGCCAACCCGATCGAGGCCCACGTCGGCCCGCTGCGGCAGTTCACCCTGGCCGACTCCCACCACCGCAGCCACCCCGCGCAAACCCAGGCACTGCACCGCTACCTGCGCCGGCGCAACACCAACGCCCGCCACCCCGACGTACTCGCCGCCCAACGCAAGGAACGCGCGAGAAGGACAGCGACAGAAGGATGACTCAGGAGGCGGACGGCTCGATCTCCCCCGCGAAGACGATGACCTGGTCGATGAGGCTCCGTCGCAGATGGACGACGTCCGTTCCCGCCAGGCGGGGGCCTCCATCAGGCGTGGTGAAGACCCACTGGTACCGGGCCCATTCGTGAGGCATGTCCACCGCAGAGCAGCGCACCATCGTGCCGGTCCCCGCCGGGTGGCGTCGGATGTCCAGCACGAACCGCTCGACCGCCGCGATGCCTTCGCTGCGGCCCAACGGTCCCCAGAAGACCACGTCTGAGGTCAGGGCCTGGGAGAGCAGGGCAGTCACATAGCTGTCGTCCGAGGCGTTGAACGCGGAGATGAACGTGTCGATCGCGGAGCGTGCGGTCTCTTCCTGCATGCCCCAGTAATACCAGCCGTTTCGCGTACGCTCGTCCCACGAGCCGCCTTCCGATCACGGTGAACCTTCCCGGCCAGAAGGCTCACCGCTCCTGAAGCCGTTCGCCGAGCTGGTACGCGTAGCACATGCCGAACCGGTGCTCCGTCGGCTCTTCCCCTGGACCGGTATGTGGGAGCTGCACTTCAGCAGGTGCACGGAGATGAAGTACACCTGGGACATCCCGTACATCTGCACGCTGAGGGACGGCCGCTACTACGTCGAAGGACCAAGCCGAAGCAGCCCGCGGATCGCCGAGACGGACAGCGCGCAGGCCGCGGTGGCGATGGTCGTCGATCGCCTGCCGTCAGGCTGCGGTCCGGCCTTCCTCGGCAACGCGGGGGAACTGGCTGCTTACGAGAAGGCTGGAGACGCAGGAGGGAGGGCGCCTTGGGCCGAGGCCGGGCGGCGCTCAGTCCCTCTTGGGTCCGGTCTCCCACGCGAGGCGGAGCTGTTCTGCGGCATCGGTGGCTTGGCGAAGGCCCGCCTGGTAGGCCGGTTCCCAGGCCCGGCGGTCGCCCAGGTCCGGGCCGAATGCGCGTATCGAGGCCGGATCGGGCTCGATGGTGACCACCGTGCGCGCCCCGGCGACCGCCAGCTCCTGCTGGAGCAACTCGCGGGGAAACAGGTGCGCTTGCGGGTCGATCACGACGAGCGTGCGGGCTCCGGCCGCGAGTCCGGCGTTGGTCGCCGACCGCAGGGAGCCGTCCATGTATCGGCGGCCGTTGACGGTGATCGGTGGGTAGATGCCCGGGAAGGCCGTGCTTGCCGCCACGGCGGAGGGCAGCGATGCGCCACTGGCACGGTCGAAGACCTCCTGTTCGCCGGTCTCGGCGTCCAGCACGGTAATGAGCAGCTTCCGGTCCGGCCACTGGTCCGCGCCGGTCAAGGCGCGCATCCGGACGATATGCGCCTGCTCGGGGCCGGTCTCGGCGGCGAGCGCGATCTGGCCCACTCGGCGCCGCGCTTCGGCCGGGTTCGAGGCGGCATTGCCCAGCACGGCGAACGCCTCGGCCAGTCGGCGCCCGTCCACCCGGGGCGGGGTGCCGTCGGAGCCGGCGGGGCGCACAGGGGAGGCGAGCCGGCCAGGGTCCTGACCGGTGGCCAGCACTGCGCCGATGATCGCGCCGGTCGAGGTGCCGACGATCAGATCGGCCTCGCCGAGATCCACCCCGTCGCGGCGCAGCCCGCAGGCCAGTCCGGCCATCCAGGCCGCACCGACGGGGCCTCCGGCACCCAGTGCGAGTGCCCGGTCGAGTGTGTGCACGGCTGTCTCCTCCCGTTATTGAAACAGTCGTACCATATACAGACGTCCGCTCAGATCCGCAGTACCGAGAGGTGATTCACCGTGGGGCGACCCGCAGATCCCGCCCGCCGGGAGGCCACGCTGGCGCGGGCGACCGATTACGTACTGGCACACGGCCTGGCCGGGTTGAGCCTGCGGCCGCTGGCCGCAGCTCTCGACACCAGCCCGCGGATGCTGCTCTACGACTTCGGCAGCAAACAGGAGCTGGTATCCGCCATCCTTGCCGAGGCCCGCCGCCGCGGAAGGACACGGCTGGCCGAGAACCTCCCGGCGCGGACAGCCTCTCCTGAGGAACACCTGCGCGGCATCTGGGCCTGGATCAGCGCACCTGAACGCGCCCCGTACGTCCGGCTGATCTTCGAGGTGCACGCCGACGGTCTCGCTCACCCCGAGAACCACCCCGGCCAGGCGGAGGCGATCACGGACTGGTTCGACACCCTCGGCGCCACGTTCCGCGACATCGCCACCGGCCCCGACGACACCGTTACTCCCACGCTGGTCATGGCCGTCATCCGGGGTCTCCTGTTCGATCTCACGACCACCGGAGACCGTCGCCGCACCGACCACGCCCTGGACCGCTTCTGCGAACTCCTCCGGCATTGAACGAAGACGAACGATGACGCGGCGACCGCAGGCCTCGCCGACGAACACGCCCGCGGCGTGGCAGCGTGGGGTGCCTACGGGCGATCCAGTCGGGTGAAGCCTGCCTGGAGGGCGTGGAAGGTGAGGGAGGCGCCGCCGAGGTACTCGGCCTTCCGGCGGAGGTGGTCGACGACCGCTGAACTCGGCTGCCCGTACACGTCCATGGAGAGCATACGGATCAGCGCGCCGAACGCGCGGAACTTCGGATCGCCGAGCTCCAGGTGCCGCTCCATGGACGCCGAGTCGGGATGCACGGCGACGACGCTCATCATGGACGCCGCCTCGTCGAGGTAGAAGTGGTACGCGATGAGCTGGGGCTCGCGCTCCGCCACGAACGCGGCCAGGTCACGCATGCTGGCCCTGGCCTCCTCCACCCTGCCTTCCAGGATCTCGGAGCGGTCGACGTAGAAAAGGGGTTCCGCCATGGCCCGAAGTTAGCGTCCGGCTCCCGCCCGGCGCGCGACGCACGCCGGGCCTGTACGTGCGGATCGCCCGACCCGCGCATCACGCCGAGCGGATGAGGCCTCAGCCGGAGCGTCGGTTCGTGGAGAGCAGCCAAGTCCAGCGCCGGCGCTCGGTGACGACGGTGGCGGCGGCCAGCGCGGTCGCAGGGACGGCGGCCCAGACGGGCCAGGCCAGCCACGAGGAGACCACGGCAGCGGCCAGCTGGAGCAGCACCAGCAGGATCGTGACCCAGCCCGGCACCGCGACGATCACATGGGCCTTGTCCCCGGGGGTGGAGAAGAGGGTCGGAAGGCCGATCAGGACCACCACGGACAGGGCGGCGAGCAGCCATGAATGGCCGGCCAGGGCCCAGGGAGTGGCCACCCAGGCGATGAGTTCCGTGGCGAACCGCAGCGCGGACGCGGTGCGGTCGTCGGGGCGTCCTGAGTCCGCGCCTTCATGAGCTATGTCGGTCACGAGCGGACGATGTCATGGCGAGCGGCCGGATGAAAAGGGTATGAGCGGAGCACGCGGCCAGGGCGTGTGTCGAAGAGGGTCAGCGCCACCTGTAGGTCTCGTCCGCCATCGGTGGCAGTTGGACGGTCCACCGTCTCCGGGGGAGGGAGAGCGGGTGGCCGGCCCTTCGGGCTCCTGTGAGGCGTAGGGCTGCCGGCGGGGCGGTCGCCGGCAGCCGTTGCCCGACTCGCGGAACCGCCGGGTGATGCTCCACCTTCTGCCCGAAGATCAACCAGCCCACTGGCTGAGCCGACGCCAGGTCTTCCGGGCGGCGGGGATGTGGCAGGAGGTGGTGGACGACGCTGCGGAGAGTCCGGCCGTGGGTGCGTCAGCCCTGGGGCACCGCGACGTACGCCTCGCTGGGCGTGGTGGTCGGTGTGTAGCGGGTCGCGGTGGTCGCGGTCGGGATCAGATCCCGGTGGATCACCTTGGCCACGGCCTGGATCGTGTTCACGCCGTAGCTCATCGTGCTGTTGCCGTCGGTGAGTACGGAGATGGTGTAGTCGTGGCCACCGCCCTGGAACGTGCCGACGCTGTGCACGCGCCAGCCGCGCGTGGCGCGCTGCAGCCAGCCGTTCTTGACGTGCACGGACACGGAGGAGGGCGCGCCCGCCGGGGTTCCCCACCTCTGCGAGGTGATGACCTGCCCCATGAGCTTGCTGATGTAGGCGCGGGAGTTGTCACTCAGGACGGTGTTCCTGGCGGTGATCAGCGAGAGCAGCCGCTGCTCGTCGGTGACGTTGATCTGGGTGAGCCCCCAGTAGCCGCCGGACCCCGGCACCGTCCGCGTCATGCCGGCCGCCGCGAGGAAGCCCTTCACCTTGGTGACGCCGAGCTGGTTCCACAGGGAGGTGGTGGCCGCGTTGTCGGACTTGGTGATCATGGCGGTGGCGAGGGTGGACTCGCGGGACGTCAGGTACCGGTTGGTCTTCTTGGCGTCCCAGAGGAGCGTGGCGAGGACGGTCACCTTCACGACGCTGGCCGAGTCGTACGAGGTGGTGGCGCGCAGGGTGCAGGTGGTGTTCGTGGTGCGGTCGCGCAGGCCGACGGCGACCGTGCCACTGCGCGTGGCGAGGGCGGCAGCGATGTCCTTCTGCAGCTTGGCGGCGAGCCCGGCCTTGCCGGACGTGCAGCTGACCTGCGGCGCGGTGGCGGCGGAGGCGGGTGCCGCGCCCGCGACGACGGATACGAGCATCCCGGCGGCGGCCACGGCCGGAAGCACGCGGGCACGCAGGGATATGTGGTGAGTCATGTGGGTTCCCCCTGGAAACGAAACGGACGCGCCTGCGGCGCATTCGCCTTACATGACTCTTGAGCGTGCGGATGGTTGTACGAATCCAGTGGAATCGTTGAATCGGGCGCCCCGTGGGGATGATGCCGCCGCGAAAGGACACGGCCTCTGGTCCTGGGAACAGCTGCCAGGTCACTCCAGGACCCCTGAACGGCCCGCTTCGGCGCCCTCGCCGCAGCCCTCACATGCTGAGGGAGCCGCTCAGCAGCGGAAGCACCGGTCCCGCCGCCACCCCCAGGCCCACCGAGACGGCGGCGGCGGTGTAGGCGACGCCCCGGGCCGGGCGGTCGCCGTCGGTGGGAGTGGCGTCGGTGAGAGCGTCGCCGGGCCGTCCTGATACCGCGGGCAGGATCAAACGCAGGTAGTAGAAGAGCGAGGTCACGGTGTTCACGGCGGCCAGGACCGCGAGCCAGGCGTAGCCGCCGTCGAAGGCGGCGCTGAAGGCCTCCAGCTTGCCGACGAAGACCGCCGTGGGCGGGGTGCCGACGAGGCCGAGCAGGCAGATCACCAGGCTGGCGGTGAGCAGCGGACGCCGCCGGGCCAGGCCCCGGTAGTCGTCGATCCGGGTGGCGCGGGGGAGGGCGCAGACCACGGCGAAGGCGCCCAGGTTCGTGACGGCGTAGGCGGCCAGGTAGTAGAGGAGGGCCGGTTGGGCCAGATCGGAGCGGCCGGCCACGGCGACGGGCAGGAGCAGGTACCCGACCTGGCTGATGGTCGAGTACGCGAGGAGCCGCTTCACGTCCGTCTGGAAGAAGGCGGCGAGATTGCCCAGGGTCATGGAGGCGGCGGCGATGACGGAGACGAGCGCCGCCCACGGCATGCCGCTGTCGGCGAGGGCGGCCTCGCCGAGGCGCAGCAGAGCGGCGAGGGCGCCGATCTTCGGGACGGTGGTCAGGAAGGCGGCGACCGGCGCGGTGCTGCCCTGGATCGCGTCCGGCACCCAGAAGTGGGCGGGGACGGCCCCCGCCTTGAACAGCACGCCGGCGAGCAGGCCCACGGTCCCGGCGGCGACCAGTGCCGTGGGTGCCTGGGGCAGGGCGGGTCCCAGCAGCGGGTATCCCGTGGCCCGCCCGGCCGCGTACAGCACCGTGACACCGGCCAGCATGACGACGCCGAGCAGAGCGCCGATCACGTAGTACTTGAGCGCCGCCTCCGTGCCCGGGCCGTCCTTGCGGAAGCCGGCGAGGGTGTACGCGGGGACGCTCGCGAGCAGGTAGCCGGCGGCGAGCAGCAGCAGGTCCTGGGCGTCGGCCATGACGAGGGCGCCGAGGGCGGAGAGCTGGAGCAGGACGTAGAGCTCGCTCTCGCGGCGGTGAGCGTGGAACGGCCGGACGCACAGGGCGAGGACGAGGAGGACGGCTCCGAGCACGACGACGCGGGAGGCGCTCGTGACCGGGTCGACGGCGAACGCCTCGCCGAAGGCGGTGAGATCCGGTCCCGCCGCGGCGACGGCCGCCGCCGCGATGCCCGCGAGCGCCGCACCGCAGGCGAGGGCCCCCACCAGCCACTGCCGGCGGCGCGGCGACCACGCCCCGAGCAGCAGGCCGAGGACGGCCGAGGCGGCGAGGAGCAGCTCGGGGAGGATGTCGAGCGGGTTCTCGTTCATGTCGGTCATCGGGCGAGGAGCTCCAGGACCGTGCGGGAGGCCGGCTCGATGACGTCGAGAAGGAAGCGCGGGGCGACGCCCAGGACGACGGCGAGCGCGAGGAGCGGGACGACGGCGGCGCTCTCGTGGGTTCGCAGGTCGGCGAACGCACGAGGGGTGCCGGGTGCGTCGGGGAGGCGCAGCGGGCCCATGAGGAGCCGCCTCAGGGCGCGCAGGAACAGACCGGCCGTGAGGAGGATGCCCAGCACGGACAGGGCGGTGGCCAGCGGCCTCGGCCCGAGGGCACCGGTGAGGATCTGGAACTCCGCGATGAACCCGGAGAAGCCGGGGAGGCCGAGGGAGGCGAAGGCGGCCACACCCGTCAGCGCCGCGAACACGGGCGCGGGCGCCGCAAGGCCGCCGTACGCGCCCATGTCGTAGCTGCGCGCGCGGTCGTGGAGAACACCGGAGAGGAGGAACAGCGCGCCGGTGATGAGGCCGTGGCTGACCATCTGGGTGACCGAGCCGGTGAGGGCGAGCGAGCGCGCCTGCGCCGAGGTGCCGGTGGTCGCGGCGGCGGCGCCGACGGCCAGGACGATGTAGCCCATGTGGTTGACCGAGGTGTACGCGACCATCCGTTTGAAGTCCGTCTGGGCGAGCGCCACGAGGGCGCCGTGGAGGACGGAGACGACACCGATCACGACGAGGACGAGGGCGTAGCGACGCCAGGCGTCCGGCAGCAGGGGCATGGCGATGCGCAGGAACCCGTACGTCCCCATCTTCAGGAGCACGCCGGCGAGGATGGCCGACCCGGCCGCCGGGGCCTCGGTGTGGGCCGGGGGCAGCCAGGTGTGGAAGGGGACGGTGGGCGTCTTGACGGCGAGTCCGACGCCGATCGCGAGCAGGACGAGACCGGCGTACGTACCCCGGCCGGCCAGGGGGTTCTGCCGGGACAGGTCCACGATGTCGAAGGTGTGCGGGGCGGCGGCCAGGTACAGGCCGATGAAGCCGAGCAGCAGCGCGAGCGAGCCGATGAAGGTGTAGAGGAAGAACTTCAGCGCGGCCCGCTTGGCGTCACCGTGTCCCCAGCCCGCGATGACGAAGTACATCGCCACGATCGACAGGTCGAAGAAGACGAAGAACAGGATCAGGTCGAGGGAGACGAAAAGGCCCAGGCAGGTCGTCTGGAGGAAGAGGAAGAGCGCGGCGAACTCACGGAACCGGTGCCGGTCACGCAGCGCGTACACGGAGCAGGCGAGGAACAGGACGCAGGTGAGGGCGAGCAGCGGCAGGGACAGGCCGTCCACCCCGACGTGGTAGCCGACCCCCGCGTTGGGGATCCAGCGGGCCCGCACCTCGTACTGGATGCCGCCGCCCGTCTCGTACCCGGCCCACACGGCCACGACGAGCCCGAGCTCGGCGGCCGCCGTGGCGACCCAGAGCGCGCGCATGGCCTGGACCGGGGTACGGCCGGGCAGGGCCAGGAGCAGGAGGGCGACCGCGGTCGGGACGAAGACGAGGGCGGTGAGCAACGGTTACCTCACGAGGACGAGCACGACGGCGATGACGGAGAAGGCGGCGACGGCCTGGGCGAGGTACTGGTGCAGCTGCCCGGTCTGCGGTCGGCGGGCCCACCGGCCCAGGCGCCGCGTCGCCGTGGCGAGACCGTCGACCGCTCCGTCGACCGCCCCTTCGACGAACCGGTTCGTCCACCGGGCCAGCACCAGGGCGCCGGCGCCCGACGCGTTCACGGCGCGGTCCAGGACCCGGTCGTCGAATGCCGCGGCGGCGCGGGCCAGAGCGAGGGTGGGGGAGACCAGGAGGACGTGGGCGGCCCGTTCCAGTCGCAGCCACTCACGGAACAGTCGCCGCGTCCAAGGCGGCGTGAGAGTCCGTACGCCCCAGTGCCAGGACCAGGCCAGGCCGGCGGCGATGAGCGCGACCACGCCCGAGACGGCGAACTCCCAGGCGTGAGGCTCGGGTTGTGCTCCTCGGCCGAGATAGTCGGAGAGCGCGTCCCGCACCGGCGGAAACGCCAGAGGCGTGAGCGCGGCGCAGGCGAGGGCGAGCAGCGCGAGCGGCGGAACCGCGCCGGCGGGGATCGGGCGCCGCTGTTCCACGGCCGCCGCGGGCATCGAGGGCGGCTGTTGCGCCGCCGACGCGGCGATCCGGCGTCGCCGTTCCACTCCCGACGCGGGCATCGGGCGCCACACGTACCAGAGGATCTTGACGCTGTAGACGGCCGACAGAACGGCCGCGCCGAGTCCCACCGCGTACAGCCCACCGCCGTCCTCCCACGCTCCGGCGAGGAGGACGTCCTTCGCCGCCCACAGGGAGAGCGGCGGAAGCCCGGCCAGCGACAGGGTGCCCACCGTGCAGATCACGCCGACCGACCGCCGGGAGCGAGCCACCCCGCGCAGCTCGGTCAGCCGTTGCGTCCCCCAGGACGTCAGCCACGCACCCGCGACCATGAACAGCAGGCTCTTCGCGGCGGCGTGGGCCATCAGCTGCAGTGCCCCGCCGGTGCTCGCGCCCACACCGGCGGCGAGGACCATGAAGCCGATCTGGGCGCAGGTCGACGCGGCGAGCAGTTGCTTGAGGTCGGTCTGTGTCACGGCGACGAGCCCGAGGGCGACCGCGGTCACCGCTCCCACCCACGCGGCCGTGTCCGCGCCCCAGCGCGAGGCGTCGAGCAGCGGGCCGGTACGGAGCAGAAGGTACGCGCCGGCGACGACCATGGCCGCCGAGTGCAGCAGCGCGGACACCGGGCTCGGACCCTGCATCGCCCGCGACAGCCAGAAGCTGAAGGGGAGTTGCGCGGACTTGCCGCACGCCGCCACGAGAATCCCCGCCGTGACGAACGACAGCCACGGTTCGGCCGCGTCATCGAGCGTGTCGAGGGACAGGGGGCCGGGCGCGGCGGCGAGAGCGGCGCCGGCGGCGAGGTAGAGGCCGAGGTCAGCGGTACGGGTGACGAGGAAGGCGGTCCCGGCCGCGGCCGTACGAGCCGGCTCGCGCCACCAGTAGCCGATCAGGGCCCACGAGGTGGCGCCCATGACCTCCCAGCCCATGAGGAGGGTGGGCAGGGTCGTCGCCGTCACGGTGACGAGCATGCTGCCGGCGAACAGCAGCATCAGCCCGAAGAACCGGGCCCGCGCCTCGTCGGCGGCGAGATCCGCCGTGCTGAACACCAGGACGGCGAGCGTGACGGCCGTGACGGTCACGACGAGCACTCCCGAGAGACCGTCCACCCCGAGCCGGACGGGAAGCCCGTCGAGGAACGGCGCTTCGGCGGCGGGGTGCCGCAGGGCGGCCGTGACGGCGAGGCCGAGAGACACGACCGCCACCGTCACGGCCGTCACGGGCGCCCACCGGTCCAGCGTTCGCCCGGCCGTGAGCAGCAGTGACCCGCACGTCATGGGGAGGGCGACCAGCGCCCACAGCACCGGGCTCATTCCCTCAGCTCCGCCGCCATGTCGGTCATGTCGACCTCGCGGGACCGGAACAACGCGGTGACCACGGCGAATCCGATCGCCATCTCCACCGCCATGGCCGTGATGGCGACGACGATCAGGACCTGACCGTCGGCCGTCGCGGGGGCGATGTAGTGCCAGGCCGCGCCGGCGGCGAGGATCACCCCGCCCAGCATCAGCTCCAGGCCCATCATCAGCATCACGATCGACTGCTGCGTCAGCGCGCCGAACAGACCGACGCAGAACAGGGCGGCGGCGACGATCAGGAACGCCTCCAGGTTCACCGGCCCACCCCGCCCCGCACCGGGTCGTCGGGCCGGGCGGCCCGAAGGCCGTCGCCGTAGCGCTCGTACCGGCCGCGGCGGGTCGCGAGGACGACGGTCGCGACGATCGTCGCGAACAGGGCCATGCCCAGAGTCATCATGGTGAGCATCTGCCGCCCCATCAGGGCCGTCCCGAGATCCATGGTCGGATCCGCCGGAGCCCGGCCACGACGTCGAGGCCACGGCGCCAGCAGAACGCCGGTGACGAGGAGGGCGAACGCCGTGACGCAGATGGCGGCGGCGCCACGCTTGTTGTGCACCATCGTCATGGGCATCAGACCGGCCGGGTTCTTCATGAACATGATCATGAAGACCGCCATGATGGCCATCTCGATCGTCATCATGAGGACCGTCACGATCCCCAGGTACTCCAGGCCCAGCACGACCAGTTCCCCGCCCACACACAGCAGCGCCGTGAGCAGCGAGAACGTCGCCCGCGCCATGGAGTCGAAGCGGAACACCATCACGCCGCCCGCCACCGCCGGCACGGCCAGGATCCAGAATGCCGCGGTCGTCATCGCCCCAGCACCACCACGGCCACCACCAGGGCCTGCGCCACCGCCAACGGCGTCAGCACCACCCATGCCAGCTCCACGTAACGCTCCATCCGCACGGTCGGAACCCTCCGCCGGGACCACACGAGGAGTCCCAGCACCGCGGCGGTCTTGAGCACGGTCCACGCCCAGGCCGGAAGGAAGGGCCCCTGTCCGCCGCCGAGAAACAGGGGTACGGAGAAGGCGGCGGCCACGACGAGCAGCAGCCATCGCCCGCCGAGGAACAGCAACCGGTCCACACCGGCCAGCTCGCTCGCCGCCCCGCCGGCCACGTCGGTCCCGACGGGCTGGTCGAACGGCCCCCAGAAAGCCATGGCCAGCGCACTCAGGAGATAGATCCCGAAGGCGACCGGCATCCAGACCGCGAACCACAGCCCCGCCTGCGCGTCGACGACCGCGCCCACGCGCAGCGACTCCGCGCCGAGCGCCGCCGTGGTGATGGCCAGCATGTGCGGCAGCTCGTACGCGAGCCCCTGGGCGAGGAAGCGGTAGCCGCCGATCAGCGACAGCGTGGAGTTCGGCCCCCAGCCGGTCAGCCACGCCGCCGCCCAGGCCAGGGCCTCCATGGCGTTGAACCAGACGATCCCGTCGGGAAGATCGGACACGGAGCGGAAGCCGAGGGGAAGGACGACCGCGGCGAGTACGGCCGCGACCGGAAGGAGCGTCGTCCCCACCCGTACGAGCAGGACATCGGCCGCCCGCGTCACCCGGGGCTGCTGCACCAGCAGCCGCAGCACCCCGCGGCCCAGGCCGGCGGACCGGACATCGACGCTCGCCACCGCCCACGCCACGAGGACCAGGGCGACGGGCAGCACGGCCACCGTCCAGAGCGGCGCCGCCTCAGCCATGCCCGTGCCCGCCGTGCCCGTGCCCGCCGTCCCCGCGATGCCCGTCCCCGCCGTGCCCGTGCCCGCCGAGCGCGTCCCGCGGTGCCAGCTCGTCTAGATCGGGGTCCAAGCTGGCCACGACGAGCCGCGCGCAGGCGAATTCGGTGCCTTCCAGGAGTTCGGGCAGCACGTCGACGAGCGCCCGCGATGCCGGAGACGCCTCCGTGGCGATGAGCCCGCGGGGGCCGTTCAGTGACGCGTGGGCGTCGAGCGGGGAGCGGTCGTCGCAGGCGTCGACCGCGCGGTCGATCTCCTCCAGCCAGACGACGAGCCGGCGGTACGCGTCACCGTCGGCGAGCAGCGCGGGCCCGGTGACCCCGTACCGGCGCGCCTGCTCGGAGGACAGCGTGCCCACCCCCGAGGTGAGCCAGCGCAGCGTCCACGACGTGCGCACCCGGCGCGTCAACGGGCGCAGGCGGGGACGGAGATCGGCGACGGAGGCACCGTCGAGCACCTGGTCACGTGCCCGGCGGGCCGCGGTCGCCGGATCGCGCCAGCCCGCCACGGCGAGGAACCTGCCGACGCTGTCCAGGTGGGCCGCGCACCGACGTCGGGCGGCTTCGCCGACCGTCACCGGTTCGCCGGCCGCCGCCCTGAGCCACGGCTCGCTCCAGAAAGCCGGCCGAGACGGGCTCGGAGGGAGCAGCGGTTCGACGGAGGCGCGCTGCACGACATCCCCCTGGAGCTCGGCGTGCACGACGAGCGCGGCGGGCCAGTCCGGCAACGCGGGACCCAAGGGGACGTGCAGCCGGTCGAGCCGCAACCCGTCCCGGTCGTCCGCCCGTTCGGCCATCGGAAGCCCGAGGACCACGCCGCCCATGTGGTGGCCGTGATGATCGTGACCCGTGGCGGCGGGGGAGCCGTCATGGCCCTGGTGTGCGTCGTGACCGTGGCTGTCGTGCCCGCTGGGCCCGGAGGTGGTGTGACCGTCGTGGTGGGGAGGGTCCTCGCCGTGGGAGTCGTGCCGCTCGTGCCCCGCAGGCTCGGGCCGCTCCCGGCCCTGCGCACCGGCCCCGTCGAGGAGCGCCAGGCGTCCGCGCTCCAGGGCATGTGCCGCATCTTCGGGATCCGTCACCCTGACACGCGCTTTCGGAGCTGGTACGCCGTTCCACACGCGCTCCGCCCAGTCGTCGTCCCCGGCCGGGGCGGGAGCACCCGCGAAGGCGACCAGATCGGCCGCAGCCGGGCCGGATGCCCGCGGCCAACGCCGGCGCGCGAGTTCGGCCTCGACGGCGAGGCGCTCGCGCGTCGCACCGGCAGCGGTGACGAGCAGAACGGCCGGGCGATCCAGGGCCGCTCTGCCGAGGCGACTCCTCAGGTCCACCGGAACGCTCCCTCGCGCCAGGCGTAACCGACGGCGGCGAGCAGGATTCCGAGGAAGAGGAACATCTCGACGACGGCCGAGGTGCCGACCTCAGGGACCACCTTCGTCCACGGGTACATGAAGAGCATCTCCATGTCGAAGGCAAGGAAGATCATCGTCACGGGATACCAGCGCACGTGGAAGCGCGAGACCGGATGCTCCCGGGGCTCGAACCCTCCGCTGAAGGGCCCGGTGGCCAGCGGCTCACGGACGGCGCGTACGGCGGCTCCGACGCCATGGAGCAGAAGGACTGCGGCGACGACGACCGCGAGCAGCACGGCGACCGGTTCCCAGGCGGTGGATCGCACGCGGCCCCTTCCCGGCGCCCAGCCCGTCGCAGGCCGCCCTCGCCAGGCAGCATGTCAGCGGAGAAGTCGGGACAGAAGGAGCAACGCGGGGAGTGTCGCGTCGCGCTGTCCTCAGAGGCCCGGAGGGCAGGCCACAAGGAGGGGAGGGGCATGACGCTCCTTCCGGGATGACGGGTCGGGACGGGGCGAGTGCGCCGCGGCCAGGGCGGGCGCTCGGTTCCGTCCACGCGGTCATACGGGGTCACGCGCGGTCAGTGGTGCGCGTGGTGCCCGTGGTGCCCGTGGTGGTCCGCGTGCTCGGGTGCGGTCGGGGACGGCGCGTGCGGGCGGGGAGCGGCCGCGGTGGTCCGCACCGTGAACTCGGCCGTCCGGACGACGCCGTCGTGCTGGAAGTCCAGGTAGAGGCGGTAGGTGCCGGCCGAAGGAGCGACCGCCATGAAGGAGATCTCGGGCCCGGGCGCGGTGATGCCGTCGCCGGGGTGGCCCTCCGGGTGGACGTGGAGGTAGCCCAGGTCGCCGACGCGCAGCGCCACGAGGTGTCCGTACGCGGCCAGGTAGGGCTGCAGGTCGGTGACGGGGTGGTCGTTCCGGCTGACGGTGAGGGTCAGTTCGCTCGCTTCGCCGGGCACGAGTTCGCCGTCGAGCGTGACGGCGTAGTCGCCGATCCCTGCGACGCGGGTGGCCTCGGGGAGCGGACGCGGGTCGTACGGTCCGGCGACCGCGACGTCGATCCCGAGCGTCATGGTCCCGTCGTGGCCGGCCGGGTGGATGTCGGTGAAGAACCTCCAGTCCCCGGGCTCCAGGGCCAGTTCGGTGCTCCAGGTGCCCTTCTCGTCCCTCACCGGGTGCACGTGCTGGAACCCGGAGGTGTCCCGCCGGACGGCGATGAAGTGCAGTTCCTTCTCGTGCTCGGGGACGAACTCGGTCACCGGCTGCCCGTCGGGACCGGTCACCTTGAAGCTGACCCGCTGGAGGCCCGCGGCGAGGATCGTCGAGTCGAGTTCGAGGGTGTACCCGTTCGCCGAGACCGCCAGCCCACCGGCCTGGGCCCCGCCGTGGCCGGCGTGCCCTCCGTGGCCGCCATGCCCGGAGTGGTCGCCGTGGCCGCCGTGGCCGGGGTGGTTGGCGTGGTCGTGGCCGGCGTGGTTCTGCATGACATCTCCCCTGGTGCGATGCGACTTCGGGCGTTGTCCCCTTCAGGACGACGATCATAACCACATACCCCCTGGGGGTATTCCGGGAGCCTCGAAGTGGACATCTGCGCAGGCAGGCCGGCTCAGGGCGGCCGTGCCGGAACCGGGCGGGGTGAACGGGCCGACGACCGTCGACGGGACATGGAGCCGGGTCGGCCGAGTTCACCCGCTCCTAGCCGTCCTGATGACGGCCGTAGCGTGCTCTGCTCCATGCCGGGGACGTCCTCCAGGCGCACGCCGCGGTTCGCCAGCAGCCGCTGCAGTCTGTCGAAGCGGAGGTGACGGTCGAAGCGACCGTAGCGCTCGCGAATCGACGTGTTGACGAGGCGGCTTCCCCAGTACGAAAGCCGATGCACCTGCAGGGTGAAGTGATGCCCCTCCCACGGGTGGTCGGGCGATTCCCGGACCCAGAAGAACTCGACCAATCCGTAGTCGCGCCACATGCTGTAGTCGTCGAGGGAGTTCTCGACGAAGTCGGAACCCAAGATCGCGCTGACCTGGTCAGGGCTGTCCGTCGGCTTGGCGCCGAGCACCGTTCCCGACATGACCACGTCCACGTAGAACGCGAGGGAATGGGGAGCCAGCTGCTCTCTCCTTGCTGGGGCGAGGTGGCCGGGAGCGGCCGCCCCGACATAGGTGATACGGGCGCCGCGAAGCCCCGACGGTCAGGCCCTACGCCTTGTTGCGTGGATGGTTACGCGCCGTACGTTCATTGCCGTGCTTGTAGGCACCGGTCCAGCGGGCCATCACCAGCTGGGCATCCCCCGACTCGACCTCCGCAAGGAACTTCTGAGCACGCCCACCACGCAACGTGCCTGCCGGACGGCTCTGGTGGGTGATCGTCACGGTGCCGTCAGGGCGCTGGGCATAGGTGAATCCGAAGGGTCTTGGCATGGCCGGGATGGTAGGCACCCGAGCCGGCGATCCGCATCCGCATTTCGGTCAGCGCATACCGGCGAGGAGGCGGTATGGGTTGGCCTGGCTCGTCGGACGGGGCGGGGTGCGGGTCGGAGGTGGTTCTCAGAGCACGCCCACCAGCACGATGACCAGGGCGGGCAACGCGATGAAGACGGCGCCGAGATAGACGGCGAGGACCCACCGGTGCTCGGAGGCGATGCGGGCGAGGTTCTCGGCGCAGTACAGCGGCACGGGGCGCATGAGCGGGATCACGTAGATCACGATGATCGCGAAGAGGTTGTAGATCAGATGCACGAGCGCTGCCTGCAGGCCGATCTTCGCGTCCTGTCCGACGCCTGCGAACGCCGCGAAGACCACCGTGAACGTGGTGCCCAGATTGGAGCCGACGACGACGGGATACACCTGCGCCGGTGTCAGGATGCCCGCTCCGGCGAAGGGGACCAGCACGGACGTGGTGATGGTGGAGGACTGGGTGACGACGGTGACTCCCATTCCCGACGCCATGGCGAGGTAGGCGTTGCGGCCGACGGCCTTGATCAGAATGTCACGGGCCCTGCCGACCATGAGCAGTTTGAGCAGCTTCCCCAGATAGCGGACGGCGACCAGGATCCGCACGGCGCCGATGACGATGGTGAACAGCGGTCCAAGCGTGCTGCTGACGTGCGAGGTCGCGTGGATCACTCCGTGTTCCACCGGCCGGGTGGCCGCCCGGATGAAGTTGAAGTGGGCCGGGTTCGGCAGCCAGTCCGTGCCGTACAGCGCAGTGGTCAGCGTCCCGCTGAGGTGTTCCAGCGGATGCCAGATCAGCTCGATCGGGAAGAAGATCAGCAGCGCGAGCCAGTTGTAGAAGTCATGGACGGTCGAGGCGCCCAGCGCCCTGCGGAACTCTGTGCGGTTGCCGATGAAGGTCAGCGCGACCAGGCTCGTCGTCACGGTGGTGCCGACGTTCGCGCCCAGAATGATGGGGATCGCGCCCTGGATGGGCAGTGCGCCCGACCCTACGGCGGTGACGGCGATGGCCGTCGTCGTGGTCGACGACTGGATCAGGACCGTACCGAGGATGCCGACGCTCAGCCCGACCCACGGGTGCGCGGCGAAGGCGAACATGGTGTGCGCCGCGTCGCTGCCCAGTCCCGCGAAGCCGCGGCTGATGATGCTCACGGCGCAGATCAGCAGGTAGATCAGTCCAGCGACACCGAGCCAGCCGAGTGCCTTGGTCCAAGGGGGGGGGAGCCGGCCGGCTTCGTCGCTGCTCTCGGCCGCGGGGGCCGTGAGTGCCGAGCCGCCGGAAGGGGTACGCCCGGAGGCGTCACCCCTTCTGTGGCTGTTGTCCGGCCCGCTGTCGGACGTGGCTTCCGCCATGAACCAAGGCTACGAGCTCCTGACGAGGGGCGCGCGTGGCTGAGCTCCGTACGTGTGCAACGAGACGGCTGTGGACTGCCACGGACGATACCTAGGGGCGTGGGGCGCCCTCAGAGCGGATGGCGTCGCGCACGCCGGTGGTGACCACGGTGATCAGGCACAGGGCGATGACGGTCTCGGCCCAGAAGAAGGCGAACCAGTCCATCACGCAGCCGATCGGCGGTGCGCCGGGAGCGGTGGTGCGGAACGCCGAGAGAGCGAACAGCGTGGCGGCCATCCAGGCGAGGGCGGGCCAGACCACACCCTCGCCATGGGTCGTCAGATACCAGGCCCCGAGGAGTACGGACGACGCCAGCGCCCACATCACGACCATCATGAAGACCGCGAAGACGAGCAGGCTGGTCGATCGGGACAGCCGCAGCGCGACGACGGCGTCCTGCCCGGAGGCCGGGGGCGTCGTGGAGGCGGAGAAGCGCGTGTCGTTGTTGGAGAAGAGCATCCTGACCGGCACGTCCTTGCCACCCATCACTGCCCAGAACTCGATGTCGGTCTCGTAGGTGTCGAAGGGGTAGTCGCCGATCGATCCACCCGCGATCGCGACCTGCACGTCCTTGGGGGTGAGCCGCTCGTGTGCCTTGAACTCCAGGTCGCTGAGGGTCGCCACGGAGGTCTGGAGGCTGAGATCGGCCACCGGGGCGGTCTCCTCCTCCTCGCCGAGAGCCCCACGGGGGGTGACCCTGACCCGCAGGACGAGTTCTCTGCCCGAGGCGTCGACGCTCTGGACGATGGCCTCCACCTCCACCCGGTCGGCGGCCCGGGATCCGACGGCGCGGACCGTGTCGTTCGCCTGCCGCTCGGAGAACTGCAGCCGGGACCCCACGGACACCGCCACCACGATCAGAACCGCAAGGGGAATCAGGACCGGCAGGAGCGACACCCCGGAGTGGCGCGTGCTGGGTGAGGGTGAGCGTGAGGGTGAGGCCATGGCGACTCCGACGAGGTGAGAAGGGCACGTGGAGTCACCCTTCGATCGCAGATGGCCACTGTAGGTGTTCAGCGGCCTGCCGCCGTGGAAGCGGAGGCCCAGGAGCCGCCATGGTCCGGCTACACGTGGCCGGTGACCTCGGTCGTGGCTGTCGGTCAGGCCCGCGGGGCGGCGCGTGGTTCCAGCCGGAACTCGAAGCCGAGGGTGCCCGGGTCGAGTGCGGTCGCGCCGCCGTCGACGGTGAGCACCGCACCGTTCACGAACGAGGCGGCGGGCGACAGCAGCCAGGCGATGGCCTCCGCGACCTCGTGCGGCTCACCGGGCCGCCCGGCGGGCAGCACCCGGGTCACCTCCTCGTACGCCGCTTCCAGGCCGTTCCCCTCCAGGCCCGCCTCTTCGGCGAACCGGTTCATCCGGCGGTCCGCCATGTCGGTGCGCACCCAGCTCGGGCACACGGTGTTGGCGCGCAGCCCCGCGCCCCCGTAGTCGACCGCGAGCGAGCGGCACAGCTGGAGCAGCGCCGCCTTGGAGGTGGCGTAGGCGGCGTTCCCGACGCCGTTGCGCAGGGCGGACACCGAGGCCACCGCGACCACCGCGCCGCGGGCGTCGAGGAGGTGCGGGAGCGCGGCGCGCAGCAGAAGGAACGGACCGGTGAGGTTGGTCCGCATGACCTCGTCCCAGTGCTCCAGGGTCACCTCGCCCACCCCGCCGCCCCGCCCGATGCCGGCGTTGAGCACCAGACCGTCGAGCCGCCCGTACGTGCCGACCACCGTCTCGACGAGTGAGGCCACGGCGGCGGGGTCCCCGATGTCCGACGGTACGGGCAGGGCGCCGGTCTCCTCGGCGACCAGCCGCAGCGGCTCGGGGCGGCGCCCGGACACCGCCACCTTGTGTCCCGCCCGGGCCAATGACTGCGCGGTCGCGGCCCCGATCCCCGTTCCGCCCCCGGTCACCAGATACACGCGCTCGTCCGCCATGTCCGCCGCCCCTCCCGTGTCACGTCCGCCGTCCCCGTCCCGGTGATCTTAGGCGCGCGCCGCTCCGTGACCGGGCGCGACGATGCGGCGCGCCCGGGTCCGGGTCACGGGGCCCCGAGGGAGCGGGCGGCGGCGAAGAGCCGTTCGCAGCGTCGCGTCATGGCGTCGGGCGACTGGTCGGGGTGGCCGATCCACCAGCGGACGAGGGCCGTGCACAGGCCGCGCCACGTGTACGTGAGGGCGTCGGCGTCCAGCGGGTCGTCGGATCCCGTCGTGTGCAGGAGGCCTGCGGAGCCCGTCGCTGCGAGGTCGTCGACGGCTTCGCGGTAGTGCGCCGCGCGGTGGGCGGCGTCGCTGTCCGCCGGCAGCGTCGGGTCGTAGAGGACGAACCAGGCCTCGCGTTGCCCGTCCAGGGCGTGGAACAAGGCGTCCAGTACGCGCAGGGGGGTCGATGGCGCCCCGGCGGAGTGTTCGGCCATCGCGGAACGGACGGCCCTCAGCAGCCGTTCGCCGATGGGATCCAGGCAGGCGAGGTAGAGGTCCTGTTTCCCGCCGAAGTACTGGTGCAGCAGCGGTTTGGTGACGCCGACGCGCGCGGCGACGGCGGCCATGGTGGTGGCCTCGTAGCCGTTCCGGCCGAACTCCTCAGTGGCGGCGGCCAGGATCTGGCGTTCGCGTTCGGCCCTCGGGACACCCTTGGTACCCGCCTTGGCAGGAGGCGTTGTCATGCTCACCATCTTACCCTAGGGTAATTTACCGCTGGGTAAATTCACTGATCCCGCCGGGAGCATCCGTATGCCTGCCACCGCGACCGACCCCCGCACCGTCCGGCCCCGCTCCTGGTGGGGCTGGGGATACGCAGACGCGCACCCCGACGACGCCGAGTGCGAAGCGCTGGGCGCCCTGCTGCCGGGCACCCTGGCCGGCCCGCTGCCGCTGCCCCGCATCGCCGACCTCTCCATCGGCCGGCCGGGCGCGGCACCTCCGGCCTCCCTGGCGCACCTGGTCACGGCCGACCCCGAAGAGCGTGCCGCCCACGCCATGGGCAAGGCCTACCGCGACGTCATCCGAGCCCTGCGCGGCCGGCCCGGCCGCATTCCCGACCTGGTCGGCCGGCCGACCTGCGACCAGGACGTGGCCGACCTGCTCGACTGGGCAGGCGGGAACGCCGTGGCCGTCATCCCCTTCGGCGGCGGTTCCTCCGTGGTCGGCGGAGTGGAGTACCGCGGCGATGCCCACCGCGCCGTACTGTCACTCGACCTGACCGCCATGGACCGGGTCCTGGAGATCGACACCACCGGACGCTCCGCCCTGATCCAGGCCGGCGCCCTCGGACCCGTACTCGAAGATCAGCTCCGGCCGCACGGGCTGACCCTGCGCCACTTCCCGCAGAGCTTCGAGTTCTCCACCCTCGGCGGATGGCTCGCCACTCGGGCGGGCGGCCACTACGCCACCGTCCACACGCACATCGACGACTTCGTGCAGTCCCTGCGTGTGGTCACCCCCGCCGGCACCGGCACCTCGTGGCGGCTCCCCGCGTCCGGCGCGGGGCCGTCGCCCGACCGGCTGTTCCTCGGCTCCGAAGGCGCGCTCGGCGTCATCACCGAGGCATGGATGCGCCTGCAGGAACGCCCCCGGCACAAAGCCGCGGCATCCGTGGCCTTCGCCGACTTCCACCGCGCACTGGACGCCGTGCGGGACATCGCCCAGTCCGACCTCGCCCCTGCCAACTGCCGTCTGCTCGACCCCGGCGAGGCACTCCTGTCCGGTGCCTCGCACGACGGCACGGCGGTCCTCGTCCTGGGCTTCGAATCCGCCACCACCCCCGTGGACGACCGCCTCGCGACCGCCCTGGAGCTGGCCCGCGCGCACGGCGGCCGCGGCGAGGCGCCGACGGCCGACCGCGGCGCGGGAACCGACGCGGCCGTGGGCGCATGGCGCTCGGCGTTCCTCCGCATGCCCTACCTGCGTGACGGTCTGGCCCGGATGGGCGCGGTCGTCGAGACCTTCGAGACCGCCGCCACCTGGGACCGTATCCCCGCGTTGATCGACGCCGTACGCACCGAGGTCGGCGCCGCCGCCGTGAAGGCCACCGGGCATCAGGCGACCGTCAACTGCCGCCTGACGCACGTCTACCCCGACGGCGCCGCCCCCTACTTCACCGTGGCCGTGGCCGGCCGCCCCGGCGACGAGGTCCGGATCTGGGACGACATCAAGGCCGCGGCGACCGACGTCCTGCACCGCCACCGCGCCACCGTCACCCACCATCACGCGGTCGGCCGCGACCACCGCCCCGCCTACGACCACCAACGCCCGGAACCCTTCGCACTCGTGCTCCGAGCCGCCAAGAACGCGCTCGACCCGCACCACATCCTCAATCCGGGAGTCCTCGTCGACTGACGACGGTGCTCCTTCGTCGTCGGCTTCATCGTCGGCTCAGACCTCCGGGAACTCCCGGTCGAAACACGGACCTGGCCGCCGAACTCGGCCTCACCCCGGTCCCCGGCCACGTCGCCGAACCGGGCACCCTCGCCCGCGTCACCCCCGAAGGCACCTCCGCCGGGGATCCGCCCCACTGGTTCGGCGCCGGTGACGACGCCTGCCACCGCAAGGCGACCGCCGCCTTCGTGGCGCTCGCCGCGACCGCCGACCCCGCCGCCTCCTGGTCCCACCCCGCCGCCACGGCCCTCGACCGGATCTCCTTCGGCGACTGGCTGCGCGCCGAGGGCGCGCCCCCGGCCGTCGTACGCCTCTGGGGGATCGGTCAACTCGCCCTCGCCGACGGCTCGTACGAGCGCATCTCTCTCGTCGCCGCCCTGCGCAAGCACGCCGCCGTACCCGGCGACGGGCACTACGCGTACGACGCGTGGGAGGGCCTGCGGGTGGCCGAGGGCTCGGCCACGGTGGCCCTGCGCGTCCGCGCCCTCCGCACGGGCATCGTCTGGTCAACACCCACGGCACCACGGTCTCCGAGATGCCCCACGGCGGCGTCAAGCACTCCGGCTACGGCAGCGACCTGTCGCTGGCGGGCCTCCTGGACCACACCCACCCGAAGCACGTCATGCTGTGACCGGACGAAGGAGCGGCGCCGCGGTCACCGCTCGGTGAACAGCTCGCTCGTACGCGTCAGCTGCTGCCGGCTCCGCCGGATGCGTCACCGGTCCACCTTCGACACCGTGTACCGCACGACGAGCAGCAGGTCGACCACCGCGTCAGCGTTGAGGCCGGGCCCGTCACGGAGTTCGGGCGCGAGCGCGGCGATGCTGTCGGCCGGAACGGTCAGTTCCCACTCCTCTCCCGCCTCGGTGACCGGTCCACCCGCCCCGTCGACCGCCGCCCTGGCCTGGCCGCCGAGCGAGGGGTCGGCGGCGAGCCGGACGGCGGCGCTGTGGCCGGGCCGGGCGACGACCGTGCCGGTCAGCGGCTCGCGGTCGCCGTAGCAGTCCACGTACCGCCGTCGGCCGTCCGGCCGCAGCTCCCCGGAGAGGACGAGCACCAGCTCGGGCTGCGACACCGTGATCCGCTCGTCCCGGAACACGTACGGGAAGCGGTCCTTGGCGACCGTGAACCGGAGCGTGGCCGGCCGGTCGGGCTGCGGGGCCAGGAAGCGGGCCCAGTGGTCACCGAACTCGCGACGCGCGCTGAACACCCGGTAGAGGGAGCTCGCGCCGTCCCCGCGCGCCCATTCCGTGAGCGCCTTCCGCAACTCCGCCACCGCGCGCTCGGCGAGGGCGCTGCCGCCGTCGCGTGCCGTGTAGCGCAGGTGGAGGACGACGTCGCTGATCGACTCGTAGTCGAACTGCCGGAACTCCTCGGGCAGCGAGAGCCGCCACTGGCCGACGGCTCCGGCGCCCTCGAACGGCAGGAACCGCTCGTCGCGGAGGCTGGTCTCGAACAGTCCGGTGTCGTCCTGACCCGTGCTGGTCACGATGGACTGGCCGGCGCCGGTGCTGTCGCGGAAGCGGGTGTCGGAGCGCTGCCGGGCGTACTTCCCTTCGGTCAGGCGTGGATCGACCCGTACGGTGCTGTCGAGCAGGGTCGCGGTCAGGTTCACGGAGGTGTACGGGCCGGCGACGCACGGCACGGTCAGGGCCAGGCTCTTGATCCGGCGCAGGTAGTGGCCGGGGGTGTCCAGGTCGAACAGCGCCTCCGGCAGCGAGACGTACGCGGTGCCGGTCTCCTTCAGCCGGAGCAGCGCGACCGGGTCGATCTGGGCGAGCGAGATCCGCTTCGTCAGCTCGAACTCGCGGGCGTTGGCCTCGTGGTAGGCGGCGTCGAGCCTGCCGAGATCCACGCTCAGGCGTTCGCCGGCGAGCAGCCCCTTGTGGAGGGTGTCCCAGTAGCCGAAGCGGATGTAGTCGGACTCCTCGACGCCGAGCTCGTGGCGGAAGGCGTGCTCGGCACGCTTGGCGAGGTCGTACGCCAGTTGGTAGACCTGGAAGTAGCTGGTGGCCAGGCCGCCGGCCATCCAGTCGTAGAGCTCCTCGCTCGTGTACTTCTCGTACAGGAAGGCGTCCGCCTCGCGGGCGTTGGCGATCTGGAGGTCGTGGTTCTCCACCTCTGTCTGCGCCACCTTCAGCCGGATCTCGGCCGCGAGGATCTGCCGGTCGTACTGCTGCTGCTCGACCCCGCCCTGGGCGGCCTGGAAGTTCCAGTCGTCCTGGCGCCGGTCGTAGCCGGCCATGGTGGCGGCCAGTGCTCCGGCGCTGTTCAGGGTGTTGGCGACCTTCTCCAGCGATCCGGAGAGCCCGTGCAGGGCCTGGCTGAGGTTCTGGCCGCCGAAGGTGAGGCCCATGGTGGTGGGGGTGCCGGTCTTGACGTCGGGGATCAGGCCCATGGCACTGGCCGTCATGTCCACGCCCGCGGCGACGGCCTGGTGGACGATGGCCGCCGCCGAGAGCACGGTGTGCGCGATCTCCCCTGTGTTCATGTAGGCCCGGCCCGCGTAGTACTCCACCTTGCCGTCGGCGGCCTCCCGCTGCTTGCGCACGGCCTGGAGGCTCGCGTCGGCCTCCAGGACCTGCTGTTCGCGGACCGCACGCGCCGCCTTGAGGACCGCCGTCTCGTGGTGCGAGCGGAGGCGGGCCAGCGCCTCGGCGTCGCGCTTCTCCAGGGCGGAGAGCAGAGCGGCCCCGAACGCCTTGACCTCGCCCACGAGTTCCTTCGCCTTGGCGACCATGGTGGCGAAGCGGTACGGGGGCACGGGCGCGCTGATGTCGTCCAGGACGCTCTCGACGCTGAGCCCGGCGGCCACGGCCCGGGCGAGGAGCGCGGGGTCGATGGCCGCGCCGAAGAGCGCGGTGCGACGCTGGACGCCGGAGATGTTCTGGCCGGCGCGGATCTTGGCCAGCCGGTCGGCGACGGTGTCCCAGTAGCCGAGGAGCTTGTCGTTGCGCGGGACCACGAAGGTGTCGAGCCAGTTGAGGCCGAGGCCGGGCGCGATCCGCGGGGCGGCCGCGACCGGGCCGGCCCGCACAGGTCCGGCCGGCACTAGATGCTCGGCCCGGGTGACGGCGGAGACCAGTCCCTCCGAACCCTGCACCACCTGGCGGTAGTTCTTGGGCGCCGGCACGGTCCGCCCGGTCACCTCGTCGGGCCGCCGACCGAGGAGCTGGGAGGCGAGGACGTAGAGCTGGGTAGCCTGGTTGACGGCCTCCATGGTGTCCTGCCGGAACAGCTGGTCGCCCCAGGCGATGAGGTTGTCGAGGTACTTCATGACCACCGCCTTCTGGTAGGCGGTGGTGCGCAGCCGGGCGACGACATCGGGCTCGAACGGGTGCGTCAGCCACTGGTGGACCTCGGCGGTGTCGTGCCAGCCGCCCTCGGCCAGCCGGCGCAGGATCACCTCGATCCGCTCCTTGGTGTAGTCCTGGGTGAGATGGAACGGCTGGGTCCGCCAGTAGCGCTGCGGTTCCGGCAGATCGTCGCGGTCGGTGGGGTCGAAGATCCGGTGCAGCCACTGCTGGGCCTGAGCGAAGCGCTGGTTGGTGGAGAGCCGGGCGGCGCCGAGCAGCGGGACGTGGAAGAACAGCTCCCAGTTGTAGTCGGAGTAGGGCCCTGACCGGTCGAAGTCGAGGGTCTCCTTGGGGAGGTCGCCGTGGACGACGTCCATGTTGGGCTCGTACCAGAAGTTGAAGTCGAACGGCGCGCCGAACGTCTCGGGGTGGAGCTGGATGTCGCGGTCGTACAGCCCGTCCATGCCGTCCTGGGACAGGCGGGTGGCCAGGGTCTGCGTGTACGGGTGGTACAGGGGGAGGATCTGCACGTGTGAGGTGCCGTCGTCCTGCGGCACCAGCAGGAAGGCCCGCTTCTCGTCGGTGAAGGTCTGGTAGAAGCGGGTGGGCATGTCGGTGGGGTTGTGCGAGCAGAGCAGTCGGGGCAGCCCGGCGCTCGGGGAGCGCCCCAGCAGTTGGAGATGCGGGCGGAGCCAAGGGTTCTGGACGTCGAACATGAAGTAGGGCCCGTACTCCCCAACGGGCGTCCGGAACTCTCCGTAGTACGGCCGGGTACGGGGCGGAGTCGGCAACGTTCCGTAGCGCGAGCCTTCTTCGACGAAGACTCCGAAACTCATGCCGCCCAGACGCGGGGTGAGGTAGTAGCTGCCGCCGATGTGGGTGAAGCCGGTGGGGCCCTGCCTGTGGCCGAAGAGGAACTCGACCTTGAGCTCGTCGGGGGAGTCGTCTCCGAGCGGATACGTGGCGAGCGCGTAGAGCTCGGGATCGAGCACCCCGTCGACGGGGTACATGTCGCTGTTCCTCGCGTACAAAATGTCCTTGGCGACGGTCTTGTGCTGCCACTTGCCGCCCGCGTACTGGCTCCAGTTCAGCTTGAACTCAAGGTGCTTGCGCGGTTCCTCCAGCGCATGGTCGGGCTGCGGCATCTTGAGCTGCTGCTGCTCGGCCACCAGCTCGTGCGTCGCCCAGAACAGGAACAGCCGGTCGTTCCACAGCGCCGGGACCACCGGGTCTCCGTCGACGTCGAGCTCGATGCGCTCCCACGGGGTCCAGTACCGGCCGTCGACCCGCTTGCGGTAGTAGTGCTCGCGGGGCGTGGACTCGCTGCGGCCCACCAGATGGAGGTCCCCGTCTCCCGGTGTGTTCTGGTGGCACAGGCCGGCGGGCCGCAGCCGGGCGACCTTGTCCAGGCTCTCCAGGTATCCCTTGACGGCGTCCTCGATGGACGCGGAGGTCACCTCGCGCTGCATGATCGCGTTCTCGAAGTCGGCGAAGAACGGCGTCTTGTCCGTGCGCAGTTCGGGCTCGAAGTAGTTTTCGGGGTACAGGAAGACCTTCTGGTTGGCCTCCCAGAGCCGGTACTGCTTCATCCACTCCCACTGGGCCCACAGGCCGTCGCCGTGCCAGGTGTACACCTGCTCCAGATTGAGCTGGATCCGCTGGACGAACAGCTGCACGGTGTAGATGGCCTGGGCGAGCCGGGTGGTGAGCTGCGTCGGGCCCATCTCCACGTCCAGCAGGAAGTGGTCGTGCAGGTCGTTCGCGTCGCGCCACCGAGGCCGGCCGTCCCCGTCAAGCAGTGGGTGGGCGACCAGGTACGACACGAGCGCGGCCCCCTGCCGCTCGCGCAGGGCGTCGCGCAGCGGCGTGGCGGCGGCCGTCCAGTCGCGGGGCGAGTGCCGGGACTTGGCCGTCAGCCATGCGGCCTCCGCGGCCTCGGCCGTGAGCTCGGGTCGCTGCCATGGTCGCGCCCGTTCCGCGGCCACGCCGAGGCGCCGCAGCAGTCCGATCCCGGCCTGTACGGCACGCAGCGCGGGGACGCCGCCGTACTGGGTCGCTGTCGTGATCCCGTGGTCGCGGGCCACGGCCGTGATGTCCGAGGCGTTCCAGCCGGTGCGGCGGGCGAGTTCGGCGGCGGCGTCGCGTTCCTGGGCGCCGGGGGTACGGGCCACGTCGAAGACGGCGCGCAGGGTGGGTACGCCGCCGCGGATCGCCGACCGCAGCCGGCCCAGTTCGAGCAGGATCCGCAGCGGGCCGACAGGGGCGGCGGGCAGGGGTGCGAGGGGCAGCGTGTTGAGGTCGAGCCAGCCGCCCTGGGCCGCGTACCCGAAGACGTACGGGATCTCCTCGGCGGTCACCCGCAGCCGGCCGAGTACGAGCGCCACCCGGTACAGGAAGGCCAGTGTCCGGAACTGCCGGTCGAAGGCCGTCCGGGTCACCGAGACACCGGGGTCGCTGTCGGTGAACTCCGGTGCCAGGAACTCCTGGAGGGCCGGCGGCCGGCCGGCCGGGCGCAGCCAGGTGCGCAGCAGGACGTCGGCGCTCGCGGTGTCCAGGCCGGTGGCCTGACCGAGTTGCTGGACGGCGGCCGTCTCGCTCAGGGTCCGCCGGAGGTAGGGGGCGAGGCGCTCCAGGACGAGGTGGAAGCGGTCCGCCGGGGTGATGTCCGAGCCGTCGAAGAGGGTGTCGGCGGCCTGGGCGTCGAGGAACGCGTTGCCGTCCGCGGGCGGTTCGTTCTGGGCGGTCCGGAGGTCGTTGACCGCGCGCACGATCGCCGGGGGCGTCCCCGGGCGCGGGTCGGTGGGGGTGAGGAGCGCGATCTCGGGCTCGGTGAGGTAGCCGCGGCAGCGCAGGGCGCCCAGGCTCGGGTCGTGGAAGACCTTGGCCGTGAGGGTCGGGGGGATGCGGTATCCGGCGGGGAGAGCCTCCAGGCGCGCCGCGAAGACGGGGATGCGCAGGAGCTTCATGCGGTCGCGGACGAAGGCGCGGGGTGCGTCGTGCAGGGCGGCCACCGCGGTCTTGAAGGCTGCGTCGCCGCTCAGCGCGAGGAGGCGGTCGAGCTGGGCCTTCGTCATGGGGCCGCCGAAGGTCAGCAGCCCGTCCTGTGGACGCTCGCCCGGCTCGTGGCGCAGCGGCAGGTCGGGAGGCAGGACCAGGCCGGTGGGCAGGGCGGCAAGCGGTGTGGTGTAGGTGACGGTGCCGAGCAGGGTGGCGACGGCCTGCTGGGTGAGGGCGGTGTCCCAGCCGAGCAGGGCGAGGTTCTTGCGGGTCAGTTCGCCCTTGTCGTCCGTGGTGCGGGCGGTCTGCTGGTGGATCGTCTGGACGGCGGCGCGCAGCGTGGTGAGGGTGGCGGCGAGCGCCTCGTCCCGGGGCACGGGGCTCTGCCCGCCGGGGCCGGGCGGTGCCGCGAGGAGCAGGGCGTCGAGTTCGGCGACGCCGAGTCCGGCTTCGGCGAGCAGCCCCGCGAGGTCGAGGAACTCCTCGGTCCGCGCGATCCCGAGGTCGACGGGCTGCGGGGGCGCGTCGGCCGCGGCGGGGCCGAGGTCCTCGAAGGCCAGGGGCGCACCCGCGCCGAGTTCGGTCTCGCCCGGAGTGTGCGCGGGGCGGGCGGGCAGGCGGACGGGTGCGCCGCCGGCCAGTTCGGTCTCGCCGTCGGCGGCCCGGTCCCCGGCCCCGGTCGGGGGAGTGGCCCAGAGGAACGGCGGGCAGTAGTGGGCGAGCCGCAGGGTGTCGGGCACGCTCAGCGCGACGGCCCGGGCGAGCGTGACCCAGGCGACGAGCTTGGTGAGCGCGAGGAGGTCGAGCCGGTCGCCGATGACGGCGTCGGGGCCGGTGGTGAGTGCGGTGAGTTCGTCGTCGGTGACGCGCAGGACGGCCAGGAGGGCGGCCGCGACGGCGGGCCGTCCGGTGAGTGGCCCGACCTCCTGGAGTTCCGTGCGGTCCGGGGTGAGCTGGAAGGGGTGAGCCTCGCCGGGCGGGACGGTGACGGCGGCCGGGTCGAGGAACAGCCGGTCGTAGAGCGGCGGCCGGGCGGCCCCCGGGTGCTGGTGGGTGTCGAGCGGCTGGGTGAAGGCGAGGACCTGGTCGACGTCGAGACCGAGGCGGGCGGCGAGCCCCCGGGCGGCGGCGATGCAGCGCAGGGCGGCCGTGTCCAGACGTCCGCCGGAGCCGCTGCCGGCGATGAGCCGGTCGGTCTCCTCGTCGGAGAGGCCGAGCGCCCGGCGCAGCCGGACGAAGCGGTGGAACCGGTCGAGGAAGACGGCGTCGACCCCGGTCAGGTACATGGCGGTGGTCGTGTAGGGGAACTTGGGGTCGTCGGGCTGGATGGTGACGGTGCCGGCCGGGTTGACGAAGCGGGTCCGCAGGGCGAGGTCGAGCTCCGCGTAGCGCAGCTGCCCGGTGTCCAGGAGGGCGCGCACCCGGGTCATCTTGGTGACCAGTTCGGCGGGGGTCTGGTCGGCGGGCCGCCCGTAGAACTCGGCGAGGGTACGGGCCGGGGTGAGCACCTCGCCGGCGATGATCCGGTGCTGCGCCCGGCTGAGGCCGAGCCGCTCGGCGGTGCGGGCGGCACTGGCCTCCTCGGGGCTCGCGCCGGATACGCCGAGGGTGGTGAGGAGCGCGTCCCTGGTCACGCCGAGGTGCCCGAGGCAGGCGCCGGTCTGCGCGTGCCAGAGGTCGAAGGGCTGGTCCCAGGGGTACACGGCCGTGCGCAGCTTGTCGTACGCGCCGGGGTTGACGTGCTGGGGGCGGACCCGGAGTTCGGCGGCGTCGCCCGTGCTCTGGCGCCGCTCCGCGAGGACGGCGGTGTCGGGTGCCACGGCCGATTCGAGGAGTTCGTTGACCAGGTCCACATAGGGCAGGGCCAGTTCGGTGTTGTCCTTGCCCAGGTGGAGTTCCCACAGATCGGGACGGCGGGCGAAGAGGACGTCGGCGACGGGCCCGTCGCCGGACGTGGTGGGCGGAGGCGTGCCGTAGTTCTCCCCGAGCCGGCGCAGGTAGTACAGGAGGTCCACCAGATAGGCGGGCTGGCCGTAGAAGGTCTGCCACTCCTCGACCGCAGGGTAGTCGGCCGAACCGAACAGCTCCTCCCAGTCGGGGATGCGCGGGTCCCCGTCGACGGCGGCGGGCAGCCACGGTACGTCGAAGTGCCCGGCGGTCCTCAGGTCGGCCACGAGGTTGAGGGCGGCGGCATGCACCTGGGTGGCCCGTTCGTGGAGGAGGTGCGCCTCCTCCTCGCCGACGTGGCCGGCGATCCGGCGGGCGAAGCCGGCCCGGTCGATCCGGGCGATGGCCTGGGCCGAGTCGAATCCGCTGTCGCGCAGTGCCCGCAGGGTCTCGAAGCGTGGCGCGATCTTGAACAGGCGCTGTACGGGGCGCAGTTCGCTGCGGGCCTCGGCGTCCGGGACGGTCGCACGGTTGACCGGGGTGCCGACGATGTCGAAATCGGGGTGGGCGGCGAGGAAGCGGGCGGCCGGGGCGTTCCTGTGTTCCGGCAGCGCGGCCAGCTTGTGCGCCACGTAGGCCGTGGGGTGGGCGGCGGCGACGGCGGCGCGGACCGATTCGGCGTACTCCTCGGCCGTACGCCCCTCCGGCGGCCCGCCGGCCTCGCCGACCAGGTCCGTCCATTGCTCGTCCAGGGTGACCAGATCGCGGAGTGCGGAGAGTTCGCCGGAATCGAAGCGGTTCAGGACGACGGCGACCAGATCGGGGTGTTGGGCGGTGGCCGCGGCCAGGCCGAGGGCGAGCCGCAGCCGGTCGGTGTGGGGAGCGGTGTCCGGGTCGGCTGCGACCTCTGTGTGCCAGGTGTCCTCGTCCGTACGGTCGAGGTAGGCGTTGTAGAGACGTTCGCGGGCGGGGGCGTCGGTGACGGCGACGGCGAAGATCCGGGCCAGCGGGGTCGTGGCGGCGGTGCCGCCCGGGGGAGCCGCGGAAGGAGCGGCATCGCGCTCGGCGGCGGAGTCGAGTTGGCGCGAACGCAGGGCGGTGAGGAAGTCGTCGGTGTGCCCGGAGAGGTCTTGATGGGGCACCGTCGCCGACGGGTACGCGGCGCGCGACCGGGCAGAGCCGTCGCGCCCGCCGACGGAGCGGCCTCCGCCGAAGTGGCCGTCGACGGAGGGGCCTCCGCTGGAGTGCCCGTCGCCGAAGTGGCCGTCGGCCGAGCGCCCGCCGTCGGAGCGCCTGCCGCCGGAGTGGCCGTCGACAGAACGCCCGTCGTCGGCGTGTCCATCGGTGACGTGCCCTTCCACGGGCGTGCCGAGAGCCCGCCGTACGTCCCGCGCCCGCAGCTGCGCCAGGGCGCCCAGGTCGTCCGGACAGCCGTATCGCAGCAAGGCGTAGAAGACCTCGGCGGGCTGGCCGGTGGCCGCCGCGTGCCGGGCGGCGGCGGCCAGCCACGCGACCCGTTTCCGCTCCTGTCCGGTGACGCGGGCCAGGAAGTCCATCTGCTCGTCGGTGAGTTCCGCCGGGTCGGCGCCGTCGAGCAGCGGCGTCAGATCGGCGAGCAGCCGCTCGTACCCGGTACGCCGGTCCTGCGGGAGGGTGATGTCGAGCGGGGCGTCTGGCCGCCCGTCGAGCGGTCGCACCGCCCGGGCCGACGTGCCGTCGAGACTGACCTCGACCAGCAGGTCCACCGGCCCCGCCGGACGCGTGAATTCGACGAAGTAGCCGCCGTCGCCGTCGGTGCGGGTCGCGCACACCGGTTCGGTGGCGCGCAGCCGTCGGGCGCTGACGGCGACGGTCGCACCGGCGCCGGGCGCGCCGTCGGCCCGCAGGACGCGCCCGCGCAGTCTGCGGAGACCGGCGGCGGGCGCGGGGGCGGCGGGGCTCGGGAGCTCGCTGGTCATTTCCTCACCATCCGAAGAACTTGTTGACAGCGATCACGTGATTGCGGAAGCCTTCCGACTTGGCGAGGAGCGGTACGCCTACGTGGTCGACGAGCTTGCCGACCGCGAAGTCCAAGGCGGACGTGGCGGCGCCGACGACGCCCGGCACGGCGGAGAGCACGTTGACCGCGGCATGCGTGTAGTCCCCCTGTTTGAGGTCCTCGCGAATGCCGTGGATGGCGATCGCGGCACCGAGGAGCGGTGCGATGCGGACGGCGCCCTTGGCGTTCTTGGCCAAGGACTCAGCGGCGCCGGAGTACTTCCCGGCGACCTTCGCGACGTGTCCCGCGCCGGTCTTGGCCGCCGTGAAGAAGGAATGGGCCGCCGCGCGGAGTGCTCCGGCACCCTTGGCCACCCCTCGCGCCGCGGCCTGTCCCCGTTGTCCCAGTTTGATCACCCCGCGGCCGGGGCCGTACAGACCGTCTTTGCCGGCGGCCCGCGCGGCCGCTTCCACAGGGTTGGCAACGCCCTGGGCGGCTGCTCCGTCCGCCGCGTGGAGGATCGAGTGGGTGGTGCCCGCGACGCCGGCCTGGCCACGGGCCAGCGCCAGATTGGCCGCGTCGAGGGCCTTCGAAGGAACCTTCGCGAGCTTGTCGAACACGTGGTGGATCTGGATGCCCTTCTCCAGCCCCGTCACAGAGCGGAAGCGCGCGCCGACCGCTTCGAACGTCTTCCTGGCGTGGTTGATCGCCGTGCCCTTGGCCCTGTTGGAGCCCGGACCGCCGCGCATCTCCGTCAGCCACTGCACCTCGTCCTGGAAGCGCTGGAGGTTCGCCTTGAGGTCCTTGCCTCCGTACCGGGCGGACAGCACGTGCTGGACGGACTCCTCCCACGCCTTCGCCACCTTCCCGCCGAGCACCCCTTCGTGCGTGACGGCCGGCAGCGTCGACTCCAGGCCGTCGGGGTCGTGCAGGGTGACGGGGTTGCCGCGGGCGTAGGCGTACAGGTTGGGTCCGTCGGCGCCGGGGCCCGCCGGGTCGGGGCTGGTCCAGCGCGCGAGCCAAGGCGCGTAGAAGCGGGCTCCGTGGTGGCTGAAGCCGGTCTCGGCGTCGCTCTCCCGGCCGGTGAAGCGGTAGCGCTTGGCGCTCGCGCGGGCCGCACCGGCCGCCGACCGGAAGGAGGTGGTGCCGTACGGGTGGTACTCCTCGTACGACAGCGGACGGCCTTCCTCGTCGAGTTCGACGGTCGCGCTGCCGAGCAGGTCGGTGAGCTGGTGGCGCAGGAGCGTGCCGTCCTCGGTGCCGCCGCCGGTGGTGGTCTCGGCGAGGGCGATCCGGCCGTGCTCGTCCTCGGCGTGCACGGTGGTCCGGGTCAGGGGCCCGGTGGCGGCGCCCTGTCTCACGTACCGCTCCCAGGTGCCGCAGTAGATGCGGGTCTCGGTGCGGGTGCCGGTGCCGACGGTGGCACGGACCCGGTTTCCGTGCTCGTCGTACTGGTAGTGGGCGGTGCCTCCGCCGCCGAGTTCGGCGCGTACGAGCCGGTCGTCGGCGTCCCAGGCGAGGGCGGGCAGGTGGGGCATGGAGGTGACGCAGCCCTCGTCGTCGTAGGTGTAGCGCGCCGAGTGGGTGCCCGCCGGATCGCCGGGGAGGCTGGAGCCGAGCAGCCGGTCGGAGTCGGCCGCGATCTCGTGCCGTCGGGTCCAGCTGCCGTCGGGCCCCGCTGTGTGGGTGAGGACGAGGAGGTTGCCGGAGGGGTCGTAGCCGTAGGACTCGGCGTAACGGCGCATCGCGGTCGCGTCGTTGGCGTGGGGCAGCTGGTGCACCGCCGGTCCGCCGGGCTCGGGCATGCCGGGCGCGGTCTGTCCGACGTGCTCCCGGCCGGTGGCGGCGACCAGGCGGTATGCCGCGTCGTAGCCGTACTCGCGGGAGGCGGGCACCACGGCGTTGGCGAAGAACAGGGTGTCCTGGGCCCGGTCCGCGGTGGCCGTGACGTTGCCCACCGGGTCGTAGGTGTACTCGAGAAGCTGGAGCGGTTCGCCGGTCGCGGAGCGGGTGGTCACGGTGGACAGCCGGAAGGTGTCCGGCTCGTAGGTGGTGAGGGTCCGGGCGCCGCAGCCGCGTTCGAGCAGGGTGCGGCGCCCGTGTTCGTCGTAGTCGATGTCGCGGACGAGGAAACGGCGTTCCTCGCCGGGGCTCTCCAGTTCCAGCGTCTCGGGCAGCCCGGCCTCGTTGTACGAGGTCGACAGCCGGCTGCCGTCGGGATGGGTGACCAGGGTCGGCCGGTCCAGTGCGTCGTACGCGGTGCGGGTGCGGTGTTCCTCGTCCTCCAGGAGTGCGGCGGCGGCCCGCAGGGCCTCGTCCGGGTCGGTGAGGCCGGCGAACGCCGACCAGTCGGGCTCGCCGCGTGGGTCCCGGGCGAACCGGCGGACGGTCTCCAGGACATTGCCCTTGAAGTCGACCTCCGTGGTGCGGGTGGCGCCCGCGCCGTCGAGGACCAGGCAGGCCCGGCCGCGCAGGTTGCCCGCTTCGGGCCGCCCGAGGGACTCACCGTAGAACCAGCGGGTGCGCAGTCGCTCGCCGCCACCGGGGTCGGTGGCGTAGGCGTGGGTGGGGCGGCCGGGACCGTCGTGGAGGGTGCGGAAGGAGGTGCCCCGGCCGTCCCAGGCACGCGCCGGGCGGCCCGCGGCGTCGTGCAGGGTCCACCGCCGGCCGGCGCCCGCCGTGCGGACGTGGGCGGGCCGGCCGAGCATGTCGAAGTGCTGCTCGCGCACGCGGATCCCGCGGGCGTCGAACGTCTCCGTCTCGTGGCCCTGGACGTCGAGCTCGACGCGGCTGACCAGGGTCTGCCCGCCGCCGAGGTCCACGATGGTGACCCGAGGGCGGCCGAGCGCGTCGAGCAGGACACGGGTGGGGGTGCCCGCATGGGCGTCGGCGAGGACGGCGGCCCGGTGCCGGGCGTCCGTGGCGGGCAGGGCGAGGCGTTCGTGCTGCCAGCGGCTGCCGCGGACCGTGTCGTTGCGGTCCCAGTCCGCGCGCTCCCAGGCTCCGGTGACGGTCCGTTCCTCGGTGCCGTCGGGGTACTCGGTCCGCTCGGGTCTGCCGAGCGGGTCGTAGTGCAGGACGGGCGTCACGCCGCGCTCGACCATCTCGGGCTCGCTGTCGTAGCCGGGGTCGGGGGCGAAGTACGGCTCGTACCGCTTCACGGGGTTCCCGCGGGCGTCGTACACGGTGCGGCCGGTGCCGACCCAGCGGGGCCGGCCCGACACCGCCTCGGCCTTCGCCTTGACGAGGGCGGTGCGGCCGGTGCCGTCGGCGTAGGTCCAGGACTCCTGGTACGGGCTGTCGGTGGTGCCGTGGAGCTCCCTGGCCAGTTGCCGGAAGCGGGCGGGGACCGTGTCCAGGGCGTACTCGAGGCGCGTGGTCGGGTCGTCCGCGCGGGACGGTTCCGCCCGGGTCAGGTCGAGGCGGTCGCCCTCCGCCCGGTCGGGCGCGCCGAGGACGGCGGTGGCGACGACGAAGCCGAGGGGGTCGAAGCGGACCCCGAAGCGGTTGCCGTTGGGGTCGGTGAGCAGCCAGGGACGGCACACCCGGTAGTTCAGGGCAGCGCGGGTGCGGTTGCCGGCGGGATCGGTGAGTTCGGTGGCCTGCAGGAGGTGGGGGTCGTACCCGATGGTCCACCGGGCTCCGAACGGGTCGACCTGAGCGACGGGCAGGTAGCCGCGGTCCGGGTCGTGGATCTGTCGCGGGGCGGGCGCCCACCACAGTCCTTCGCGCCGTACGTATCCGGCCTCGGCCACGTCGGTGTCGGTGACGCGGTCCCCGTAGAGCTCCCGGACCTGGCCGTCGGCGTACGCCTGCCGGTACACGCCCCAGGGCAGCGCCCGCAGTCCGGTCGCACCGGACGGCAGTTCCTCCGTCAGGTCGTTCGAGCAGTAGGTGTACCGGGTGCGGGCGATCAGCCGGCGCTGCGGCCCGGCCCCGGAGAGGGGGACGTGGTACGGGACTTCGTTCCCCGCGGCAGCGGCGAGGAGGTCCCTCAGGGCACCGGCCGTGAGGAGGCCGGGCTGCGCCGGCGGTTCGGCGCCGCCGATCTCGTAGGCGGAGTCCTCGACCCGGGTGCCGATCCGCCAGGGGCCTTCGACCCCGGTGTCGTGCGCGGGCAGGTGCTCGTCGACGGTCAGCCACAGCCGTTCCTGTTCGGGGCAGGCCGGGGTGGCGCGAGGGTACGCGACCCGGGCCGAGTGCAGGACGGTGCCGAAGTCATCGAATTCCAGGGTCAGTTCATGGCTGGTCCGCGCGTCTCCGGCCTCGCGCTCGGTGTGCACGGTGACCGTCTCGCCGGGGACGGCGAGGACCACGCAGTGCGGTCCTTCGTGCTGTGGCTGGAGCACCCGCAGCAGGTGGTTGGTCTCGGTGACGGCGTACGGCGTGCCGAGGGCGCCGTCGCGGTCCTCGGCGAAGACCTCCTCACGCAGCGGGTTGCCGCGCAGGGCCCGGACCGCCTGGCGGGCCTCCTCGGGCGCGAGTCCGGGCGGCAGGACGGTGTCGGGGAGCAGCGTGCCGGGCTCGGGCCGCTGTGGGTCGGGCCGCCAGTACTCGTGGGCGAGGCGGGTCGAGACGCGCTCGTCGGTCCAGCCGGTGTGCTGCCAGCGCCGGGTGACGGCGGGGGGTTCGTACGCCCGGTCGTCGCCCGTCGGGTAGGAGAGCGCGTCGCGGTGCTCGACGTAGCCGAAGCCGCGGAACTCGCGCTCCGTGCCGTCGTAGTGGCCGTGCCGGTAGCGATAGGAGGACACCTGGACGGTGCCCGCGACCTGGTCCTCGGTGTGCACCTCGGCGACGACCTGGACGGGGAACGGGAGACGGGTCAGCCAGGGCAGGCCGGCGGCCTGGTCGGCGAGCCGTTGGGAGGTGGACGACGAGTAGCGCAGGGTGGTGCGCAGCCCCATGCCGTTGTCGACGGTGTGCAGCAGACGGGGCTTTCCGCCCGCCATCAGGTCGATGTAGCGGATCTGCGGCTCGGGGTCGGGGCGGGGATCGGTGAGGACGAGGCAGGCGGTGCCGTGGCCGAGGAGGTCGGTGACGGCGACCGCTGACGGCGCGGGGGCCTCGACGGACAGCGTCTCGGGCGGGCTCCAGGAGTTGCCGGACTGGTTGAACCAGACGCGGACCCGGTCCGGGCCGGCGTAGACCAGGTCGGCGGGTGCGGAGCCGTCGATGTCGGCGAGGTGGACGCGACGCGGGTCGAAGCGGTCGGGGTGGTCGAAGTGAGGCGCGCCCGCCATGGTGACCTTGGGGCCGAAGCGGCCGTGGCCGAGGCTGGGCCAGTACACGGTCTCGCCGTTGCGGATCCTGACGAGGTCGGTGAGGCCGTCACCGGTCATGTCGGCCAGGTGGACGCTCTGTTCGGGGTCGGCGAGGAGGAGCCGGGGGCCGTGCTCCTCGGTGCGGGCGGTCGGGACGGAGAGGCCGTCGCCGAAGCCGTCGGCGCCTAGGGAGGGATGCCAGGTGAAGCCCTCGTCGCCGGCCAGGAGGACGTCGGCGAGTCCGTCGCCGGTGAGGTCGACGAGCTGGACGCCGGGCGCGTTCCAGTCCAGGACGGGGAGCCGGACGAAGGGGGTGAAAGGGGCCCAGCCGTCGTCCGTACGCCGATGGTGGCCGGGGACCGGTCCGGCGAGCTCGGCCAGGGAGAGCCGCCCGTCGCCGGCGAGGTCGAGGAGCCGACGGCCGCGGGCCAGTCCGCCGCCGGAGGGCAGCGGGTCGACCGGGGCCGGTCCGGCGAGCAGTCCGTCGCCCTGGTTCCGCCGGTAGTACCAGGCTCCTCCGGTCTCGGTGAGGAGCCCGGCGATGCCGTCGCCGTCGAGGTCGGTCCACCGGCTGCCCGGCCCCATGACGGGCAGCGGGTCGCCGGAAGCCGCGCGCAGCGGGCGCGTCTCGGACGTGACGGTGCGTTCGGTGTAGGTGAAGGTGAGCGCGGGCAGTTCGGCGCGGACCGGCCCGTCGGAGGTGGGGGAGTGTCCGCGATGGGTGAGCGTGGTCAGTTCGGTGGCGACGGGGTCGGCCCGGTGTCCGAGGCGGGTGGAGGAGACGAGGACGGGATCCGGTCCGAGTTCGGGGAAGCGGTGGAACATCAGGACACGGCGGCACAGCCGGGCGGTGCGCACTTCGAAGCCGGGGCGGCGGGTGGAGAAGGGGTCGGCCCGCTCCGTCCACGGCCGGTCCTCCTCGGGCGTCGGCGCGGTGTCGTCGTGCTCCCCGTAGTCGAGGACGACCTCGAAGCAGAAACCGTCGCCCGATCCGGGCCGGGGGTTGCCGTACTGGATCCGTTTGAGCAGCCGGTCGGCGGTGACGGGGCCGTCCTCCGCCTTGTAGGTGTAGCGCGCCAGGTTGCCGTGGTCGTCGGCGGTCTCCTCCAGGAGCCAGCGGAAGACACGGGAGGGGTCGGCCGGGTCGGCGATGCGGGCGGCCGGGCCGCGGCCGAAGACACTGGTGACGTTCTCACGGGAGGTGACCCGCCAGTGGGTGTCGCCGGTCGCGCGCTCTCGCCAGCGCTCGATCCGCGCGAACAGCCCCTCCGTGCGCGGCCGGTAGCGGGTGACCTCGTACGGCCCCTCCGTGCGTGCCGGCGGGGACACGACGGGGACGAGATCCTCGGCGCCGGACAGCTGGAACACGTCGCCGTCCAGATATCGGGGCAGCCCCTTGTCGGTGGTCCGGGAGACCGACGGCACGTCGAGCGACCAGCCGAGCCCGAAGGGCCCGTTGCCGGATCCGGAGTCGTACGCCAGCGTCAGCTTCGGCTCGGAGCCGCCACGGGCCGGGGTGAGGGCGAGCGGCACCCCGAGCGACGCCGTGCCGGTCACCGGCCCGGTGGTGAACTTCTCCCCCATACTGCGGATCGCGCCGCCGGCCTTGGGGAGCGAGAGGCCAGGAGGGGCCGGAACGGCGGAGGAGAAAGGAGAGGGGGCAAGAGAAGAAGGAGACGGGGAATCGGACGGACCGGGGACACGCGGGTCGGCGGGCACGCCTCTATCCTGATCGTTGATCCATTTCTGGCATATCCCCTGATCGTGGGAATCGCGGCATGCCTGGGGCAGGGGGGACGCGGGTCGGAGGCCTCCCCGCTCCGGCTTGCTCGCGCGGACGCCCCCCCACCCGGGGGGGGGGGCGTCCGCGTCGGTCCGGAGTCCGGCGGCAGCTCAGGATCCGGTCGGAACCGGTCAGAAACCGTCAGGAACCGGCCCGGCGCTTGTTGTAGACGTCGAAGCCGACGGCCGCGAGCAGGACCAGGCCCTTGATCACCTGCTGGTAGTCCGTACCGACGCCGACCAGGGACATGCCGTTGTTGAGCACGCCAAGTACCAGGCCGCCGATGATCGCGCCGAGTACGGTGCCCACGCCGCCACTGGCGGAGGCGCCGCCGATGAACGCGGCGGCGATGGCCTCCAGTTCGAAGTTGATGCCTGCCTGCGGGGTGCCGGCGTTCAGGCGCGCGGCGAAGACCAGCCCGGCGAGGGCCGCGAGGACGCCCATGGTGGTGAAGGCGAGGAAGACGACCCGCTTGCTCTTCACCCCGGACAGCTTCGCCGCCGCCTCGTTGCCGCCGGTGGCGTAGGTGTGCCGTCCGATGACGGAGTTGCGCATCAGGTAGCCGAAGCCGACAAGGAGCGCGCCCAGGATCAGCAGCACGATCGGCGCGCCGTGATAGCTGGCCAGCAGCAGGGTGAAGACGGCCACGGCCGCGGTGATCACGGCGAGCTTGGCGAGGAACAGCCCGAGCGGGAGCAGCTCAAGCCCGTACGAGGCGGTCTGGCGCCGTCCGCGCAGCTCCTGGAGGATCGCGACGGCCAGCACCGCGAGGCCGAGCAGCACGGTGAGGTTGTGGTAGTTGGTGTGCGGGCCGACCTCGGGGAGGAACCCGCTGCTGATGTTCTGGAAGCCCTTGGGGAACGGCGCCACCGACTGGCCCTGGAGCAGGATCTGGGTGCCGCCGCGGAACAGCAGCATGCCCGCCAGGGTGACGATGAACGACGGGATCCCCAGGTAGGCGATCCAGAAGCCCTGCCAGGCGCCGGCCAGCGCGCCGATCACCAGCGCGGCCAGCATCGCCACGGGCCACGACACGTCGTGCTCGACCATCATCACCGCGGCGGCGGCACCGACGAAGGCGGCCAGGGAGCCGACCGAGAGGTCGATGTGCCCGGAGATGATGACGATCATCATCCCGATCGCCAGGATGAGGATGTAGCCGTTCTGCTGGATCAGGTTGGTGATGTTCAGCGGCTGGAGGAGGATGCCGTCCGTCCAGATCTGGAACAGCAGCACGATCAGCGCGAGTGCGACCAGCATGCCGTACTGGCGCACGTTCCCGCGCAGCGCGCGGGCCAGGACGGAGCCGGCGGAGGCGCTCGGGCCGTCCTGCCGTGCCTTCGGGGACGAGTCCGGGATGATCTCGGTCTGGGCCATGCCTCACACCTGCTCGTTGCTGGATGCGGCGCTCATGGTCATGAGCCGCATGAGGGATTCCTGGGTGGCGTCGGCGCGGGCCACCTCGCCGGTGATCCGGCCTTCGGCCATGGTGTAGATCCGGTCGCACAGGCCCAGGAGTTCGGGGAGTTCGGACGAGATGACGAGCACCGCCTTGCCCTGGGCGGCGAGCTCGGCGATGACGGTGTAGATCTCCGCCTTGGCGCCGATGTCGATCCCGCGGGTGGGCTCGTCGAGGATCAGCACCTCGGGCTCGGCGAAGATCCACTTGCTGAGGACGACCTTCTGCTGGTTGCCGCCGCTGAGCTTGCCGGTCTCCGCGAACACGGAGGGGGTCTTGATGTTCATGGTGCGCCGGAAGGACTCGGCGACCCGGGCCTCCTCGTGCCGGTCGACCCGGCCGTACCGGGCGACCTTGCCGAGCGCGCTCAGCGAGATGTTCCGGCTGATGTCGTCGATGAGGTTGAGGCCGAGCTGCTTGCGGTCCTCGGTGACGTACGCGATGCCGTGCCCGATCGCCTCGGGAACCGTCCGGGTACGGATCTCCCGGCCGTGCATCCGCACCCGCCCGGCGGCCCACCGCCCGTACGAGCGGCCGAAGACGCTCATGGCCAGCTCGGTGCGGCCGGCGCCCATGAGACCGGCGATGCCGACGATCTCGCCGCGCCGCACGTTCAGCGAGGCGCCGTCCACCACCATGCGCTGCTGGTCGATCGGATGCCGGACGCTCCACTCCTCGACCTCGAAGGCGATCTCGCCGATGTCGGGGGTGCGTTCGGGGTAGCGGTGCTCCAGGTCGCGGCCGACCATGCCGCGGATGATCCGCTCCTCGGAGATGCCCCCGGGGCCGATCTCGATGGTCTCGATGGTCTGCCCGTCGCGCAGGATGGTCACGGCGTCGGCGACCCGGGCGATCTCGTTCAGCTTGTGCGAGATGATGATGCAGGAGATGCCCTGCGCCTTGAGTTCCAGGATCAGGTCGAGCAGCTTGCGGCTGTCCTCGTCGTTCAGCGCGGCCGTCGGCTCGTCCAGGATGAGCAGCTTGACCTTCTTGGCGAGCGCCTTGGCGATCTCGACCAGCTGCTGCTTGCCCACGCCGAGGTCGGCGATCCTGGTGTGCGGGCTCTCGTCGAGGCCGACCTGGCGGAGCAGTTCGGCGGCGTGCGTGAGCGTCCGGTGCCAGCTGATGACGCCCCGGGAGGCGTGCTCGTTGCCGAGGAAGACGTTCTCGGCGATGGACAGGTACGGCACCAGCGCCAGTTCCTGGTGGATGATGACGATGCCGCGCTGCTCGCTGGCCCTGATGTCCTTGAACCGGCAGGGCTCGCCCTCGAAGAGGATCTCGCCCTCGTAGCCGCCGTGCGGGTACACGCCGCTGAGCACCTTCATCAGGGTGGACTTGCCGGCGCCGTTCTCGCCGCAGACGGCGTGCACCTCACCGGCGGCGATGCTCAGGTTGACCTCCGAGAGCGCCTTGACGCCGGGGAACGACTTGCTGATCGACCGCATTTCGAGAACGGGTCCAGCCATGGTTGTGCGTCCGTATCGTTCGGGGCGGTGCGGTGGGGGAGCCCTCGGGGGCCGAGGTCTCCCGGATTCCGCACCGCCGGTTCGGCGTGGGGCCCGGCGGAACCGGGCCCCGCGGGCTACTTGAGCTGGTCCGCGGTGTACTGACCGCTGTCGACCAGGACCTTCCGGTAGTTGTCCTTGTCGACGCTGACCGGCTGCAGCAGCTGCGCCGGGACGGTCTTGACGCCGTTGTCGTACTGCTTGGTGTCGTTGACCTCGGGCTTGCCGCCGGTCAGCACCGCGTCGCCCATCTGGACGGCGACCTTGGCCAGTTCGCGGGTGTCCTTGTAGACGGTCTGGGTCTGCTCGCCCGCGATGATCGACTTCACCGAGGCCAGCTCGGCGTCCTGGCCCGTGACGATCGGCAGCGACTTGGCGGTGCCGTAGCCGACGCCCTTCAGGGAGGAGAAGATGCCGATCGAGATGCCGTCGTACGGCGAGAGCACGGCGTCGACGTGGGCGTTGGTGTACGACTTGCTCAGCAGGTTGTCCATCCGGGACTGGGCGAGTCCGCCGTCCCAGCGCAGCGTGGCGACCTGGTTGAAGTCGGTCTGGCCGCTCCGCACGACCAGCTTCTTCTTGTCGATGTACGGCTTGAGGACGCTCATCGCGCCGTTGAAGAAGAATCCGGCGTTGTTGTCGTCCGGCGAGCCGGCGAACAGCTCGATGTTGAACGGGCCCTTGCCGTCCTTGAGGCCGAGCTTGTCGGCGATGTAACCGCCCTGGAGAACACCGACCTTGTAGTTGTCGAAGGTCGCGTAGTAGTCGACGTTCGCCGTGCCGCGGATCAGCCGGTCGTAGGAGATCACCGGGATGTGGGCGTCGGCGGCCTTCTGCAGCACGTTGGTGAGGGAGGAACCGTCGATGGCGGCGATCACCAGCAGCTTGGCGCCCTTGGTGATCATGTTCTCCACCTGGGAGACCTGGTTCTCGACCACGTTGTCGCCGTACTGCAGGTCGGTCGTGTAGCCCTTGGCCTGGAACTCCTTGACCATGTTGGTGCCGTCGTTGATCCAGCGTTCCGAGGACTTGGTCGGCATCGCGATGCCGACCAGTCCGCCCTTGGCGTCGCCCTTGGCGTCTGCCTTGGCCGTGCCGTCGCCGACGCCGTTGGCGCTCTGGCCGCAGGCCGCCAGCGAGAGCACCAGGCCCGCGGCGACGAGGCCCGCCGAAATCTTTCGCACAGTTCCTCCAGTGGTGTTCCGCGACCGGCGCAGAGCGACCCTGACTGGGCGACTGGGAGCGGTCGGGCGGGGCCGGCCGGGACCGTTCCCTCGGGCTGCGGGGCGTCGGGGGCTGCGGTGGCTCTGGCCTGGCGTGGTGAAGTGTTAACGCTCACAAGGGTGGCGTCAAGGGTCTGGGGATCACTGACGGCTGCCCCTTGGCGGCTGGTAAGAAGAGAGGCATCGTTGGACCGAGGGTGACGGATTGGCCTGGACCTGGTCGCGTACTGTGGTTCATGGCCGAGGAGGATGACGCGTGGGAACCGAGAGTGCCGGGACGGAACATCGCCAGCCCGTGATGGCGGACGTGGCGAAACTGGCGGGGGTGTCCCACCAGACGGTGTCCCGCGTGCTCAACGGCGCCCCGCACGTGCGGCCGGACACCCGCGACAGGGTGGTGGCCGCCATCCGGGAGCTGGACTACCGGCCCAACTCCGCGGCCCGAGCCCTGGTGACCCGCCGCTCCCAGACGCTCGGCGTGGTGAGCTTCGACTCGACGCTCTACGGCCCGGCCTCGATGCTGGAGGGCATCGAGCGGGCAGCGCGCAGCGCCGGGTACTTCGTGAGCGTGACCAGCCTGCGCTCCCTGGACGGCCGGTCGGTCCAGGAGGCCGTCGACCGGCTGCGGGACCAGGGGGTGGAGGGTGTCGTCGTGATCGCGCCGCAGACCTCCGCGGTCAGCGCGGTGGCCCGGCTCTCCAGCTCCGTACCGCTCGTCGCGGTCGGCTCCGGCAACCAGACCCGGGTGCCCATGGTGTCGGTGGGCAACCGCTACGGTGCCGGGGCGGCCACCGGGCACCTGCTCGACCTGGGGCACCGTACCGTGCACCACGTGGCGGGCCCGGCCAACTGGCTGGAGAGCCAGGATCGCGAGGAGGGCTGGCGCCTCGCCCTGCAGGCGGCCGGCGCACCCGTGCCCGAGGTGGAGCGCGGGGACTGGAGCGCCCGCTCGGGCTATCAGGCGGGCCTGCGGATCGCCGAACTGCCGGATGTCACCGCCGTCTTCTGCGCCAACGACCACATGGCCCTCGGCCTGCTGCGCGCCCTGCACGAGGCCGGCCGGTCCGTCCCTGACGAGATCAGCGTGGTGGGCTTCGACGACATTCCGGAAGCCGCGTACTTCATCCCGCCGCTGACCACCGTGCGGCAGGACTTCGGCGAGCTCGGCCGCCGTGCTCTGGAACTGCTGGTCGAAGAGCTGGAAGGCGGGGCGGTCTCCCGGGCTCATGCGCAGATCACCCCGGAGATGGTGCTGCGCCGCAGCGTTGCCCCCGCCAACCGACGTTGAACTCATAGCGGTTCGAAACATCGGGCTCACCCGGTTCGAGGGCGGCGCCCGGTCGCGATGCCCTTGACGGGGCGATTGTTAACGCTCACAATTCCTCTGAGCGCCAACGGAAACACCCCCCGAGCTGCCTGCCAGGCCGGAATCCCCGCTTCGGTCCGTCCTCCGGCGGCCCCACGTTCCGCCCCCCGAAGGGGGCCGACGACGGCGGCTGTGACAGACGACCACGCATACCTCCCGTACGAAGGATGAGGAAGTGACCGTGATCCCCGCCGCCCCCGACACCGACCGGTACGTCGTCGGCATCGACTTCGGCACCCTCTCCGGCCGTGCCGTGGTGGTCCGCGTACGGGACGGCGAGGAAGTCGCAGCCGCCGTCCACGAGTACCCGCACGCCGTCATCGAACGCGAGCTGCCCGGCACCGGCCGGCGGCTGCCGCCCGACTGGGCGCTGCAGCACCCCGCCGACTGGCGGGACGTGCTGCGCACCACCGTCCCGGCCGCGCTCGCCGCCGCCGGCATCGACCCCGCTCACGTCATCGGGATCGCCACCGACTTCACCGCCTGCACCGTCCTGCCGACCCTGGCCGACGGCACTCCGCTCGCCGAACTTCCGCAGTGGGCCGCGCGCCCGCACGCCTGGCCCAAGCTCTGGAAGCACCACGCCGCCCAGGGCCAGGCGGACCGGATCAACGCACTGGCCCACGCCCGCGGCGAGAAGTGGATCTCCCGCTACGGCGGCAGGATCTCCGCCGAGTGGCAGTACGCCAAGGCCCTCCAGGTCCTGGAAGAGGACCCGGCCGTATACGCCGCTACCGCCCGCTGGATCGAGGCAGCCGACTGGATCGTCTGGCAGCTCACCGGCACCGAGAGCCGCAACACCTGCGCCGCCGGATACAAGGGCATCCACCAGGACGGGAGCTACCCCGGCGAGGACTATCTCGCCGCGCTCCACCCGGACTTCGCCGACTTCGCCCGCACCCGCCTTGAGCACCCGCTCTCCCCGCTCGGCTCCCGGGTCGGCTCGCTCACCGCGCAGGCCGCCCAGTGGACCGGCCTGCCCGAAGGCATCGCGGTCGCCGCCGGCAACGTCGACGCGCACGTCGCCGCACCGGCCGCCCGCGCCGTCGACAACGGCCAACTCCTGGCCATCATGGGCACGTCCACCTGCCACGTCGTCAACGGCGCCACGCTCGCCGACGTCCCCGGCATCTGCGGCGTGGTCGAGGACGGCATCATCGCCGGCTCGTACGGCTACGAGGCCGGACAGAGCGCCGTCGGGGACATCTTCGCCTGGTGGCTGCGCCAGGGCCTGCCGGCCGACTACCTGGCCGAGGCCGAGGAGACCGGCGAAGACCCACACGAGCTGCTCACCCGCAAGGCCGCTGCCCGACCCGTCGGCGCGCACGGCCTGGTGGCGCTCGACTGGATGAACGGCAACCGCTCCACCCTGGTCGACCACCACCTCTCCGGGGTGATCGCCGGCCTGACCCTCGCCACCCGTCCCGAGGAGATCTACCGCGCACTCCTGGAGGCCACCGCCTTCGGCACCCGTGTCATCGTCGAGACACTGGAGCAGGGCGGCGTCCCCGTCACCGAGTTCATCGTCACCGGCGGACTGAAGAAGAACCCCCTGCTCATGCAGATCTACGCCGACGTGCTGCGCCGCCCGGTCTCGGTCGCCGCGTCGGAGCAGGGCCCGGCGCTCGGCTCGGCGATCCACGCCGCCGTCGCCGCCGGAGCCCACCCGGACGTCCGGGCCGCGGCCGCCGCCATGGGCCGGGTGCACCGGGGCGCCTACCAGCCGCACCGGGCCGCCGCCGACACGTACGACCTGCTCTTCGCCGAGTACCGCGCCCTGCACGACTCCTTCGGCCTGGGCGCGGACAAGCTCCTGCACCGCCTGCGTGACATCCGGAACGCCGCCCTCACCACCCCGAGCGAGGCATTGTGAACGTGACCATCGACGCCATTCGCCACCAGGTCAGCGACCTCCACCAGGAACTCGTCCGCTACGGCCTCGTCGTGTGGACGGCGGGCAACGTCTCCGCCCGCGTTCCCGGCGAGGACCTGCTGGTCATCAAGCCCAGCGGCGTCTCCTACGACGAGCTGACGCCCGGCGACATGATCGTCTGCGACCTGGACGGCAACGTCGTCGAAGGCGAGCACGCGCCCTCCTCCGACACCGCAGCGCACGCCTACGTCTACCGCCAGCTGCCCGAGGTCGGTGGAGTGGTGCACACCCACTCCACCTACGCCTGCGCCTGGGCGGCCCGAGGCGAGGCCGTCCCCTGCGTCCTCACCGCGATGGCCGACGAGTTCGGCGCCGAGATTCCCGTCGGCCCCTTCGCCCTGATCGGCGACGACTCGATCGGCCGGGGCATCGTGGACACCCTCAAGGGCCACCGCTCGCCCGCCGTCCTGATGCAGAACCACGGCGTCTTCACCATCGGCAAGGACGCCAAGGCGGCGGTCAAGGCCGCCGTGATGTGCGAGGACGTCGCCCGCACCGTCCACCTCTCCCGCCAGCTCGGCGAGCCCCTGCCGATCGCCCAGGCGGACATCGACAGCCTCAACTTCCGCTACCAGAACGTCTACGGCCAGCCCCAGGCCCGGTGAGGAGCCACCCCATGAGCAAGCCACTCGAAGGCCGCCAGGTCTGGTTCCTGACCGGCAGCCAAGGGCTCTACGGCGAGGACACGCTGCGCCAGGTCGCCGAGCAGTCCCAGCGCATCGCCGAAACCCTGGACCGCCACCCCGCCGTCCCGGTAGAGATCGTCTGGAAGCCCGTCCTCACCGACGCCGACGCGATCCGCCGGGTCTGTCTGGAGGCCAACTCCGCGGACGGCTGCATCGGCCTGATCGCCTGGATGCACACCTTCTCGCCGGCCAAGATGTGGATCGCCGGACTGGACGCCCTCCGCAAGCCGCTGCTCCACCTGCACACCCAGGCGAACGTCGAACTGCCCTGGCACAGCATCGACATGGACTTCATGAACCTGAACCAGGCCGCCCACGGCGACCGCGAGTTCGGCTACATCCAGTCCCGCCTCGGCGTCGCCCGCAAGACCGTCGCCGGACACGTCAGCGACCCGGCCGTGGCCGCCAGGGTCGCCACCTGGGCCCGTGCCGCGGCCGGCCGCGCCGAACTGCGCGGCCTCAGGCTCGCCCGCTTCGGTGACAACATGCGCGACGTGGCCGTCACCGAGGGCGACAAGGTCGAGGCCCAGCTGCGCTTCGGGGTCTCCGTCAACACCTACGGCGTCAACGACCTGGTCGCCGTCGTGGACGCGACGGACGACGCCGAGGTCACCGACCTGGCCAAGGAGTACGAGGACACCTACCGCCTCGCGCCCGAACTGCGGGCCGGCGGGGAGCGCCACGAGTCGCTGCGCTACGCCGCGCGCATCGAGCTCGGCCTGCGGGGCTTCCTGGAACAGGGCGGCTTCAAGGCCTTCACCACCAACTTCGAGGATCTCGGCGGTCTGCGCCAGCTGCCCGGCCTGGCGGTACAGCGGTTGATGGCCGACGGATACGGCTTCGGCGGTGAGGGGGACTGGAAGACCGCGACCCTGCTGCGCACGCTCAAGGTGACCGCCGGCGGACTGCCCGGCGGCACCTCCTTCATGGAGGACTACACCTACCACCTGGAGTCCGGCAGGGAGCTGATCCTCGGCGCGCACATGCTGGAGGTCTGCCCGAGCATCGCCTCCGGCACCCCCTCGTGCGAGATCCACCCGCTCGGCATCGGCGGCCGCGAGGACCCCGTCCGCCTGGTCTTCGACGCCGAGCCCGGTCCGGCCGTGGTGGTCGGCCTCGCGGACCTGGGCGACCGGTTCCGGCTGGTCGCCAACGAGGTCGACGTGGTCCCGTCACCGGAGCCGCTGCCCAAGCTGCCCGTCGCCCGCGCCGTCTGGAAGCCGCGCCCGGACCTGCCCACCTCCGCCGAGGCCTGGCTGACCGCCGGCGCGCCACACCACACCGTGCTGTCCGGAGCGGTCGGCACCGAGGAGCTCGACGATCTCGCCGAGATGCTCGGCGTCGAGCTCCTGGTGATCGACGACGACACGACGATGCGCCGCTTCACCAAGGAACTGCGCTGGAACCAGGCCTACCACCGGCTGGCCCAGGGCTTCTGATCCCCGCCGGCCCTGAAGGCGCCGCACATCGGGTCGAACGCACGCCCGGGAGCCGCCGAGGGCCGGCGTGGTCGGTGCTCCCGTCCCGGGAACGGCGGTACCCGTTTGCCGACGTGACGCTAAGCGACGTCGGACTGGGCTCTGGCGAGGGCTTCCCGGAATTGCTTGGCGGCCTGACCGTCGGTGAAGGCCTCGGCCAGCGAGCCCAGGGCTTCCAGTACGGGAAGGGCCCGGACGGGCGTGATGTCGGGGAACGGGAGCCACGGGTCGGGCACCGGGCCCATGACGAGCCATGGGTCGGGCACCGGGCCTTCGACGACGTCCACGTCCTGCGCCGCCCTCGGCCACTTGATCTTGATGGGAAGGCGTCTCGGCGGCGGACACAGGTCCTCGATGTCGGTGAACGTCTCCAGCAGGGGTTCCATTCGGGCGAAGGCGTCCATCGGGGTGACCGTCTCGTTGGCGCCGTTCAGTCCTGCCGCCACCCGGGTCAGGTCGCCGTACAAGGTGCGCGCCTTGGCCTCGGGCAGGGCACGCACCACGTAACGCTGGGCCTGGGCGATCAGGAAACGATCCCAGTCCCGGGAGGTCTTGATCCGCTTCAGGATGAAGAGGGGCAGGTCCCTCACATCGTCGTCGGTTCGCATGGGGCAACCTCTCCCACCGGCCCGTGACAGGACATCCAGAGATCCTTCGGCTGCCGGTGAAGGCTTGTTGGGGTTGGGGGCTTCCAGCTTCGCAGCGGTACGCCTGAGGCGATCGTCAGGACAGTCCGGACGGGTGAGGGAGCCCGCGTCCGCGTCACGAGGCGGGCCCCGAACGCCGACTACGAGCTGACCCCGACACGAACGGGAACCCCGCACAGAGCATGTCGGCGTCGCGCTAGAGCACCGCGGTCTCGGGGCGTACGCTCCTGAGGATCTTGTCCGTGAACCGGACGCTGCGCATCGTCGGTGTTGCCGGCGCCGCGACCGCTGCTGTCGTCCCGGGCTTGAAGATCAGGTCGTAGACCCGCTGCATGACGGCCACGTCGTATCCGTGCTGGCCCTGCCCACCGTGGTCGTGGTCGTGGTCGTGTCCGTCGGCATGGCCACCCGGACCATGTCCAGCGACCGTCGGGCCCACCCACGGTGTCTCGACGCTGACCCATGCTCCCTTGGCGAACCAGGAGACGGTTCCGACGGTCGTGCGTGTGACCTGCCCTGGATGCGCGGCGGCGTGCGCCGCGTACCAATCCTCGATGCGGTCGTCGACCCAGCCGTGCAGGCGCCAGAAGACGGGGTGTACGTGCGAGGAGAACGTGTCGTTGAGATCGTCGTAGTAGAAGGGCTTGCCGTTACGCGTGGCTTTGATCCACTTGTCGGACGTGTCGGTGGGCGGCCGGCCGCCGGGCAGCGGCACGAGAGGATTTGCGGGATCTGTCTGACGCGAGCACCACCGGATGTGCATCAGATTGTGGATCAACCATTCGATCTTCGCGCCGAGCTGGTCGAGGGACAGCGTCGCAAGGTATTCCGGATCCTTGAACTTCCGCTCGAGGAACGTCATCCGCGATTGCCAGTACTCATCGCTCTTGATGACCGCCAGCCCCTTGAAAGCGGCATCGCCTTGTCCCTGATCCCAGGCCTGGGGCACGGAGAACCCGTCGAGGTTCCGTGACTTCCGGTTCGGGGAGGGGATGGAGGTCCATGCCTCGATCACGGGCAGGCCCTGTCCGCTCAGCAGCTCACGGACCTCTTGGATCATCTGGCGGTGCATGTAGAGAAAATCCTCACCGGCGCCGTTGTCCGGTTCGCGGAGATCCACGGTTCCGCGTGTGGGGCGTTGATTCGGGTGCGGCGGGGCCCAACCGAGGTTGGTGATCTCCACCTTGTCGTCGTCTGAGATGTCGCCATCGCTCGGAGTGGACCAATTGTCCCGCAGTCCGTGCCAGATCGCGTGGTGCAGGCGATGGGACCGTGATCCCAGCATTTCGAGCAGCTCAGGGGGAAGCCCGATCACATCGCGAGCCTCGACGAACGAGGGGCGCACCATGACGAACGAGGCGACACTGCCGGCCCCGGCCGCGCGATCCGCCGTCTGGTTCGGCGCGAGGTCGTCGTGCGGCGCGGTGCGTACGACCGAACCGACGATCGCGTCGATCTGCCGGCGGCCGTCCGGCCACATGGCGGTGAAGTACCCGTCGTACTCGTACAGCCAGCCGTCGCTCGGTGTCTCGGGCAGGCCATGGGCGTTCCACTTGATCCAGGTGACTCCGCCGCGATCCTCGATCTTGCCGTTCAGGTGCATGTCGAGCGGACTTTCATCGGTGCCCATCTCGAACAGTCCGGTGAGTGCGCCCGTGACCGTCGGGTGAAACGTCATCACCCCCTGGGCGAAGAGGTAGCGGGACCACTTGGCGACGGCGTCCTCCACGATGTGCTCGGGGTCGAGGCCGGGGAGGAGGTCGGACCGATTGATGAAGCTCCGGTAGGTCCAACTGCCGGCGAGCAGGTCGTACATCACGGTGACCGCCCCATCTCGTTCTCGTTGGGATCGTTTGAAAAGCCGATTGACGGCACCTCGATGCGGGATCCACGGAACGATGTTCTTGCGTGGTGGCAACTGCCTGCGACATGGATCCGGCCGCATGTTTCCGATATTAGTGTCCGTTATGCGTACGGCATCCGCACCTGGGCAACCTTGGCCTTTGATTCCATACAACCGGCGAGAGTGCCAGCATGCAGCGTCATCTGCGCGGTGGGATGCTGGAGGTACAGAACCTGAGCAATGCCCTTGCGGCAGGAGCCCAGTTGGTTCGATTTCTGATCGCCCCGTGCGGGCGGGTTTTCCGGTGGTGTCGGCTCCGGGTGGGGCACACTGGCGGCGTGCGCATCGTGATGATGACGGCGGGTTCGCGGGGTGACGTCGCGCCGTACACGGGTCTGGGTGCCGGTCTCGTACGGGCCGGGCATGAGGTGACGTTGGCCGCGCACGGGGTGTTCGAGCCGCTGGTGGCGGGGTCGGGGGTGCGGTTCCATCCGCTTCCGGTGGACCCCCGCGCCGCACTGCACTCCGCGCAGGGTCGGCGGCTGCATCAGGCGCGGACCGGTGCGGGCAAGCTCGTACGGCTGGCGTCGATGGCCCGGGGATTGGTCGACGAGATGACGGCGTCCCTGGTGGAGGTGGCGAAGGAGGGTGAGGTCCTGCTGGTCGGCGGGGCGCTGGGGCCGATGGGGTACGCCATCGCCGAGGGCCTGTCGGTGCCGGCCATCGGGCTGCACCTCCAGCCGCTGCACCCGACGGGGGAGTTCTTCGCCCCCGTCCTGGGGACACGGTCCCTGGGCACGGTGGGGAACCGGCTGAGCGGACGGGCCGTCATGACGTCGGTGGAGCTGATGTTCTCCGGCGCCGTACGGTCACTGCGGCGGCACGGGCTCGTGACGGCGGGCCGGTACCGGGGGCTGCGGGGGTGGCCCGTGCTGCACGGCTACAGTGAGCTCGTCGTCCCCCGGCCCCGGGACTGGCCGGCCGGGCTTGAGGTGTCGGGGTACTGGTGGCCGCACGAGACCGGACGGCTGTCCCGGGAGCTGGAGGACTTCCTCGCCGCGGGGCCCCGGCCGGTCTTCGTCGGCCTGGGCAGCGCCACCGTTCCCGAACCTGAGCGGGTGAGCCGCGAGATCGTCACCGCTCTGCGCGCGGCGAAGGTACGCGGGATCGTTCAGCGGGGCTGGGCGGGTCTGGACGCTCGGGGCGACGACATCCTGACCGTCGACGAGGTGCCGCATTCCCTTCTGTTTCCGCGGACGGCCGCCGTCGTCCACCACGCGGGAGCGGGCACGACCGGCGCCGTCCTGCGGGCCGGGGTTCCCAACGTTCCGGTGCCGGTCCAGTTCGACGCGGCGTTCTGGGCGTCCCGGCTGACTGCGCTGGGCACCGCGCCCGGGGTGATGCCACTGCCCCGTCTCAGCTCCGGGACCCTGACCGAGGCTCTGCGCCGGGCGACGGCGGACGACTCCCACCGCGCGTGTGCTCGCGCGCTTGCCGACCGCCTGGCCGTGGAGGACGGGGTCGCGCCGGTGCTCGCCGCGCTCGCCCGGCTGGCGCGCTGTTCAGGCTGAAACGGCCTCCTCTTCCGGTGATGAACGGCTGGAATGTGTGTGTACGTCGAAGGCGGCACGCCGTCACGATGGCTGATGTTCCGTCAGGCTGGACAGCACGTTCCATCACATTGGTTGACGCGATTCATTGCCGAACGACGGGGATTTCATGCTTTCGTCTGAGTCGGGCACTGCCGTCTTATGTGCACAGGAAGCGTCGGGCTGGTTACTGCGTGAACTCACCAGCAGGGGGCGGATTTCCTTTCGTCTCGCTAGCCAGAGACTGACGGCCTGGGAAGGGCTGCTCGTCCAACATGTCCTCGGCCGCTCGGACTTCGAGGTCGTGACGGACCCGTCTGCGGGTGGGGACCTCGTCGCGGTGACCCGTTCGGCGCTCTTCAGCGTGTCGTTCTGGAAGCCGGGTGAGCTGCCGAAATCGTCTGCCGAACCGCTCGCCTGGTTACGGGTGCCGCCGGAAGTGCTGGAGCTGGCCGAGGAGGAGGCGCGGTCCGTCGAGGCGCGTGAGGCCGCCGAACTCCACGAGGTCGACACGATTCTCCGGGAATGGGAAGCCAAGGGGGAGATCGGCAGCCGCCTGGACCGGCTCGCGGATTGGGTCGAGCGGGTCGAGACGGTTTACATCTTCGTGGGCCGCGACGTCTTCTCGAAGTCCGATGCAGGCAGCAATACCCTGACACGAGAGGGTCGCCTCTCAGATTTGCGGATTCGCCCGGTGGACAGCTGGAGCGCGGCGGACCGGTTGTTCGTGGTCCTCGCACACTGCCTGTTCAGCAGCGGCCGCTCTGTCCGGTTCGAGGAATTCAACGGACGGCAGCTCTCGGCGACCCGGCTGCGGCAGTACTTCCTTGACCGGTACGCGAATTACTCCGCCGCTGTCGGGCGTCCCTCCCGTGACCTCCACGGCATCGGGCTGCTGGACCTGGCGGAGGAGGTCCGGGCTCTCCAGGAAGAGGTCGACCGGCACTCGCCCCTGATGCGCTACCGGCGCATCAACGGCCTGACCTTCGTCAAGAACGAGTACCTGGCAGACTTTCCGAAGCCCCGCGACCCTCACGGCCTGCCCGAGTTGGTCGCCCGCCACGGCCGCCGACAGCTCGGCGTCGAACCGACGGGCCGGGCGCGGGACGACCTGCGCGCCCTGGCCACCGCCGCCGTCCTCCTCGACGCCCGGACCGGCGAGGACGCCGAGGTGCCCGCGGGCGCCGGGCACTGGGCCGGACACGGCGCCGTCGGTGAACTCCTCGCGGCCATCGTGCTCTCCGCCGTCTGCTCCACCGACTCCGACTACGGCATGAGCAGCGCGGTCCGCGATCTGACGCGGCTGCGCGGCGCGCGTCCGGGTGGTGCCGACGGTGTGCTGGAACTGGGGAAGAGGGACTTCGTCTGCTGCTGTCTGCCTCACCCCACGCGGATGGCCGACGTCGGTGACGACACCTCGTCCGTCCTCTGGCGGTCGGCCCAGCGCATGATGTACAACCGCTGGCACTTCGCTCCCGGGGAATTCGACCGCGAGGACATTCCCGAGACGCGGCACTACTTCTTTCCGCCCCAGATCCCCGACATCGCCGAACACGCCGAGCACCACCACGGCGGCCACGCCGCCTCGCGGGTGCGTTTCACCATCCGGGCGCCGGGCGCCCAGGTGTGGCACCCGCCTTTCACCGTCTACGGTCACGGCTTCCGCGGCTGCTACGACATCCGGCTCGTGCGCATGGAAGGCCCGGCGTACACCCTTCGGGAGCTGCGCGAAGCCGTGCGCCACTGCTCCCTCGTCGACGAGTTGTGGCGCACCCTCGCGGACGGCGTCCAGCACGGCGGCCTGCCCGTACGCCCGCTGCGCGGCTTCGACCGCGACTGGTACGCGTCACGGGGCTGGGAGCGTCTTGACGCGTACCTGCTTGCGGCCGGCGCGCTCTCCGTTCCCGGCTGAACGCCGCCGTCGGCCCGATGGCACGGCCCCCTTCGAGGAGGACACCCCGTAGATGAGCGAGCAGCTTCCAGGTCCGGCCCAGAGCCCGCCCCCACCCGTCGACGTCATCGGTACCATCGCCCGCGGCAGCTGCCAGGACACCCGCCATCGCCTCTACTACCGCGACGGCGACGAGGTCCGTTCACTGAGCTTGGCCGCGTTCGACGCCGCGGCCCTGCGAGTGGCGGCCCGGCTTCACGCGCTGGGGGTCCGCGCCCGTGACCGCGTCGGCGTCATGGCGCCGAACCGGATCGAGTGGCTGCTGCTCGATCTGGCCGTGCTCAAGCTGGGCGCGGTGACCGCGGGCATCGAGCCGGACCGGTACGAGCCGTCCGCCGTGCTCGCCGAGTTCGGTCTCACCCTGCTCTTCACCGCCGACGCCGGCGACGCGCGCCTCGGGGACGCCGGACCGGATTCCGGTCCGGTGCGAGACATCGCGCAGGTCCGCGAGTGGGCCTTCGGCTCCACCGGAGGGCCCACCGACCCCTCCGGCATCCCGCCCCACCCCGGGCATGATCCCGCCGACATCTGCGCGATCAAGCAGACCTCCGGGAGCACCGGCCCTCCCAAGGGCATCGAGGTCACCGTCGCCAGCATCAACCGGTCGCTGGCCGCCGTCCAGGAGATGTTCGATCACCGCGACGGCGACAACCTGCTCGTCTTCCTGCCCGTCAGGTTCCTGCAGCAGCGCTACTGGTTCTACTCCGCCCTCGTCCACGGCCACGACGTCACCCTGGCCGACCGGGTCACCGCCGAGACGACGGCGCGGGCGGTCTCTCCCACCGTCGTCATGGGCGTGCCCGGCTTCTACGAGCAGCTGAAGGCCCGGCTCGAGGCCGACGGGGTCCCCGCCGATCCCGGAGACCGGGAGGCGGCGATCCAGCAGGCGCTCGGCGGCCGCGTCCGCTACCTGTGGACCGGTTCCGCTCCCGCAGGCCGGCAGGTGCTGCGGTTCTTCAACGATGCCGGCGTTCCCCTCTACGAGGGCTACGGGCTGAACGAGACGTGCATCGTCTCCAAGAACCATCCCGGGGCGTTCCGGCTGGGCAGCGTCGGACGGGTCCTGCCGCACAAGCGGATCCGCTTCGACGAGGACGGCGTCCTCATCGTCGGCAGCAGCGCCCCCGTCAACACCCGGTACACCTGGTGCGCACCCGGTACGAGCGAGAAGGTGTTCCTGCCCACCGGTGAGGTCAGGACCTACGACGTCGGCCACGTCGACGAGGACGGCTTCCTCTACATCGACGGCCGTGTCGACGACATCGTCACGCTGAGCGGGGCGCTCAACGTCCTGGTCCCGCTCGTGGAGGAACGCGTCCGGGAACTTCCCGGGGTGCACGACTGCGCCGTGTTCGGCGACGGCCGGCCCTACCTCACCGTGGTGATCTCTCCTGCCGCCTCGCCCGGCGGGGTGGACCGGGCCGGCGGGGCGCGGACGTACCGGGAGGAGCTCGCCCGCGGTCTGGCCAAGCTGAACGAGGAGTTCCGCTACGAGCAGCGCGTCTACGCGGCCGTCGTCGCGGAGCAGCCCTTCTCCATCGACAACGGTCTCCTGAACGCCCAGTACAAGCTGGTGCGAGGACGGATCGGCGCACGCTACGCCCAGGCCCTGGAGCGGGTCTACGACGAGCACCGCGTCTACAACGACGGCACGATCGGCGGCGCGCCGGTGCTGGTGAGGGAAGCGGAGGGACAGGAACAGTGAGCTGGGACGGGCTGGCCGATCTCGAACTGGGCAATGACCGGGTGGCGCTGCGGCGTGTCCGCGTCACCGACATCGAGGCGTTCTCGCAGATCGTGTACGAGCCGGAGATCTGGAGCTACTTCGTCCAGCGGATCGAAACGGCGGACGATCTCCATGCGTTCCTCGAGACAGCGATCAGGGACACGCTGACCGGTACCCGCATCGTGTTCGCCGTCATCGACAGGTCCAGCGGCCGGATCGTCGGCAGCACCGCTTACGGCAATCTCGCTCCCGCCGAACGCCGGCTGGAGATCGGATGGTCCTGGCTGTACGCGGGGGCTCGCCGGACCGGTGTCAACCGAGCCGTCAAGCTCGCCCTCCTCGACCACGCGTTCGACGAGCTGGGCTGTGAACGGGTCGAGTTCAAGACCGACGTCCTCAACACCGGAGCACGCGCGGGGCTGGCCGGCATCGGGGCGCACGAGGAAGGCGTCTTGCGCAGCTTCAACGTCATGCCGGGCGGGCGCCGCCGGGACGTCGTCTACTACAGCATCCTGCGCGACGCCTGGCCCACCGTACGCAAGGAGCGGTTCGAGGCCACGGGAGCCGGTCTGGCCGCCGGAACCGTCGGCGCGACCGACACCGACGGCTGAGTCCGACAGTCGAGCCCGACGAGTGGTCCGACGCGGAGGAAAGGGAGTGGGCCGTGGGGGAGGAGTTCTTCTTCGAATCCGCTGGAGAACGGCTGGCGGCGACGAGGACCACGGGGACCGGCGGGGCGGATCCGGAGATCCTGACCCTGCACGGTCTGGGCACGACCGCGACCCGGCACCGGGCGCGGTACCTGCTCGACGCTTGGGCGGCCCACGGACACGGCTCGCTCACCTTCGACTTCTCCGGCAACGGCGACAGCAGCGGCGATCTCAGCCGCTCCACCCTGCGCCGCCGCCGTGCCGAGACACTGGCCGCGGCCGCCTGGCTCCGCAAGGACAGGCCGCCCGTGGTCGTCGGCACCAGCCTGGGCGCCCATCTCGCCGCGTGGACCGTGCGGGAGCTGCGCCCGCGCGCCCTGGTGCTGTTCTGCCCGGCGGCCTACCCCGCACACGCCATCGATCTGCCCTTCGACGGCAGCCTGGTGCGCCCCGCCAACCACTCCGACTCCCCTGCGTACGCCGCCCTGCGGGAATTCGACGGCGACCTGCTGATCTTCGGCGCCCGCCAGGACCAGGTGTGCGCGCCCGAGGTCATCGAGGGGTACCTCGACAACGCCCGCCGTGCGCGGTCCGCGGAGGTCGTGTGGTTCGAGCGCTGCGACCACTTCGTCCACCGCTGGCTGCCCGACCGGGTGCCGGAGCGGGAGCAGACCGTCCGGGTCGTGCTGCGCCTGCTCGCCGCCTGACGCCCCTGTCCTGTCCGAGTCGCCCGAGTCCTCGCCCCAACTGTGCTTCCCGCCCCGCTCCCGTATCCAGGAGACGCATCGCCATGGCCGTGCAGAACGAGCGGAACCTGCTCAAACGACGTGACATCGACGCCCTCAAGACGGTCGAGGCCGCCTTCCACTCCGGCCCTCTCGCGGATCTCCTCGCATCCGCCCCGGAACTGGAACGCCGCAGCGATCTGACCCGGGAGGAGTTCGAGCGGGAGTACCGCTTCAAGGGCCGTCCGGTCGTGCTGGAGGGGTACGCCGCCGACTGGCCCTCTGTGCGCGAATGGACCTTCCGGAACCTCGCCGAGCGCTGCGCGGACGTCCCGGTCGTCGTCGACAGCTACAGCAGCGCCGCGGCGCGTACGACCACCTTCGGAGCGTTCGTCGACCTCCTGGAGGAGAACGCCGGCAGCGGCGCGGCCCCCCTCTACCTGCAGGAGTGGTACTACCAGACCACCGCTCCCCACCTCGCGGCGGACATGCCCGAACTGGACATCGCCCAGTACGACTTCCGGCGGGACCTGTACGGCGAGGCAGCGTCGACCAACCACCAGCTGTGGATCGGACAGCAGGGCGGCATCACACGCCTGCACCAGGACGCGTACTCCGTCGACGTCATGCACGCGCAGGTCGTCGGCGAGAAGCTCTGGCACATCATGGGGCCCGGCGCCGAGCTCCTGCCCGGCCCCGGAGGCGAGCCGGGCCTGGACGCGCTGTGCACCGCCCCCGACACCCGGCTGATGCGTTTCGTCCTGCGCCCCGGCGATGTGCTGTACCTGCCCGCCCTGTGGTTCCACCGCATCGAGCTCCTCAGCGACTCCATCGGACTCGGCCGCAAGTGCCTGGACGAAGCCAACCTCCGTGCCCACGTCCGCCAGCGCATCGGTGAACTCCTCGCGCTCGCCCTCAATCCGGACGAGCTGCGCGTCACCCACTCGGAGCTGTTCGACGTCGTCGTCGCCAGGGCGAGGGCACTGGCCGACCGGATGGACATCGACCTGTCCCGCCTGCGTCAGTGAGGTACAAAGAGCCCATGAGGCAGCAGCACATCTTGCTGGTCGGCGGCCGGGGGCACGAGATTCCCAAGGCGGTGGCGCTGGGCCTGCGCCACTCGATGGTCCAGAGCCCCGAGCGGGCGAGCGGGGAACAGGAGGCGGCCGCCGCGCGGTACGCCGTACTCGACTACCGAGACCTCGACTCGCTCCTACCCGTGGTGCGGGACTGGCACCGGGCGGACCCCTTCGACGCCGTGCTCTCCTTCACCGAGTACGGCCTGGAGCCCGCGTCCCGGGTCGCGATCGATCTCGGCGTTCCCGGGGACAACCTGGCCGCCGTCCTCGCCACCCGGGACAAGACCAGAACCCGCGCCCTGCTCGACCGGCACGGGCTGAGCCCGGTGCGCCACCGGGTGTGCGCCACCGAAGCGGACGCGGCCGACTTCCTGGCCGAGCTCGACGGACAGCCCCTCGTCCTCAAGCCTCCCTCGGGCGGTCTCAGCGAAGGCGTCTACGTCGTCGAGTCCGGCCGCCAGCTCGCGGAGCGATGGGCCTGGACCTCGGCCGTGGCCGGCCCGGAACCGGTGCTCGCCGAGGAGTTCCTGTCCGGGCCCGAGTTCAGCGTCGAGTCGGTCTCCCGGCACGGCGCCCACGAAGTCGTCATGGTCACCGAGAAGCTGACCACCGGCTTCCCGGGCTTCGTGGAACTCGGCCACCAGGTGCCCGCCCGCCTCGACGCCGGAGACCTGGAGGCGATCGAGAAGCTCATCCTGGAGTTCCTCGAACTCATCGGCCAGCAGACCGGTCCGGTCCACAGCGAACTGCGCCTCACCCCGCACGGCCCCCGCCTGATCGAAGCCCAGACCCGCGTCGGCGGCGACCAGATCTGGGAGATGTGCGAAACCGTCAGCGGAGCCGACCAGATCACCGAGACCATGTGCGCCCTGCTCGGCCTTCCCGACCCGCCGCGCGTCCCCCGCGCCCCCGCGGCCGCCATCCGCTTCTTCTCCCAGGAGAACGTCCGCGTCCGGCACGTGGACGGCCTCACCGAAGCCCGGACCGCACCGGGCGTGATCCGGGCGGTGTGCACGCTGCGCCCCGGCCAGGACCTCGGCCCGCTCCTCTCCTCCGACTCCCGGCAGGGATACGTGCTCTGCGCCGGTGACAGCACGAAGGACGCCATGGCCAAGGCCGAGGCGGCGCGGGACCTCGTCCGGGTCGACTCGGTGCCGCTCCCCGAAGGTCCCGGCGCGACTCGACGGACCTAGGTGGTGTCTTGCACCCCGGGGGAATCCGGACCGGCGCCCGGAGGGATGCGGATACCCGCCATGACGCCGTGCACCGGGCCCGGCGCCGCTCCGCACCACGTCCTGGAGGGACCATGCGCGTTCTCGTCATCGGCACCAACAGGGTGTGCCACGACCGGCTTCGCGACCAGGGGCACGAGATGGTGCTCTTCGTTCCCCGCGGCCGGGCCCGGCGCGAGGACGCCGTCGGCCCGTACTCCCGTGTGGTGATCCTCGACGACGAGGCCGGGACCGACCTGTGGGCCGAGACGGCCGAGGTCCTGCACCGCCGGTACCCCTTCGACGCCGTGGCCGCCTACAACGAGCACACCTATCCCATCGTGCGGGCCGTCAGCGAGCGGCTCGGCATCCCCACCACGGTCGATGCCGAGCTGTTCGACCGGGTCCTGGACAAGGCACGGATGAGGCGGATCCTCGACGAACACGCGATCCCCAGCTGCCGCTTCGTCTTCGCACGAGGCCGCCGGGCCGTCCTCGAAGCCGTCGAGGAGGTCGGCCTGCCCTGCATGGTCAAGCCCGTGGACACCGAAGGGAGCCTCGGGGTGTCCCGGATCGACACCGCGCAGGACATCGAGGCGGCACTGCGCCGGGTCGGCCCGTACCACATCGAAAGGGGGGTGGTGGTCGAGGAGTTCCTCGACGGCGACGAGTTCAGCGTCGAGGCGCTGTCCACGGGCGGCCGCCATCGCATCGTCGCGGTCACCCGCAAGTTCACCGACCCGGTGACCTTCGTCTCGCGGGGCCACGTGATCCCCGCCCCCCTCACCACCGACGAGCACGCCGCCGTGACGGCGTACGTCACCCGCGTCCTCGACGCGTTCGGCTTCCACGACTGCCCCTCGCACACCGAGGTCATGCTCACCGAGCACGGCCCGCGGATCATCGAGATGCACAACCGGATCGGCGGTGACGCGATCATGGACCTCGTCCACCTCTCCACGGGGGTGGACATGTACGACCTGGTCGCACGGCAGAGCATCGGCGAGGACGTCAGCCTGCTGCTGCCCGACGAGATCGTCCACGAGCGCAGCGCCGCCGCCTGGTACGCGGCACCCTCCGGCCCCCCGACACTCACCCTGCTGGAAGTCCAGGGCGTCGACCAGGTCCGCGGCCTCCCGCATGTCCGCGCCGTCACGCTCCTGAGGGAACCGGGCAGCCCCCAGCCCACCGTCCGGCACAACTTCGACCGCTCCGGCCGGGTCCTCGCCGTCGGCGACTCACCTCGGGAAGCACTCCACCATGCCCGCCGCGCGACCGGCATGCTGCGCTTCGTCTACGGCTGGACCTCCACGGACACCTGAACCGACGAGAGCAGATGCCCGGCACGTCTGTCGAGCCCTCCGGCGTGCGGTACGGAAGCGCAGGACGATGTCCGATTGCCGCCAGCGGGAACCGCCGCTGCTGATCATGCTGGCGGACGGCATGGGCGACGAGCTCGGTCGCGACGCCCCCGGAAAGCCTCTTTCCGCGTCCGGCCGTCGTTCGGTGAGCATGCCTCGCCGACGAGTGACCCGGTTCGTGATGTGATGCGGTCAGACCGAGCCGCGGTCGAATCCCCACTCGGATGGCCCGATGAGCACTCCGCACACCCCCGCGCCGTCGTCCTCGCCCACGTCGGTACCGGAGCCGGAGCCCCGACACGCCGGATGGCTGGAACTCTTCTTCGATCTGGTCTTCGTGGCCGTTGTCGCCCAGCTCTCGCACGGTCTCCACGGCGACCCCGGGTGGCGGGAGTTCGGCGTGTTCCTCGGGCTCTACTTCCCGCCCTGGTGGATGTGGGCGAACCTCACGGTCTCCGCCAACTTCTTCCAGGACGACAGTGCCCGCCGTCGCCTCGTCATGCTGACCGCGATGCTGTGCCTCGCGGTGATGGCCGCCGCGGTGCCCGAGGCGGACGGGGACCGGGCCCCTGCCTACGCCCTCGGCTACGCCGGCACCCGCCTCGTCCTGCTCGCCCTGTGGTGGCCCGCCACCCGCTTCCCCGCGCCCCGCACGGTGCCCCGCTGGCGGCCGCTGACCTACTGTCTGCTCTCCGGGCTGCTCTGGGCCGGTTCGGCGGCGGTTCCGTCTCCCTGGCGCTACGGGGTGTGGGCCGTGCTGCTCCTGGCGGAGATGGTCCTGTTGCTGACCGCGCGGGGGCGAGGCATCCCGGGGCGGGTCCATACCGGCCACCTCGTCGAACGGGTCGGCCTCTTCGTGATCATCGTCCTCGGGGAGTCGGTGCTGGCCCTGATCACCGCCACGGACCACACCTGGACCGCCCGGGCCGGGATCGTGGCCGTGCTCGGATTCGTCCTGCTGGCCGCGCTGTGGTGGTCCTACTTCGACTTCGCCGCGACCGCGGCGGAGCGCGTCATCGGCACCGCCGGCACCCGTGAGGCCTTCTTCCTCGCCCGTGACGTGGGCGGCTTCCTGCACTTCTTCGTCACCGCCGCCGTCATCTCCATGGCCGCCGGACTCGCCACGGCCGTGGAGGAGTCCAGCCATGACCATCTGGCGAGGGGCGCGGTGTGGGCCCTCGCCGGCGGGTTGGCGGTCTATCACGGAGCGCACGCCCTGATCGCGCTGCGGTTCGGCCGGCCGCTGCGCGAGGTGGCGGTCTGGGCCCTGCCCGGGATCGCGGTCCCTCTCCTGGTGGTCCTCGGCGCGGACGTGCTCGCGCCGTGGCTCGTGGTACTGATCCTCGCCGCCGAGGCCATCGCCCACCTGCTGTACGCGAAGGCCGCCCTGTCCCGCCGTGCGCCCGCCGGTACTGCCTAGCTGTATTGACCCGCAGGGTTGTTGACGCGGCTGATGGGCGGGTGTCCGTCGAGTGCGGTGTGGCAGCGGTGGTGGTTGTAGGTGTGGAGGAAGTCT
>NZ_JBVJWR010000028.1:0-102068 GCF_055602235.1 Streptomyces sp. NPDC037410 | reverse complement strand
AGCGCGAACGCGCGACCGGCCGCAGGCGAACACCGCAATCTGAAACAGGGGTCGCCTCACGTGGCGACCCACGACCTCAAAACCAGATCACTAGCGGCCCTCCATCAGGACCCGCAGCCCCGCGGTGAGGTCGTCGGCGCTCGGGGCGGTCTCGGGGTCGACCATCCACTGGATCATGACGCCGGTCGCGAGGGCCTGGCAGAGCAGTCCGGCGACGCGGGCCTTCTCCGGGTCCTGCTCCGGGTCGATGCCGAGGAAGCCCTGCGCCATGCCGAGGCGGCCCTCGCGCTGGGGTTCCTTGATGGCCTCGCGGAGCTTCTCGTCGTCGTCGATGCGGGTGACGACCTCGGTCTGGAGCTTCCAGACCGGGCGGCTCGGGCCGGCCGCGGCGATGACCTGCTCCCAGACGGCGCGGAAGCGCTCGTACGGGTCGGCCGGCAGCGCCTTCTCGCCCTCGGCCCCGGCCGCGCCCGCCCGGTCGCCCCACTCCTCGGTCAGCGCCAGGAAGGCCTGCTGGAGCAGGGCGTCCTTGGAGCCGTAGTGGTAGCCGATGGAGGCGAGGTTGGTGCCCGAGGCGGCGACGATGTCGCGCGCGGTGGTGCGCCCGTACCCCTTCTCCAGGAGGCAGCGCTTGGCGCCTTCGAGGAGGTCTTCCTTGTGTCCCATGACAGCACTGTACCCGGCCGATAGACGCTTGTGTAAGACGAGCGTCTACCGACCGGGTACGGGTGGCGTGCGAGTGGCGTGCGTCAGATCAGGTTGACCGAGCGGGCCGAGGTCGCGCCGATCTCCTCCGCGATCTCCGCGATCACGGACGCCGGGACGGTGTCGTCCACGGTGAGCACGACGAGCGCCTCGCCGCCCTCCTCCGCGCGGGAGACCTGCATGCCGGCGATGTTCAGACCGGCCTCGCCGAGGATCCGGCCGACGGTGCCGACGACACCCGGGCGGTCCTCGTAGCGCAGCACGACCATGTGGTCGGCCAGCGACAGGTCCACGTCGTAGTCGCCGACCGCGACGATCTTCTGCAGGTGCTTGGGGCCGGCCAGTGTGCCGGAGACCGAGACCTCCTGGCCGTCCGACAGGGTGCCGCGCACGGTGACCATGTTGCGGTGGTCGGGCGACTCGGAGCTCGTCGTCAGGCGCACCTCGACACCGCGCTCCTGCGCGAACAGCGGGGCGTTGACGTACGACACGGTCTCGTCGACCACGTCCTCGAACACGCCCTTGAGCGCGGAGAGTTCGAGCACCTTCACGTCGTGCTGGGTGATCTCGCCGTAGACCTCGACGTCGAGCCGGGCCGCGACCTCGCCCGCGAGGGCGGTGAAGATCCGGCCGAGCTTCTCGGCGAGCGGCAGGCCCGGCTTCACGTCCTCAGCGATGACACCGCCCTGGACGTTGACCGCGTCCGGGACGAGCTCGCCCGCGAGCGCCAGGCGCACCGACCTGGCGACGGCGATGCCGGCCTTCTCCTGGGCCTCGTCCGTGGAGGCGCCGAGGTGCGGGGTGCAGACGACCTGGTCGAGCTCGAAGAGCGGGGAGTCCGTGCAGGGCTCCTTCGCGTACACGTCGAGGCCGGCGCCGGCGACGCGGCCCTCCTTGAGGGCCGAGTACAGCGCGGCCTCGTCCACGATCCCGCCGCGCGCGGCGTTGACGATGCGGACCGAGGGCTTGACCTTGTGCAGCGCCTCGTCGCCGATGAGACCGAGGGTCTCCGGGGTCTTCGGCAGGTGGACGGTGATGAAGTCGGCGACCTCCAGGAGCTCGTCCAGGGCCAGCAGCTTCACCCCCATCTGGGCGGCGCGGGCCGGCTGCACGTAGGGGTCGTACGCGACGATCTTCATGCCGAAGGCGGACATGCGCTGGGCGACCAGGACGCCGATGCGGCCCAGGCCGACGACGCCGAGGGTCTTCTCGCTGAGCTCGACGCCCGTGTACTTCGAGCGCTTCCACTCGCCGTTCTTCAGCGCGGTGTTGGCCTGCGGGATGTTGCGCGCGGTGGCGACGAGCAGGCCGCACGCGAGCTCGGCCGCGGTCACGATGTTCGACGTGGGGGCGTTCACGACCATCACGCCGGCCTTGGTGGCGGCGGAGACGTCGACGTTGTCCAGACCGACACCCGCGCGGGCGACGACCCGCAGCTTGTTCGCGGCGGCGATGGCCTCGGCGTCGACCTTGGTCGCGGAGCGGACCAGGATCGCGTCCACATCGGCGATGGCGGGGATCAGCTCGGCCCGGTCGGCGCCGTTGCAGTGCCGGATCTCGAAGTCCGGTCCCAGGGCGTCCACGGTGGCGGGCGACAGCTCTTCAGCGATGAGTACGACAGGTTTCGAGCTCACGTGGGTCCTCACAGAGGCAGTGCGGACGGCCGTCCCGACGGCCGCAGGCGGTGGAGGGGGCTTGCCGCGTGAAAGCGCACGACGCTGTGGGCCAGACGCGATGTTGTTGAGCAGTGTAGTGGTGCATCGGCGCTGTTCTTACGCCTCGTTGGAAGGATCACCCGTCCGTGGTTGGACGGGGTGTCCAACGATGCGGCCGGGGGCCGGACACGGTGTCCGGCCCCCGGCCTGAAGGCTTACGCCTCCTCGTCGTTCACCCAGCTCATGAGCTTGCGCAGCTCCTTGCCGGTGGTCTCCAGGAGGTGGTTGGCGTCCTGGGTCTTGTACTCGTTGTACTTCTTCAGACCGCCGTGGTACTCGGCCATCCACTCCTTGGCGAAGGTGCCGTCCTGGATCTCCGCGAGGACCTTCTTCATCTCGGCCTTGGTGGCGTCGGTGATGATCCGCGGGCCCGTGACGTAGTCGCCCCACTCGGCGGTCTCGGAGACCGACCAGCGCATCTTCTCCAGACCGCCCTCGTACATGAGGTCGACGATGAGCTTCAGCTCGTGCAGGCACTCGAAGTAGGCGATCTCCGGCTGGTAGCCGGCCTCGGTCAGGGTCTCGAAGCCCGCCTTGACCAGAGCCGCGGTGCCACCGCAGAGGACGGCCTGCTCACCGAACAGGTCGGTCTCGGTCTCCTCGGTGAAGGTCGTCTTGATGACGCCGGCGCGGGTGCCCCCGATGCCCTTGGCGTACGAGAGCGCCAGGTCGAAGGCCTTGCCGGTGGCGTCCTGCTCGACGGCCGCGATGCACGGAACGCCGCGGCCCTCCTCGTACTGACGGCGGACCAGGTGGCCCGGGCCCTTCGGGGCGACCAGGGCGACGTCGATGCCCTCGGGCACCTTGATGAAGCCGTAGCGGACGTTCAGGCCGTGACCGAAGAAGAGCGCGTCGCCCTCCTTCAGGTGGTCCTTGATGGACTCCTCGTAGACCTGGGCCTGGATCGGGTCCGGGGTCAGGATCATGATGAGGTCGGCCTCTTCGGCCGCCTGGGCGACGGAGACGACGCGCAGGCCCTGCTCCTCGGCCTTGGCCTTGGACTTCGAGCCCTCCTGGAGACCGACGCGGACGTCGACACCGGAGTCACGGAGCGACAGCGCGTGGGCGTGGCCCTGGCTGCCGTAGCCGATCACCGCGACCTTGCGGCCCTGGATGATGGACAGGTCGGCGTCGGCGTCGTAGAACAGCTCGGCCACTGGGTATCTCCTTGAGGTGCTGGTGTTGCGTCCCACCGTACGGCGGGGAGCGGGAGGAAGGTTTTCGGGTCTCGTCAGTCGGACCGCCGGACGGACCGGCGGTTGACTACCGATGACTCTCAGGCGCTGCGGTCGAGGGCCCGCAGGGACCGGTCCGTGATGGACCGGGCGCCACGCCCTATGGCGATCGTGCCGGACTGCACGAGCTCCTTGACGCCGAACTGCTCCAGCATCTTGAGCATCGCGTCGAGCTTGTCACTCGAACCGGTGGCCTCGATGGTGACCGCCTCGGGCGAGACGTCCACGGTCTTGGCGCGGAACAGCTGCACGATCTCGACGATCTGGGAGCGGGTCTCGTTGTCGGCGCGGACCTTCACCAGGACGAGCTCGCGCTGGATCGCAGCGCTGGGCTCGAGTTCGACGATCTTCAGGACGTTGACCAGCTTGTTGAGCTGCTTGGTCACCTGCTCCAGGGGCAGGTCCTCGACATTGACCACGATGGTGATGCGGGAGATGTCGGGGTGTTCGGTGACGCCCACGGCGAGCGAGTCGATGTTGAAGCCGCGGCGGGAGAAGAGGGCGGCGATCCGGGCGAGGATGCCGGGCGTGTTCTCGACGAGAACGGAGAGCGTGTGCTTGGTGGCCATGTCTGGGTCTCTTCCTTTTCGCTCTGCGCGCTCAGTCGTCTTCGCCGTCGCCGAAGTCGGGGCGGACGCCCCGCGCGGCCATGACCTCGTCGTTCGAGGTGCCGGCGGCGACCATCGGCCAGACCTGGGCGTCCTCGTGGACGATGAAGTCGATCACGACCGGGCGGTCGTTGATGGCATTGGCCTCGGCGATGACCCTGTCCAGGTCGGCCGGGTCCTCACAGCGCAGGGCGACACAGCCCATGGCCTCGGACAGCTTGACGAAGTCGGGGACGCGGGTGCCCTTGTTCGCCTTGATGTCGTCCGGTCCGGAGTGCAGGACCGTGTTGGAGTAGCGCTGGTTGTAGAAGAGCGTCTGCCACTGCCGGACCATGCCCAGGGCGCCGTTGTTGATGATGGCGACCTTGATCGGGATGTTGTTGAGGGCGCAGGTGGTGAGCTCCTGGTTGGTCATCTGGAAGCAGCCGTCGCCGTCGACCGCCCAGACCGTGCGGTCCGGCATGCCGGCCTTGGCGCCCATCGCGGCGGGGACCGCGTAGCCCATCGTCCCGGCGCCGCCGGAGTTCAGCCAGGTGGCCGGCTGCTCGTAGTCGATGAAGTGGGCGGCCCACATCTGGTGCTGGCCGACGCCCGCGGCGAAGATCGTGCCCTCGGGGGCGAGCTGGCCGATGCGCTGGATGACCTGCTGCGGCGAGAGGCTGCCGTCTTCCGGCAGGTCGTAGCCGAGCGGGTAGGTCTCGCGCCAGCGGTTCAGGTCGCTCCACCAGTCGGTGTAGTCGCCCTTGTTGCCCTCGCTGTGCTCGGCCTGGACGGCCTGGACCAGGTCGGCGATGACCTCGCGGGCGTCACCGACGATCGGGACGTCGGCGGCGCGGTTCTTGCCGATCTCGGCCGGGTCGATGTCCGCGTGGACGATCTTGGCGTACGGGGCGAAGCTGTCGATCTTGCCGGTGACGCGGTCGTCGAAGCGGGCGCCGAGGGCGACGATCAGGTCGGCCTTCTGCAGCGCGGTGACGGCGGTGACGGCACCGTGCATGCCGGGCATGCCGACGTGCAGCGGGTGGCTGTCGGGGAACGCGCCGAGCGCCATCAGGGTGGTGGTGACCGGGGCGCCGGTGAGCTCGGCGAGGATCCTCAGCTCGGCGGTGGCGCCGGACTTGATGACACCGCCGCCGACGTAGAGCACGGGCCGCTTGGCGGCGTTGATCAGCTTGGCGGCCTCGCGGATCTGCTTGGCGTGCGGCTTGGTCACCGGGCGGTAGCCGGGCAGGTCGGTCTGCGGCGGCCAGCTGAAGGTGGTCTTCGCCTGGAGGGCGTCCTTGGAGATGTCGACCAGGACCGGGCCGGGGCGGCCGGTGGAGGCGATGTGGAAGGCCTCGGCGATCGTCCGCGGGATGTCCTCGGCCTTGGTGACGAGGAAGTTGTGCTTGGTGATCGGCATCGTGATGCCGCAGATGTCCGCCTCCTGGAAGGCGTCCGTGCCGATCGACTTCGAGGAGACCTGGCCGGTGATCGCGACGAGCGGGACCGAGTCCATGTGCGCGTCGGCGATCGGGGTGACCAGGTTGGTCGCGCCGGGGCCCGAGGTCGCCATGCAGACGCCGACCTTGCCGGTGGCCTGGGCGTACCCGGTGGCGGCGTGGCCCGCCCCCTGCTCGTGGCGGACGAGGATGTGACGCACCCGCTTCGAGTCCATCATCGGGTCGTAGGCGGGGAGGATCGCGCCGCCGGGAATGCCGAAGACGGTGTCGGCGCCCACTTCCTCGAGAGAGCGGATGAGGGACTGCGCGCCCGTGACGTGCTCGACGGCGGTGGGCTGCGCGCCGTTACGGGGCCGCGGCTGCGGATGGTGCCCGGTGGCCTGCTCGGTCATCAGCATCTCTTCTCGAAGCAGAGGGTTTTTGCGAGGTGTTTCGCAGGGGTTTGCGTCGTTTTTGGGGTGAGCCGGTGCAACAAAAAACCCCTCGTGCCGTGAGGCAAGCGAGGGGAGCGCGTCGGGTGCGTTTCAAGCGGGGCTTTTCGGAGGCCCGGCTTCAGCCGACGCGCTTTCCAAGTACGAGAATTCGGGTGCGCATGGCACTGACCCTCCCTCTCCGGCCTCACCACTGTCAAGTGGGTGGGACGGGCGTCTCAGTATGTGAGCCGATCGGGGGACGGTTTCCGACACGGACCGGGACCGCTCCGGGAAGCGGATATTCGTCCCGTACGAGGGCCCTGCGCAGGCGGTACTCGTCGAGCGGGCCCGAGAAGGCCATGCCCTGGGCGTGCGTGCAGCCCATCGCGCGCAGGGCGATGACCTGCTCCGGGACGTCGACTCCCTCGGCGACGGTCTGCATGCCGAGCTCGCCGGCGATGCGCAGCACCCCGCGGGTGATCTTGCGGAGCCTGGCCGACTCGACGACGCCTTCGACGAGCCCCCGGTCCAGCTTCAGTATGTCGACGGGGAGCCTCCGCAGGGCGTTGATCGCCACGTGTCCGCTGCCGAAGCCGTCGAGCGCGATCCGCACCCCGAGCCTGCGCAGCGTGACCAGGCGCTGTTCCAGCTCGTCGAGGGACGTCCGGGGGTCGCTGTCGGCGAGCTCGACGATCAGCGAACCGGACGGCAGCCCGTGCCGGGTGAGGAGCGACTCGACCGAGCCGAGGGGCAGCGAGCGGTCCAGGAGCCGCCGGGCCGAGAGCCGGATGGACACCGGCGCGCGGTGACCGATTCCCGCCCGCTCGGCGGCCTGCTCGACGGCCTCCTCCAGGAGCCAGCGGCCGAGCTCGGCGGTGCGCTCGCCGTCGTCGGTGACGCGGAGGTACTCGGCCGGGGTGAAGAGGATGCCCTGGCTGGAGCGCCAGCGCGCCTGGGCGCTGACGGCGGAGATCCGGCCGGTGGCGAGGTCGACGACCGGCTGGTGGAGCAGGGCGAACTCGCCGTCGTGCAGCGCGGTGCGCAGCCGGGCGGCGAGCTCGGTGCGCCGGACCACCTCGGCCTGCATCTGCGGGGCGTAGAGCTCGACGCGGTCCTTGCCGGCGGCCTTGGCCCGGTACATGGCCAGGTCGGCGTTGCGCAGCAGGTCGCCGGCCTCCATGCCGGGCTCGGCGAAGGCGACGCCGATGGAGGCGGCGACCCGCACCTCGTTGCCCCCGTCGACGCGGTAGGGCTGGGAGAGGGTGAGCCGGAGCCGGTCGGCGATCTCCTGGACCTGGTTGCGGCGGGCCGCCCGGTCGCGGCCGCCGTCGCCGAGGATGAGCGCGGCGAACTCGTCGCCGCCGAGCCTGGCCGCGGTGTCCCCGGCCCGTACGGAGTCGTGGAGGCGGCGGGCGGCCTGGACGAGGAGGTCGTCGCCCGCCTGGTGGCCGAGGCGGTCGTTGACCCCCTTGAAGCCGTCGAGGTCGATGAAGAGCACGGCGGTGCCGGGGTCGGAGGAGCGGCGGCCGCCGAGCGCCTGCCGGACCCGCCGGGTGAAGAGGGCCCGGTTGGGCAGGTCGGTGAGCGGGTCGTGCTCGGCGTTGTGCTGCAACTGGGCCTGGAGGCGGACGCGTTCGGTGACGTCCCGGCTGTTGAAGATCAGGCCGCCCTGGTGCCGGTTGACGGTGGACTCGACGTTGAGCCAGTCTCCGCGGCCCGAGCGGAAGCGGCACTCGATCCGGGTGGTGGGCTCCTCGGCGGGCGAGACGGCGAGGAAGCGCCGCACCTCGTGGACGACGGCGCCGAGGTCGTCGGGGTGGATCAGGGAGGAGAGCTCGGAGCCGATGAGCTCGTCGGCGTCCCGTCCGTACACGCCGGAGGCGGCCGGGCTGACGTAGCGGAGTATCCCGGTGGGCGCGGCGATCATGATGACGTCGCTGGAACCCTGCACGAGCGACCTGAAGTGGTTCTCCTTCTGGGCCAGTTCGTGGGTGAGGGCGATGTTGTCGAGGAGCATGATGCCCTGCCGTACGACGAGGGCGAGCACCACCGTGCAGCCGGTGAGGACGACGACGCGGTCGACCCGGCGCCCCTCGACGACGTTGTACAGGATGCCGAGGGTGCAGACCGCGGCGGCGAGGTACGGGGTGAGGGCGGCGAGCGAGCCGGCGACCGGGCGGCTGTGCAGCCAGGGGCCGCGCGCGGTGGCCGCGCTGTCCGGCGGGCGGCGCACGCCCCAGGGCGCGTAGGCGAGGAGCAGGGAGCCGGCGAACCAGCCGGCGTCGAGGAGCTGGCCCGAGGCGTAGCTCTCGCGGAGCAGCGGCGAGGTGAACAGGGCGTCGCACAGCACGGTCAGGGCGAGCGCGGCGATGGCGGTGTTGGTCGCCGAGCGGTTCGCCTGGGAGCGGCGGAAGTGCAGGACGAGGACCATGCTGACGAGCACGATGTCGAGCAGGGGGTACGCGAGCGACAGCGCGGCCTGGGCGACGGACTCGCCCTCGACGTACGCGGTGCGGGCGAGGGCGAGGCTCCAGGAGAGCGTGAGCAGGGAGCCGCCGATGAGCCAGGTGTCGAGCCCCAGGCACACCCAGCCGGCCCGGGTGACGGGCTTCTTGGCGAGGACGAGGAGGCCGACGATGGCGGGCGGCGCGAAGAGCAGGAAGCAGAGGTCGGCGACGGAGAAGTCCGGCACGTCGGTGCGGAGCACGACCTCGTACCAGCCCCAGACGGCGTTGCCCGCGGCCGCCATGAAGGAGGAGAAGGCGAAGAGCAGCCAGGCCGGGCGGGCGCTGTCGTGGTGGGCGCGGCCGTAGAGGAAGCAGGAGACGGCGGCGGTGAGCGCGGCGGCGCTGAGCCCGAAGTCGCCCATGAAGAGCGCGAGTCGGGGGGAGCCCCAGCCGAGGGAGGCGCCGGTGGTGTAGCCCGCGCAGAGGAGTCCGAGGGCGACCTGGGCGACGGCTCCGCCGAGGCGGGGGCGCCCGGGGTCCGGGTGGCCGGAGCCGCCGGCGCCTCCTCCGACGGGGCGGCGCGTGATGACCGCCCCCGGCGCGCTCACCGGACCCTCCGGCGCCGGGCCGCCGCACCCGACCGCGTCGTGCGGCCGCGCCGCCGGCTCGTCGCCCCCCGCGGGGCCGTGCCCGTCGCGGTCGCAGTCGTCCCGGCCGTGCGCGTCACGGTCGCGCGGCCGCCCGGAGTCCCGTACGGGTCTGCCGTCCGCACAGGCCTCGCGGTCCGGCAGCCCGGCACGAACGTCGGCGGCGGCGCGCTGCGCCGGCTCGGCGCACTCGGCCCCGGTCGGGGCGTCCTGACCGGGGACCCGGTGCACGGCGTCGTCGGCTCCGGTCGGAGCGCCCAGCCCGGGGGCCCGATGCGCGGTGCCGTCGGGCCCGGTCGGGGCGTCCCGCCCAGGGGCCCGGTGCGCGGCGGCGCGTGGCGTTCGGTGGGGTGCCGCCTGGTCCGGCACCGAGTGTGCGAAGCGCGGCGGCGGTGTCGCCGCGTCGGATCGTCGGTCCTCCGGCCGTGCTCCACCCGTCGCCCCCCTCGGAATCTGATGATCCGTCACTTCGCTCCCCAGCGTCAGCCCGTACTCGACGCAGTCCCCCGCCACGGGACGATACACCAGGACCGTCACTCAGGGACAGGGGCGCAGTACTCTCCGTGACGACCAGAGGGCTTGTACGCGGCGCGTGTCGGGGGCGCGCATCACACGTCCGGCCGAACGCGACCCTCCGTTCAGCCGGTGGTGAGCAGCACGTTGGCCGGCTCCTCGCCCGCCGCGAACCTCCGCAACTGTCCCGCGATCAGCCGCTTCGCCCTCGGCATGAAGGCCGAAGTGGAACCACCCACATGGGGACTGATCAGGACACCGGGAGCGTGCCACAAAGGGTGCCCGGCCGGCAGCGGTTCGGGGTCGGTGACATCGAGCGCCGCCGTGATCCTGCCACCCTCGACCTCCTTGAGCAGCGCGTTCGTGTCGACGACCGGCCCCCGGGCGACGTTCACCAGGAGCGCCCCGTCCTTCATCCGCCCGAGGAACGCGGCGTCGGCGAGGTGCGTGGTCCCGGGCGTGAGCGGAGTGGACAGCACGACCACGTCCGCCTCCGGAAGCAGCGCCGGCAGGTCCGTCAGGGCGTGCACCGGGCCGCGCTCTGTGGTGGGCGCGGAGCGCGCGACGCGCGCCACCCGCGCGCACTCGAAGGGCGCGAGCCGGTCCTCGATGGCGGCGCCGATCGATCCGTACCCGACGATCAGGACGGACTTGTCGGCGAGGGCCGGGTAGAAGCCGGACCGCCACTCCTCGGCGTCCTGGCCGCGCACGAAGCCGGGGATGCCGCGCAGCGAGGCGAGGATCAGGGCGAGGGTGAGCTCGGCGGTGCTGGCCTCGTGGACCCCCTTCGCGTTGCAGAGGGCGACCCCCGGCCGCAGCGAGCCGAGGCCCGGCGTGACGTGGTCGATGCCGGCGGACAGGGTCTGCACGACCCGGAGCGAGGTCATCCCGGCCAGGGGCCGTACGGCGATCGCCGAGCCCTTCATGTACGGGACGACGTAGAACGCGCAGCGCGCCGGATCGGCCGGGAACTCGGGACCGCCGTCCCAGAAGCGGTAGTTCAGGCCCGACGCCCCCGGTGCCGGGAGCCCCTCGATCTCGTCCGCCGGAATGGGAAGCCACACGTCAGCGGTCGTGTCTTCGAATCTCATGACGGGGAGGCTATGCGAAGAATCCCGTGCGCCATTGGTTACTTTGGGGGACGGCACAGGGAGGGGTACCGGCAGGTGGAGCGCAGGACTATCGGGGCGACGGCGCTCGACGTGGGTGCCATCGGCCTGGGGTGCATGCCGATGAACTGGGCGTACAGCCGTTCGGAACAGCGGGGGGACCGCTCGCTGCGGACCGTGCACGCGGCGCTCGACGCCGGGGTGAACCTGCTCGACACCGCCGACATGTACGGACCGTTCACCAACGAGCTGCTCATCGGGCGGGTGTTGAAGGAGCGGCGGGCCGAGGCCTTCGTCTCCACGAAGTGCGGACTGCTCGTCGGCGACCAGCACGTCGTCGCCAACGGCAGGCCGGGGTACGTGCGTCGGGCCTGCGACGCCTCGCTCCGCCGGCTCCAGACCGATGTGATCGACCTCTACCAGCTGCACCGCGCGGACCCCGAGGTGCCGGTCGAGGAGACCTGGGGCGCCATGGCCGAGCTGGTGTCGGCGGGCAAGGTGCGGGCCCTCGGCCTGTGCGCCGTGGGTGCGCGGGCGGTGCGGCGCGGAGCCGATCTGCACGAGGGAACGATCCGCCAACTCGACCGCGTCCAGCAGGTGTTCCCCGTCGCGGCGGTGGAGGCCGAGCTGTCGGCGTGGTCGCGGGAGGCGCTCGCGCGGCTGCTTCCCTGGTGCGCGGCGCGCGGGGTCGGCTTCCTGGCGGCGATGCCGCTGGGCAGCGGCTATCTGACCGGGACACTGACCACGGGCGGCGGCTTCGAGCCGGACGACCCGCGGGCCCGGCACCCCCGGTTCACGGCCGAGATGATGGCGGCGAACCAGCCGATCGTGGCGGGGCTCCGCCGGGTGGCCGCGCGGCACGGCGCGGACGTCACCCCGGCGCAGGTGGCGCTCGCGTGGGTGCTGGGCCTCGGGCGGCACGTCGTCCCGGTGCCGGGGGCGAAGCGGGAGCGGTGGGTCGCGGAGAACGCCCGGGCGGCCGCGCTGCGGCTCACGGCGGAGGACCTGGCGGAGATCGCGGCGCTTCCCGCGCCGCGCGGGTCCTGGGACTGAGGACCCACGGCAGGAGCGGGCGGGGTATGAAGGGGCTGGGACACCACCGCCTCGTCGAAGGGGGACCGGCCCATGCGCCGTCCTGTCGTGCAGAAGGCCCTGTGGGGCGCCGCCGCGCTGGTGCTCGTGGCCGGCTGCTCCTCGGGATCAGAAAGCAGCGGGGAGCACCCCCGTACGACCAGGCCGGCATCCGGATCCCCGACGGCCTCCCCCGCCGGGCGCGTGTCCGTGGCGGGAACGCTCACCGAGGGGCTCAAGTCCCCCTGGGGGCTCGTGGAGCTGCCCGGCGGGGATCTGCTCGTCTCCTCGCGGGACGAGCGGACGATCACCCGGGTCGACGGGCGGACCGGCGCGAAGACCCCGCTCGGCACGGTGCCGGGGGTGGTGCCGGGCGGTGAGGGCGGGCTCCTGGGGCTCGCCGTCCGGGACGGCTGGGTGTACGCGTACATGACGGCCGCCTCGGACAACCGGATCGTGCGCATGCGGTACGGCGGCGGGAAGGACGACCGGCTCGGCGCGCCGGAGCCGGTGCTCACCGGCATCCCGAAGGGGTTCGTGCACAACGGCGGACGGATCGCGTTCGGCCCGGACGGCATGCTGTACGCGGGGACGGGCGAGACGGGCCGGACCGGTCTCGCCCAGGACCGGTCGTCGCTGGGCGGGAAGATCCTGCGGATGACACCGGAGGGCAGGCCGGCGCCGGGCAATCCCTTCCCCGGCTCGGTGGTCTATTCGTACGGTCACCGCAATGTGCAGGGCCTCGCCTGGGACCCGGAGGGCCGGCTGTGGGCGGCGGAGTTCGGGCAGAACACCTGGGACGAGCTGAACCTGATCGAGCCGGGCCGGAACTACGGCTGGCCGGTGGTGGAGGGCCGGGCCGGGCGCGCCGGTTTCGTGGACCCGGTGGCCCAGTGGCCGACCTCGGAGGCCTCCCCGAGCGGCATCGCGTACGCGCGGGGCGCGATCTGGATGGCCGCGCTCAGGGGCGAGCGGCTGTGGCGCGTGCCGCTCTCCGGCGTGCGAACGGCCGGGGAGCCGGAGGCGTTCCTCACGCGGGAGTACGGACGTCTGCGCACGGTTCTCGCGGCGGGCGGCGACCGGCTCTGGCTGGTGACCAGCGAGACCGACACCCGGGGCACGCCCGGCCCCGGGGACGACCGGATCCTCCGCCTGGACGTGCGGTAAGGGCTCAGAGGGGCGTGTCGAGGAGGTGGAGGCGGTGGGCCAGGGCGGCGGCCTCGCCGCGGCCGGCGACCCCGAGCTTGGCGAGGATGTTGGAGACGTGGACGCTGGCCGTCTTCGGTGAGATGAACAGCTCCTCGGCGATCTGACGGTTGGTGCGTCCGGCCGCGACCAGACGCAGCACGTCCTGCTCCCGGGGCGTGAGGCCGAAGCTGTCGTCCCCGGGCTCCGCCGGGGCCGGGACCTGCTTCTCCGGGGCGAGGGAGAGGCGGGCCCGGGCCGCGAGGAGTTCCACGTCCTCCCGGAGCGGGCGGGCGCCGAGGCGGACGGCGGTGGCGTGGGCCTCGCGGAGCAGCGCCGCGGCCTCCTCGCGGCGGCCGCCTTCGACGAGCAGGGCGTCGGCGAGGCGGTGGCGGGCGCGGGCCAGCTGGTGCGGGCGTTCGAGCGGCTCCCAGGCGGCGACGACGTCGGCCCAGCGGGCGGCGGTCTCGCGGCCCTCGGCGCGGGCGAGTTCCTCGGACACCTGCTTCGAGTAGGCCTCCCAGACGGGGGCCGGGGTGGCGAGGCCGCGGACGCAGCGGCGGACGAGGCCGAGCGTCGTGGCGCGGCCCTCGTCGGCGGCGGGCAGCCCGCGGCTGTCGGCCTCTGCGGTGACGGCGGTGAGGACGAGCGGCCAGCCGTAGCGGTGGGTGCCGGGCGGGAAGCCGGTCTCCGCGGTGGCGGCGAGCTGTTCCCGTACGTCCGCGAGCCGGCCCTCGGCGGCGGCGATGGCGATCGCGGTCTGTTCCATGGGCAGGGTGTACTGCGGGATCGGGTCGCGGGTGCCGTAGCGGGCGCGGGCCTCGGCGAGGTGCTCGGCCGCCTTGGCCGGCTCGCCGCGGAAGGTGGCGAGGTGGGCGAGCTGGAGCAGGGCGGTGCCGCCCGGCTTGGTGCTGCTCGCCCCGGAGCGGAGCAGCCGCTCGGCCTCCTCCTTGCTGCGGTCCCACTCGCCGAGCGCGAGGAGCGATTCGGCGAGGTTGGCGCGGATCCATCCGGCGCTGTCGACGAGGCCGCGGGAGCCGGCCAGTTCGATGCCGGCGGTGGCGGTGTCCACGGCCTCGCGGGAGCGGCCGATCGCCTCCATGGAGGAGGAGAGGTTCACATGGGCGCGGGCGGCCTCGTGGAACTGGCCGAGGGCGACGGTCCGTTCGCCCGCCTCGCGGATGGCGGCGAGCCCGCCCTCGGTGTCCCCGGCCGACACCATGATGGTGCCGAGGGTGATCCGGGCGTTCAGCTCGATCGGCTCGGCCTTGACGAACCGGGCGTACTCGACGGCGCGTTCGGCGGCGGCGAGCGCCTCGGGACCGGGGTTGCGGAGCATGCCCCAGCCGGCCGCGCCGACGAGGACGGTGGCGTGGACGGCGGACGGCGGGAGGCCCTTGACGAGTTCCTGGGCGCGGACGATCTCCGGCCAGCCGTCGCCCTTGCCGAGGTTGGACTGGAGGCGGGCCATCTCGGTCCAGAACCAGGCGGCGCGCAGCGGGTCGTTCTCCTCGAAGTCGAGGATCCGGAGCGCCGTGCGGCAGATCTTGGCGGCCCGCTCGCGCTCTCCGGCGAGCCGGGCGGCGACGGCGGCCTCGGCGAGCAGGTCCATGTAGCGCAGCGAGTCGGCCTCGGGGTGGAGGGCGCAGGCGGGGTACGCGTCGGCGTAGTCGATGGGCCGCAGGCGGTCGCGGGCCTCGGCCGGGACCTTGTCCCAGAGCTCCATGGCCCGTTCGAGGAGGCTGAGCTGCTCGGCGTACGCGTGCCGCGTGCGGGTCTCGACGGAGGCCCGGAGGACGGCGGGGAGGGCCTTCTCCGGGGCGTGCGCGTGGTACCAGTACGTGGCGAGCCGGGTGCTCCGCTCGTGGGGGCGGACGAGCCCGGGGTCGGCCTCCAGGGCCTCGGCGTAGCGCCGGTTGAGGCGGGAGCGCTCGCCGGGCAGCAGGTCGTCGCTGACGGCCTCGCGGACGAGGGAGTGGCGGAAGCGGTAGCCCTCGCCGTCGGGGACGGCGAGCAGGATGTTCTTGCCGACGCAGGCCCGCAGCGCCTCGATGAGTTCGTCCTCGGGGAGCCCGGCGACGGCGGCGAGCAGCCCGTACTCGACGGTGGAGCCGCCTTCGGCGACGATCCTGGCGACCCGCTGGGCGCCGTCGGGGAGCATCTCGACCCGGACGAGCAGGAGGTCGCGCAGGGAGTCGCTGAGCTGGCCGGGGGCGCAGCCGGCCTCGTGGGAGACGACGAGTTCCTCGACGAAGAAGGCGTTGCCGTCGGAGCGTTCGAAGACCTCTTCGACGAGTCCGGGGTCGGGTTCGGCGGCGAGGATGCCGGTGAGCTGGCGGTGCACCTCGGTGCGGGTGAAGCGGGAGAGTTCGATGCGGCGGATGGTGCGGAGCCGGTCGAGTTCGGCGAGGAGCGGGCGCAGCGGGTGGCGGCGGTGGATGTCGTCGGCGCGGTAGCTGGCGACGACCGTGATCCGGCCGCGGCGCAGGGTGCGCAGGAGGTAGGTGAGGAGGTGCCGGGTGGAGGCGTCGGCCCAGTGCAGGTCCTCCAGGACGAGCACGATGGTGCGGTCGGTGGCGAGCCGTTCCAGGAGGCGTACGGTCAGCTCGAAGAGCCGGGCGGTGGAGTCCTCGTCGGCGGGCTCGTGGCTGCCGGGGTCGCCCAGTTCGGGCAGCAGGCGGGCGAGTTCGCCCTCGTGGCCTTCGGCGGCGGCGGCGAGTTCGCCGGGCAGGTGGCGGTGGAGCGCGCGCAGAGCGGCGGCGAAGGGTGCGAACGGCAGGCCGTCGGCGCCGAGTTCGACGCAGCCGCCGAGCGCCACGACGGCGCCCTGGTCGCGGGCCGTGTCGAGGAACTCCTCGATGAGCCGGGTCTTGCCGACGCCCGCCTCCCCGCCGATGAGCAGGGCCTGGGGCTCTCCCGCGGTCGCGCGGGAGAGCGCCTCGGTGAGGGCGGTGAGTTCGCCGGCGCGGCCGACGAACACGGGGCTGACTGACCTGGTCTCCACGGCGCCGAGCATCGCACAGACTTCCATGCCGTCGCTCATACGGGGGTCACGCGGCCTTGGTGAAGCGACCGCGACCGCCGTCGGCGGCCTGGGCCCCGTGGTGGCCGCCGATCCGGATGCCGAGGATGCGCAGGCCCTTGCGGGTCGCGGCGGCCTCGTGGGCCAGGCGGTAGGCGGCGGCCTCGGCGATGAGCTCGGCGTGGTGCATGGTGTGGAGTTCGTACTCGAACATCGTGTGCTCCCTGGGTTTCTTCGGTTTCGGTATCGCTCTCTTGCGATGCCTCTACTTTCGTTTCCCAGGGGGTGCCGTCACATCGGGCGAGTGCCGCATGTTCGGGGTACGGGGGTCCTTAGGAGGGCCCTAGGGGGGCCTTAGGCGGGGTCCCGGGGGACTCAGGACCCCGTGGTCGGGAGGCTCAGGAACAGGTCGAAGTAGGTACCGACCGACAGGAGCAGCCCGAGGCCGCCGAGGACGGCACCGGCGACGGCGACCGCGCGGACCCAGACGGGGCGCCGGGGCCGGGTCAGCACGAGGACGCCGACGATCAGGGCGATCAGGGCGAAGACGCCGTTGACGAGGGCGGTGCTGTGCCAGGCGTCGCCGTAGATCTCGTTGATCTGCTGGGCCGGGGTGCCGCCGGCGGAGGTCTTGATCTGCCCGATGAGCGTCTCGCGCTCGGCGACGACCTTGCCGGTCCAGGTGCCGGTGAGGGCGACGGCGGAGAGGACGGCGGAGACGACGGCGGCGGCGGGGCCGCCGATGCGGGTCCCCTCCGGGGAGGGGGCCTCATCGAGCTCGTCCGGCTCGGCGTCGTCCTGCGCGACGGCGTCGTCCAGCGCGACGGCATCGTCCAGCTCGGCGGCGTCGTCCGGCTCGTCGAGCAGATCGGCGGCGGTGGCCTCGCCGACCACGGCGTCCACGGCGGTCTCGGGGCCCGGGGCGGTCCCGGCGGCCTCGGCAGTCCAGGCAGTCCCGGCGGCCTCGGCGGTCTCGGCGCTCGTGCCCGCCGCCACCTCGTCGGTCTTCGAGGCGGCGGTCTTCTCGGTCGTCTTGGTGTCCATGCGGCGCACGCTAGGCGGCCGACATGAGAGGCGGCTTAAGACGCCTTCGCCGCGCGCCACTCGGGGGCGAGGACGGACCAGATCTCCGTGTCCGAGCGGTTGCCGCGGTACAGGTAGTTCTCCCGCAGCACGCCCTCCTTCGTCATGCCGAGGCGGCGGGCGACGGCGATGCTCGGCAGGTTCTTGGTGGAGGCGTACCAGTCGACGCGGTGCAGGCCGCGCTCCTCGATGGCCCAGTCGATGATGACCCGGCAGGCCCGGGTGATCAGGCCCCTTCCGGCGGCGGAGGGCTCCAGCCAGCAGCCGGCCTCGGCGGTGCCGTTCGCGGCGTCGAAGACCCGGAAGAGGACGCCGCCGACGAGGGTGCCCTCGGACCAGATGCCGTAGAGCCGGCCGGTGTCGCTCGCGGCCTTCTGGGCGTACGAGGTGAGGTAGGCGCGGGCGGAGTCGAGGTCGGTGACGACATCGGGGAGGCCGATGTGCTGCGCGACGAATTCCCGGCCCCGGTTCATGTGGGTCAGGAATTCCTCGGCCTGCCAGGGCTCCAGGGGCCTGAGCTCGGCGCCGTCGTCACCCAGCGATATCGCGAACATCGTCGTTCTCCTCCGCATTCTGAACCGTCACACGCTGCATGGGGATCTTCGCACGCGCGTCGGCGGCCTCGCGGCACTCGGGCGGTTCGATGCTGATCCGGGGCAGGAGCCGGTCGAGCCACTTCGGCAGCCACCAGTTCGCGCCGCCGAGCAGGTGCATCAGGGCGGGGACGAGGAGGGTGCGCAGGATGAAGGCGTCGAGGGCGACGGCCGCCGCGAGCGCGATGCCGAACATCGCGATGACCCGGTCGCCGCTGAGGACGAACGCCAGGAAGACGGAGATCATGATGACCGCCGCGGAGTTGATCACGCGGCTGGTCTCGGCGAGGCCGACCCGGACCGCCCGCCGGTTGTCGCCGGTCTCCAGCCACTCCTCGTACATCCGGCTGACCAGGAAGACCTGGTAGTCCATGGAGAGCCCGAAGAGGACGGAGACCATGATCACGGGGAGGAAGGGTTCGATCGGTCCGGCGCTGCCGAGGCCGAGCAGCTCGCTCCCCCAGCCCCACTGGAAGATCGCGACGACGATCCCGAAGGCGCCGGCGACGGCGGCGACGTTCATGGCGGCGGCCTTGAGCGGGATGCCGAGGGACCGGAAGGCGAGAAGGAGCAGCAGACAGCCGAGGGCGATGACGACGCCGATGAAGAGCGGCAGCTTGCCGACGATGATCCCGGCGAAGTCGTCGTACGAGGCGGTGACGCCGCCCACGTGCACGTCCAGGGAGGTGCCGGTCCCGGCCCGCGGGATGACCTCGTCGCGGAGCCGGTCGACGAGGTCGCTGGTCGCCTTGGACTGGGGCGAGGAGTCGGGCACGACAGTGAGGACGGCGGTGTCGCCGGTGCTGTTGTACGTGACCGGGGAGACGGACGCGACGCCCTTGGTGGCGTCGAGCGCGGCCGGCAGCTGGTCGAGGGCGACCCGGTCGTCGGCGCCGTCGAGGGAGGCGACGAGGGTGAGCGGGCCGTTGACGCCGGGCCCGAAGCCGTCGGCGAGCAGGTCGTACGCCTTGCGGGTGGTCGCGGTGGCCGGATTGTTGCCCTGGTCGGAGGTGCCGAGGTGGAGCGAGAGGGTCGGCAGCGCGAGGACGGCCATGACGAGGACGGCGACGCCGCCGAGGAGCTTGGGGTGCCGCTCGACGAAGGCGGACCAGCGGGCGGCGAAGCCGGTGGGCAGCTCGGGCTGCGGTCCGCGCTCGGCGAGCACCCGGCGTTCGCGCCGGGACAGCGCCCGCGTACCGATGAAGGACAGCAGCGCGGGCAGCAGGGTGACGGAGGCGGCGACCGTGAGGAGCACAGTGAGCGAGGCGGCGATGGCGACGCCGTTGAGGAAGCCGAGCCGCAGGATGAGCATGCCGAGCAGGGCGATGCAGACGGTGGCGCCGGCGAAGACGACGGCGCGGCCGGTGGTGGCGACGGCGGTCTCGGCGGCCTCGGCGACGGAGCGGCCGCGTTTGAGGCCTCTGCGGTGCCTGGTCACGATGAAGAGGGCGTAGTCGATGCCGACGCCGAGGCCGACGAGCATGCCGAGCATGGGGGCGAAGTCGGCGACGGTCATCAGATGACCGAGGAGCACGATCCCGGAGTACGCGATGCCGACGCTGACGAGCGCGGTCGCGATCGGGAGCACGGAGGCGGCGAGCGAGCCGAAGGCGAGGAAGAGGACGACGGCCGCGACGGCGACGCCGACGATCTCGGCGATGTGCCCGCCGGGGGCCTCGGTGAGGGCGACGGCGCTGCCGCCGAGCTCGACCTGGAGGTCGTCCGTGGCGGCGGCCTTGGCGGTGTCGACGAGGGCCTTGGCCTGGGCCTCGGGGATGTCGTCGGACTGCGCGTCGAAGGTGACCGTGGCGTAGGCGGTGTGTCCGTCCTCGCTGACCTGGCCCCTGGCGTCGTCGTACGGCGAGGTGACGGCGGCGATACCGGGGAGGTCGGCGACCTTGTCGAGCATGTCGCCGACGCGTTCCTCGACGGCGTCGGCGCGGACGCTGCCGCGGTCGCTGTGCCAGACGATGGTGTCGCTGTCTCCGCCGAGGCCGTGGAAGCCGCGGTCGAGGAGGGCGGTGGCCCGTCCCGACTCGGTGCCCGGGGCCTCGTAGTCGTTGGAGTACGCGCTGCCGGCGAGGGTCGCGCCGGCGGCGGTCCCGCCGAGCGCGAGGAGCCAGAGGAGAACGACGACGAGACGGTGACGGACACACCACCGTGCGATTGCGGCCAAGGACATACTCCTGACTGGATCTGTACTCGCGCCCCACTGTTACAGCCAAACGTGATCGTTTGCCCGTTTCGTGGCGATCCTCACAGGGTGGTGCGCGGGGCCGGAGACCCCTGGAGCCTCAGTTCCCGGCCGGGGTGACGCAGTGGCCGGGGCCGGGCGGAAGGACCCGCTTCTGGTCGTACAGCTCGGCCAGGGTGACGCGGGGCCCCTTCGCCGCCTGCCCCGCCTTCCACCGCCCCTCGGCGAAGAGCGGGTGGAGGCGGCCGTCCTTCGGGGCCGAGCAGTCGTGGTTGGCGACCTCGCTGGCGTACGCGCCGAGGACGAGCTTCCCGCCCCTCGACGTGACCGTGAACCGGCGCCGTACGGCGATCCGCGCCACCTCGGGGAGGCCGGGGGCGATCTCATGGCGGAGGTCGGCCCGCACGAGCGGGTAGACGAAGGTGTAGTCGGCGTGCACCACCAGCTCCCCCGCCGCCGAGACCTCGTAGGTCATCGTGCCGCGCGTCCTGATGCCGGTGGTCTTGTGCAGGTACACCTCTTCCGGGTCGAAGCGGGTGACCATGTCCTCGCGCACAGCGTCGTCGGCTCCGCGCGGATCGAGCAGGGCGAGCGCCGCCGCCGGCTCGGCGCCGCCCAGAGTGCGCTCCGAGAGGTCGGTCTCGACGAGCAGGGTCTTCACCTCGTCGAGGACGGCGGTGATCTCCTTCGCGGTGTGCCCGCCGGACGCCGTCGGCGCGGGGACGTCGATCCCTTCGGCCCCCTGCGCCCAGCCGGACGCGGGCGAGTTCCGGAACGGCATGTCGACCGAGTACGGCCATTCCGGGGGCCAGGCCTCCTCGCGGACCGCCCGCGCGCCGAACGGCTCGTACGGCGGCCGCTCCCCCGTCACCTCGGTCAGCCCGTACCCGAACCCGCCGAGCAGCAGCAACCCGGCACCGGCCGCGAGCCCGATCTTCCGGCGGCGTGCCGTCCTGTCCCGCCGCAGCGCCTCCGCGCGTCCGGGATCGCTCGCCTCCGCGCGCAGCCGGGCGACGTAATCCGTGGGTTCCACCGACATTCCCTGCCCCCTCCCCCGCTCCGTCAGCGGTCGACGGAGCGGAGCGGAGCCTCTCACATGGCAGCTCGGGCCGTCATCGCGGCCTTCCCTTGTTTGACGGGTGGGGTTCGCGAGCATCCTGAGCGCGACACACGGCCACGGCGCGGCATGAGGGGAAGTCGTATGGCCAGACGCAAGGTCATCACGGTAAGAGTCAGCAAGCGGGTGCTGTGGATCGGCGCCGAGGCGTACCCCCTGCAGAACATCGCCCGGGCGACCACGGTCCGGATCAAACCCCCACGGGCGCGGGCCGTGGGGCGCTTCCTGAAGTACGTCCTGATCACGGCGCTCCTGGCGGCCGGCGGGCTCGCCGTCGCCCAGTCCGGCGAGGTGTCGGGCAGCGACCGGGAGCTGATCACCCAGGGGGTGACCGTCACCGCGAGCGTGCTCGGGGCGGCCTTCCTCCTCCAGCTGCTCGTCGTCCTGCTCACGAGGACGTACTACGCGCTGGTCATCGAGACCTCGGGAAACCCGCGCACGCTGCTGGCCAGCGTGGACCGCAACGAGGTGCACGAACTCGTGCGCGACATCATGCGGGCCATCGACGACCCCGCGTTCCCCGGCTTCGTCAAACAGATGACCACCTACAACATCGGCAGCATGCGTGACTTCTACAACGCGTCCGGTGCGGGCAGCGTGGGGAGGATGGGCAGTGACCGGTAACGGCGACTTCAACATCACCAACATGCGCGACTTCTACCAAGCGACCGGCGACGGGGCCGTCGGCCGGATCGAGTACCACCAGCACGGCGCGCAGGACCCGCAGGCCGTCTACGAGGCCGTGATCCGGGCGATCGAGACCCTCAGGGGCCAGGTGTCCGCCGAGGACCGCGAGGTCCTCGACACGTCCCTGGAGACCATCCGCCAGGGCGACGGGGCACCGCCCGGCGCCTTCCGCCGGGCCCTGGGCGCCGTCGCCGGCGTCGCCGCCCTCGTCGGCGAGGTCGGCGTCCCGGTGGCGGCGGCGGTCCGGCAGCTCCTCGCCCTGCTCGCCGGCTAGGACCACGGGGCCGCGAACTCGCACCAGACGATCTTGCCGGGGTTGCGCGCACCCACGCCCCAGCGGTCCGCGAGGCTCTCGACGAGGAGGAGGCCCCGGCCCGACTCCCCCGAGGGCTCGCGGACGGCCGGGGTGCCGTCCCCGCTGTCGTGCACCTCGATACGGAGCGGGCCCGGGCGCTCCAAGTAGAGGTGGAGGCGGTAGCCCCGGCCGGGCGGGACGCCGTGCAGGAGGGCGTTGGTCGCGAGCTCGCTCACGCACACCAGTACGTCGTCCGCACGTGCGTCCAGGCCCCAGTCGGCCAGCGCCTTGCGGGCGAAGTCGCGGGCGAGGGGGACGGAACGGCGCTCGCGACGGTAGAAAGCCTCGCGGAACAGGGGGAGTCGGTCGCTCATGGCGATCACGGTGACGCCTCGCGCCCCCTGCACCCCAGGGGGCCGAGCCGTACAAATTCCTTGTACGGGTCAGGAAGGCGTCGAGTACGTGCGGAGCGGGGAATGCACCGCTCATGCAACGCGGCACGAACTCCAGGAAGAAGGTCCCCTCGTGGGAAGTCGTCGGCGCACTTCTGGCGCTTTACCGGAAACAAGCGGGCCTGACCCAGCCCCAGTTGGCCACGCAGGCGTGCGTGGGGCTGGAGACGCTGGGCTCGATCGAACAGGGACGGAGGGCACTGCGGCTGGGCCTCGCGGGTGAGCTGGACGGGATCCTGAACACGCGCGGCGCGCTGGCGACGGCAGTCGCGAAGGCGCCGAAGAAGGAGCGATACCCGGCGTTCGTACAGGAGTTCATCGACCTGGAGGCGCAGGCGCTGAGCATCTGCTCGTACGAGAACGCGGTGGTTCCAGGCCTTCTCCAGACGCCCGAGTACGCCCGCGCGGTCTTCGACTGCCTGTATCCGCCGATCACTGCCCAGGAGGCCGAAGACCGGATGCTCGACCGGCTCGACCGCCAGGCCATCTTCGAGCAGAAGCCGTGGCCGCCGATGATGTCCTTCCTGCTGGACGAATCCATCCTGGAAAGGCCGATCGGCGGACGCGAAGTGCTCCGGGGGCAGATCCTCCATCTGCGCGAGTTGGCCGAACTCCCCTTCCTCGCCCTCCAGATCATCCCGAAAACGCGGACGAAGCACGCGGGACTCAATGGACCCCTGGTCCTCATCGAAACGCCCGACCACGAACACGTCGCCTACATCGAGGGGCAGCGGGTCAGCTTCCTCATCGACGACCCCGACGAGGTCGGCATCCTCCAGGCCAAGTATGGAATGCTGCGGTCACAGGCCCTGACGCCCGAGGACACCATGGGCCTGCTGGAACGCCTGGCAGGAGAGACATGAGCGCAGCAGCAGCACTTTCGTGGTTCAAGTCCAGCTACAGCGGCAGCGAGGGTGGGAACTGCCTCGAAGTCGCCTACGACTGGCGCAAGTCGAGCTACAGCGGCGACGAGGGCGGCAACTGCGTCGAGGTGGCCGCCCACCCCGCCGCCGTGCACGTCCGGGACTCCAAGCTCGGCGAGACCAGCCCCGTCTTCACCGTCTCCCCCGCTGCTTGGGGCGACTTCGTCGCCGAGGCGGCCTCGTAGGGCCCTACAGGAAGCGCTGCTCCCGCAGGGCCCGCTCGGTGTCCTCGTACCACGTCCGGTACGAGGGCACCTGCGCGAGCACGGCGAGGTCCGTACGGCGCACGAGCAGTTCAGCGCTGTCGTGCAGCACCTCAGGCCCGTCGCTCCCCAGCAGGGCCTTCCAGACCTCCTTGGGGGTCAGCCTGGTCTTGCCACCTTTGAGCACGACCCGCTTCTCCACCGCCGAGGGCCCGGGATACGGGTACTCCGCGAGTTCACCCACCACCGACTCCAGGGCCTTCCGGTCGGCCAGCATCCAGGACTCGGTCATCAGGACGGGCACGAGCGGGACGGACACCCCGGCGCGCGGGGCGGCGGCCCGCCGCTGTTCCAGGGCTGCGACCAGCTTGTGGCGGGCCTCCACGGCGTCCTGGTCTCCGTGGACGAAGACGATGTCGCAGTCGGCCGCGAGCTCCTCGGCCGCCGCCAGGACGAGGTCCGGCCGGTCGTTCGACCGGACCGGGGAGACCTCGCAGCGGAGCACGTCCACCGTCTGCGAGCTGCCCGCGAGGACGAGCTCGTCGAGCTGTCGCTCGACCAGGCTCTTCAGATAGGGCCCGTCACTGCCCTCGACGAGCAGACCGGGCCGCAGGATCCTCATTCCCCGCCCCTGTTCAGCTTCCGCAGGAGTCGCTCCACCTGCTCGGGAGACACGCTCTCGCCCGGCTCCCGCTCCGGGTCGAAGGCCCGCAGCGGCCGGGCCACGGTCGCACGGGAGATCGTCCCGTCGGCCGGATCGACCCGGTCCGCCTGCTCCAGGAAGACGAGGCTGCCGGACAGGTCGTGCTTGAGCGCGCCGAGGAGGGCCGGCGAGTGGGTCGTGGCGATGAGCTGCCGGTACGCGGACGCCTTCGGCGTCACTCCGGTACCGCGCCGCAGCCGGCGCACGAGCTCGGCGACGCGCTCGGGGTGCATCCCGTTCTCGATCTCCTCGACGCACATCCCTCCGGGCCAGGCCGGGTCGGCGGCCACCGCGAGCAGGGCCGCCATGCGCAGCGTGCCGTCCGACAGAGTGGGCGGCGACAGCCACCCCGTGTTGCTGAAGTACACCTCGAAGTCGAACTCCTGGCGCCGCTCGTCGTAGACGACCCGGACGTCCTCGACTCCTTCGACGAGCGCGGCCATGTCCGCGACGAACCGGCGCCAGAGCGGCGGACGTTCCTCGATGCGGTGGAGCACGTCGGCCAGGTTCCCGCCGTCCGAGGCGAGCCTCCCGGGGACGAAGGCCGGGGACGGCCGGCGCAGCGCCTCCGGTTCGAGGAGGAAGGGCGCCCACGACGCGCATTCCCGCGCGGCCAGCAATCGCAGTTCCGTGCCCGGCTCCTCGAAGAGGGAGTCGTTCGCCTCGGACCTGACGGCCTCCTCGTCCTCGACGGACAGCGGGCTGCCCAGGGGCCCGTGGAAGGGCACGAACTCGCTCTCGTGCTCCACGAACTCCGCGCGTGCCCGCGCCACAGCAATCCGCTGTTCCTCGTCCAGGCCGACGCCGTCCATCCAGTCGGTCTGATCAAGGCTGCTGACCCAGACGAGGCCCTTCCCGATCCCCACCCGGCCCGACCCGAAGCGCACCACACCGAGCCGGATCCGCAGCGGCAGCGGCCCGTAGGCGCTCGCCACCAGCGATCCGACCGTGACGGTCAGCTCCCGGCGCTCCTCGCCCTTGCTCCGGTGGAACAGGTCGACGGGTGCCAGTCGCCGGTCCTTGCGGACCGTCTCCTCGAAGCCACGGTCCGCGGTTCCGGCGACGAGCCGGAGGGCGTCGAAGAGGTTCGACTTCCCCGCCCCGTTCGCACCCAGCATGATCAGCGTCGGCGGCACGTCGAGGCTGAAATGGCGGAACGACTTGAAGCCGTCGATCCGGATCTGGGTGATCATCCTGGGCTCTGCTCCTCGTGTCTCCGCACGCCTGCACCGGCCCCTCACCCTAACGCCGACGCCGCCCCCGGCCACGTGGACGCACGCCGTACGACGCGCAGCGGCCCCGCACCGGAACTCCGGTGCGGGGCCGCCGTCATACGCGTACGAGAAGAGGATCAGCCCTCGCTGACGCCCAGCTTCTCCAGGATCAGGTCCTTGACCTTCGCCGCGTCCGCCTGGCCTCGGGTGGCCTTCATGACCGCGCCGACCAGGGCGCCGACCGCGGCGACCTTGCCGCCGCGGATCTTGTCGGCGATGCCCGCGTTGCCCGCGATGGCCTCGTCGACGGCCGCGCCGAGCGCGGAGTCGTCCGAGACGACCTTGAGGCCGCGCTTCTCGACGACCTCGTCCGGGGTGCCCTCGTCGGCGAGGACGCCCTCGATGACCTGACGGGCCAGCTTGTCGTTCAGGTCGCCGCCGGCGACCAGGGCCGACACGCGGGCCACGTCCGCCGGGGTGATGGGCAGCTCCTCCAGGGAGACGCCCTTCTCGTTGGCGTTACGGGCGAGCTCGCCCATCCACCACTTGCGGGCCGACGCCGCGTCGGCGCCCGCCTCGGTGGTGGCGACGATCGCGTCGACCGCGCCCGCGTTGAGGATGGACTGCATCTCCTGCTCGGAGACGCCCCACTCCTCGCGGAGGCGGTTGCGGCGCACGCGCGGCAGCTCGGGCAGGCCGGCGCGCAGCTCCTCGACCCACGCGCGGGCCGGGGCGACGGGGACGAGGTCGGGCTCCGGGAAGTACCGGTAGTCCTCGGCGTTGTCCTTGATGCGGCCGGAGGTGGTGGAGCCGTCGTCCTCGTGGAAGTGACGGGTCTCCTGGATGATCGTCCCGCCGGAGGTGAGGACGGCCGCGTGGCGCTGGATCTCGAAGCGCGCCGCGCGCTCCACCGAGCGGAGCGAGTTGACGTTCTTCGTCTCCGAGCGGGTGCCGAAGGCCTTGGTGCCGTTGCGGCGCAGCGACAGGTTCACGTCGCAGCGCATCTGGCCCTTGTCCATGCGCGCCTCGGAGACGCCCAGGGCGCGGATCAGCTCGCGCAGCTCGGCGACGTACGCCTTGGCGACCTCGGGGGCCCGCTCGCCCGCGCCCTCGATCGGCTTGGTGACGATCTCGATGAGCGGGATGCCGGCCCGGTTGTAGTCGAGCAGCGAGTGCGAGGCGCCGTGGATGCGGCCGGTCGCGCCACCGATGTGGGTGGACTTGCCGGTGTCCTCCTCCATGTGGGCGCGCTCGATCTCCACGCGGAAGACCTCGCCGTCCTCCAGCTGGACGTCCAGGTAGCCGTTGAAGGCGATCGGCTCGTCGTACTGGGAGGTCTGGAAGTTCTTCGGCATGTCCGGATAGAAGTAGTTCTTCCGGGCGAAGCGGCACCACTCGGCGATCTCGCAGTTCAGCGCGAGGCCGATCTTGATCGCGGACTCGACGCCGATCGCGTTGACCACCGGCAGGGAGCCGGGCAGGCCGAGGCAGGTCGGGCAGGTCTGCGAGTTGGGCTCGGCGCCCAGCTCGGTCGAGCAGCCGCAGAACATCTTCGTCTTGGTGCCGAGCTCGACATGGACCTCAAGGCCCATGACGGGGTCGTACTCGGCGAGCGCCGCTTCGTACGACAGCAGTTCAGTGACAGTCACGGTGGAACTTCCCTCTCAGCCCAGCAGGACGTCGTCGTCGCCGAGCCGCTTCAGCTCGCGGTACAGGATGGCGAGGCCGGTGACGATGGCGGCGGCGGACACGACGGCGTCGACGAGCTTGAGCGTGTCGTGCTCGGCGCGGGCCTTCTTGATCTGCTTCGTCACGGCGACGGCGCCGAACGCGGTGGTACCCATGGACAGGTACGTGCCGGTCTTGGACTTCTTGAAGCCCTTGGCCTTCTGCAGTGCACTGGTGGAACTCGTGGAACTCACAGCGACGGAGCCTCCTCAAGCAGGGGATGACCCCACTTTTCCACGAAGGCGGCCTCGACGGCGGCGCCGACCTTGTACAGCCGGTCGTCCTTCATGGCGGGGGCGATGATCTGCAGACCGACCGGCAGACCGTCCTCGGGCGCCAGGCCGCAGGGCAGCGACATGGCGGCGTTGCCGGCCAGGTTGGTCGGGATGGTGCACAGGTCCGCGAGGTACATCGCCATCGGGTCGTCGGCGCGCTCGCCGATCGCGAAGGCGGTGGTGGGGGTCGTCGGGGAGACGATGACGTCCACCTCCTCGAAGGCCTGCTCGAACTCGCGGGTGATGAGGGTGCGGACCTTCTGCGCCGACCCGTAGTACGCGTCGTAGTAGCCGGAGCTCAGCGCGTACGTACCGAGGATGACGCGGCGCTTGACCTCGTCGCCGAAGCCGGCCTCACGGGTGAGGGCGGTGACGTCCTCGGCGGACCGCGTGCCGTCGTCGCCGACCCGCAGGCCGTAGCGCATGGCGTCGAAGCGGGCCAGGTTGGAGGAGCACTCCGACGGCGCGATCAGGTAGTACGCCGACAGGGCCAGGTCGAAGGTCGGGCAGTCCAGCTCGACGATCTCGGCGCCCAGCGACTTGAGCAGCTCGACGGACTCGTCGAAGCGCTGCACGACACCGGCCTGGTAGCCCTCGCCGCGGAACTGCTTGACGATGCCGACGCGCATGCCGGCGACCGAGCCGTTGCGCGCCGCCTCGACGACCGGCGGGACCGGGGCGTCGATGGAGGTCGAGTCGAGCGGGTCGTGCCCGGCGATCGCCTCGTGCAGGAGGGCCGCGTCCAGGACCGTGCGGGCGCAGGGGCCGCCCTGGTCGAGGGAGGAGGAGAAGGCGACCATGCCGAAGCGGGAGACGCCGCCGTAGGTCGGCTTGACGCCGACGGTGCCGGTGACGGCGGCGGGCTGGCGGATGGAGCCGCCGGTGTCCGTGCCGATGGCGAGCGGGGCCTCGTACGCGGCGAGGGCGGCCGAGGAGCCGCCGCCGGAGCCGCCGGGGATCCGGGTGAGGTCCCAGGGGTTGCCGGTCGGGCCGTAGGCGCTGTTCTCCGTGGAGGAGCCCATCGCGAACTCGTCCATGTTGGTCTTGCCGAGGATGACGACGTCGGCGGCCTTGAGGTTCTTGACCAGGGTCGCGTCGTACGGCGGCATCCAGCCCTCGAGGATCTTCGAGCCCACGGTGGTCGGCATGCCGACGGTGGTGAAGATGTCCTTGAGCGCGAGCGGCACACCGGCGAGCGGGCCGAGCTTCTCGCCGCGGGCGCGCTTCTCGTCGACGGCACGGGCCTGGGCGAGGGCGCCCTCGCGGTCGACGTGCAGGAAGGCGTGGACCTTCTCGTCGACGGCCTCGATGCGGGCGAGGTGGGCCTCGGTGACCTCGACGGCGGTCAGCTCGCCGGCGGCGATCTTCCCGGCGATCTCGGCCGCGGTGAGCTTGATGATGGTGTTGTCCGTCATGACTTCTTAGTCCTCCCCCAGGATCTGCGGCACCTTGAAACGCTGCTGCTCCTGGGCGGGGGCGCCGGAGAGCGCCTGCTCGGGGGTGAGCGACGGACGGACCTCGTCCGCGCGCATGACATTGGTCAGCGGCAGCGGGTGGGAGGTCGGGGGTACGTCTTGGTCGGCGACCTCGGAGACGCGGGCGACCGCGCCGATGATGTCGTCGAGCTGACCGGCGAAGTGATCGAGCTCCGCGCTCTTCAGCTCCAGACGTGCCAGCCGTGCGAGGTGGGCGACCTCCTCGCGCGTGATGCCAGGCATGCGGATCCTCACGGGGTGAGTCAGATGGTGTCGGCCCAATCCTATGGGGCCGCTGCCACTGCCCGTGAAACGGTTTGCCCCGGGAGGGGCGGCGTCACTGCACGACCTGCCCCGACGGGTGGTCCAGGTCGACCTCGGCCGCGATGTCCGCGGGGCGGCGCCAGCCGTGCTCGCCGCGGGCCAGGAGCCAGGCGGTGGCCTCGCCGGGCGGCATCGCGGCGGCGACCAGCCAGCCCTGGACGGCGTCGCAGCCCAGGTCCCGCAGGCGCTCCCAGGTCTCGTCGTCCTCGACTCCCTCGGCGACGACGAGGAGGCCGAGCGAGTGGGCGAGGTCGACGGTGCAGCGGACGATCTCGGCGTCCTCGGTGTCGACGGCGAGCCGCGCCACGAACGAGCGGTCGATCTTCAGTTCGCTGACGGGCAGACGGCGCAGATGGACGAGGGAGGAGTAGCCGGTGCCGAAGTCGTCGAGGGACATCTTCACGCCGTGGCCGGTGAGGCCGTTCAGCGTGTCGGCGGCCCGCTGGGGGTCCTCAAGGAGCACGTGCTCCGTTATCTCCAGCTGGAGGGCGCCGGCCGGGACGCCGTGGCGGGCGAGGCGGGCGGCGACGGCGCCTGCGAAGCCGGGGGTGTGGACGTCGCGCGGCGAGACGTTCACGGCGACCGGGACGTTGAGGCCCTGGGCGCGCCAGCGGGCGACCTGGGCGAGCGCGGTCTCCAGGACGTACTCGGTGAGGTGCGGCATCAGGCCGGAGGACTCGGCGATGGCGATGAACTCGTCCGGCGGGACCTTGCCGCGCTCGGGGTGCACCCAGCGGACGAGCGCCTCAAGGCCGGCGACCTGGCCGTCGAAGCGGACCTTGGGCTGGTAGTGGAGTTCGACCTCGCCGGCGTCGAGGGCGCGGCGGAGGTCGCCGAGGAGGCCGAGCCGGTCGGGGGTGTTGGAGTCGCGCTTGGACTCGTAGACCTCGACGCCGGTGCGGTCGCGCTTGGCCTGGTACATGGCGACGTCGGCGCGGCGCAGCAGGCCCTCGGCGTCGAGGGCGTGGTCGGGGAAGACGGCGACGCCGGCGCTGGCCTCCAGGACGAGGGTGAGCCCGTCGAGGTCGAGCGGGGAGGACAGCTCGGCGACGAGGTGGCGGGCGACGCGCTGGGCGCTGGTGGTGGAGTCGGCGGTCGGCAGCAGGACGGCGAACTCGTCGCCGCCGAGCCGGGCGGCCTCGGCGCCGCGGGGCAGGGCGAGGCGGAGCCGCTCGGCGATCTGGAGGAGCAGCCGGTCGCCGGCGAGGTGCCCGAGGGTGTCGTTGACCGAGCGGAAGCGGTCGAGGTCGATGAGGACGAGGGCGGATCGGGCCCCTTCGCCTTCGGCCTCCTCCAGGGCGGTCCAGGCCCGCTCCAGGAGCCACTGGCGGTTGGGGAGCCCGGTGAGCGGGTCGCGGAGCTGTTCCTCGGCGCGGGCGCGGGCGATCCAGAGGGTGGAGTCGAGGGCGATGAGGGGGACGGCGAAGAGCGGCAGGACGATCGGCCGGGTGGCGGCGACGACGCAGATGAGGGGGGCGATGCCGAGCAGGGCGACGGCGACGAGGCCCTGCCTGAGGAGTGCGGTGCGGGCCATGGTGGGCAGTCCGCGGCCCTGGGGGGCCAGCGTGTACCACAGGAGGAGGCGGGTGACCACGAGGTAGAGGCCCGCGGCGAGGACGACTTCCGGGACGTCCCCGATGGTCCAGTCGAGCGGTTGCCAGGGCCGGCCGACGGTCGGTACGTCTCCGAAGGCGGCGAGGACGAGGGCGGCGGCGCCGACCCCGAGGATGTCGGCGGCGCCGTGCAGGAGGCCCTGGCGCCAGCGGTGCCGGCGGGCGGCGCCGACGAGGGCGACGACGGTCAGCGAGACGAGTCCGGCGGGCACCCAGCCGTACAGCAGGAGGACGGCGAGGGTGAGGGCGGCGCCGGAGCCGGTGCCGCCCCACCAGCGGTCCCGGCCGAGGGCGACCAGGTGGCCGACGATGAGGCCGGTGAGGACGGCGAGGGACCAGCCGGCGACGCCGCCGGGGAAGAGGCCGTGGCCCTCGCTCAGGGCTCGCTGGAGCCCGGCGACGAGCACGACGGCGGCGATGCCCACCACGGCTGCTGACAGCCGGGAGGGGAAGCCCAGGGCGACCACACGGCCGTGCGGCCGTGGGACCTGGGCGGCGCTCTCGGTCGGTTCCATTCCCGTCCCTCTCACAGGCGGCGGTGCCGTCGGTGTGCGATGGGCCGCGGTGACGCGGCCGTCCGTCGTCCGGCCGTACGTCGTCCGGCGTGCGGCCGCTGTCGGGCGGCCGCTCCTGGTACCACGGGGCCGATGTCCTGACGCCATGACCGGCAGAGCCCTCGCGCGGGCGTGCAGGACTGGACGCACGGTCACCACACTAGGCCGCCGAGGGCTCCGACGGGCAGCGCTCTCCCTCTCTTGCCCGAATGCGACCAGCCCACCCCTAACGATCTGGTATGCGCCGAACGGGTGAGCTTCCGCGCCGGGCCGGGAGGCTATCCGGCGACGGGTACCGCGGCCTCCCGAGCTGCCTCCGGCCCCTGTTCGAGCAGGACGGAGAAGCCTTCCTCGTCCAGAACCGGAACCTTCAGCTGCATCGCCTTGTCGTACTTCGAACCAGGGTTTTCACCGACCACCACAAAGCTGGTCTTCTTCGAAACGGAACCGGTCACCTTCGCTCCGAGCGCTTGGAGCGATTCTTTTGCGCCATCCCTGGTGAACTTCTCCAGGGTGCCGGTCACCACGACGGTGAGACCTTCCAGCGGACGCGGCCCCTCGTCCTCCCCGGCGCCCTCGTCCTCCAGGGCGACCCCGGCGGCGCGCCACTTGCGCACGATCTCGCGGTGCCACTCCTCGGAGAACCACTGCTTCACGGCGGTCGCGATGATCCCGCCGACGCCGTCGACGGCCGCCAGCTCCTCCTCGCTCGCCTGCTCGATCCGCTCCAGGGAGCGGAACTCACGGGCCAGCGCCTCGGCCGCGACCGGCCCCACGTGCCGGATGGAGAGCCCGTTGATGAAGCGGGCCAGCGGACGGGTCTTCGCCGCCGCGATGTTCTCCAGCATCGCGAGCGCGTTCTTCTTCGGCTCGCCCTTCTGGTTGGCGAAGACCGTGACGATCTTCTCCTCGCCGGTCTTCGGGTCGCGCCTGGGCAGCCCGCTGTCCGGGTCGAGGACGTACGCCTTGATGGGCAGCAGCTGCTCGATGGTGAGGTCGAAGAGGTCGCCCTCGTCCACGAGCGGCGGCTCGGCGGGCTCCAGGGGGCGGGTCAGGGCGGCGGCGGCCACCGCGCCGAAGTTCTCGATGTCGAGGCACTGCCGTCCGGCGAGGAAGAAGAGACGTTCACGCAGCTGCGCCGGGCACGTCCGGGCGTTCGGGCAGCGGAGGTCGATGTCGCCCTCCTTCATCGCCTTCAACGGCGTCCCGCACTCCGGGCACTCGGCGGGCATCACGAACTCCCGCTCGGTGCCGTCCCGCAGGTCGGCGACCGGCCCGAGGATCTCCGGGATGACGTCGCCGGCCTTGCGCAGCACGACGGTGTCGCCGATCAGCACGCCCTTGGCCTTCACGACCTCCTGGTTGTGGAGGGTCGCGAACTCGACCTCGGAGCCGGCCACCGTCACCGGCTCGACCTGGGCGTACGGGGTGACGCGGCCGGTGCGGCCGACGCCGACCTTGATGTCGATCAGCTTGGTGTTGACCTCCTCCGGCGCGTACTTCCAGGCGATCGCCCAGCGCGGGGCGCGCGCCGTGGAGCCGAGGCGGCCCTGGAGCGGGATCTCGTCGAGCTTGACGACGACCCCGTCGATCTCGTGCTCGACGGAGTGACGGTTCTCCCCGAAGTACGCGATGAACTCCCGTACACCGGCGAGCGAGTCGACGACCTTGTTGTGCCGGGCGGTGGGCAGGCCCCACTCGTGCAGCAGCTCGTACGTCTCCGAGAGGCGGGAGATCTCGAAGCCCTCGCGGGCGCCGATGCCGTGCACCACCATGTGGAGCGGGCGGGAGGCGGTGACCTTCGGGTCCTTCTGCCGGAGCGAACCGGCCGCCGCGTTGCGCGGGTTGGCGAAGGGCTTGTCCCCGGCCTCGACCAGGCGGGCGTTGAGCGCCTCGAAGCCCTCCATCGGGAAGTAGACCTCGCCGCGGATCTCCACGAGCTCCGGGACGCGGTCGCCCTTGAGGCGGTCCGGGATGTCGGCGATCGTCCGGACGTTGGGCGTGATGTCCTCGCCGGTGCGGCCGTCGCCGCGGGTGGCGGCCCGGGTCAGCCGCCCGTACTCGTACGTGAGGTTGACCGCGAGGCCGTCGACCTTCAACTCGCACAGGTAGTGGTAGTCGGGGGTGCCGACGTCCCGCGCGACCCGCTCGGCCCAGGTGACGAGCTCCTCGTCGTCGAAGGCGTTGTCCAGGGAGAGCATGCGCTCCCGGTGCTCGACGGACGTGAACTCGGTCTCGTACTGCCCGGCCACCTTCTGGGTCGGCGAGTCCGGCGTCCGCAGCTCCGGGTACTCCTCCTCCAGCGCTTCGAGCGCGCGCAGGAGCTTGTCGAACTCGCCGTCGCTGATGACCGGCTGGTCCTTCACGTAGTACCGGAAGCGGTGCTCCTCGACCTGCTCGGCCAGCTCGGCGTGCTTCTCCCGTGCCTCGGCGGGCAGGGCCCCCTGTTCGACTGCCACCGTTTCGTCCTCCCGTTACTCAGGGTTGTCCGCGAGCGACCGCGCCGCTCTGACGCAGTGGGCGAGCGCCGCCCGGGCATACGCGGGCGAAGCACCCGCGAGTCCGCACGAGGGCGTGACCACGACGGACTCCGCGAGAGTCCCCGGATTCAGCCCCAGCCTGCGCCACAGCGTCCTGACACCCATGACGCTACCGCCCGGGTCCGACAATGCGGTGTCGGTGGACGGCACCACACCGGCGAAGAGCTTCGTCCCGGCCTCCACGGCCTCGCCGATCGGCTCCTCGTCACGTTCGGTGAGGAGCGAGAAATCGAACGAGATGCCCGCGGCCCCGGCACGGCGCAGCAGCGCGAACGGCACGTCGGACGCGCAGGAATGGACGATCACCGGCCCGTCGTGGACGGCCATGACGTCCCGCAGGGCGCTCTCCACGACCTGCCGGTCGACGGCCCGGTGGGTGCGGTAGCCGCTGGCCGTACGGATCTGCCCGCGCAGGACGGAGATGAGCGAGGGCTCGTCGAGCTGGAGGACGATCCGCGCGCCCGGGACGCGCTTCTTGAGCTCCGCGAGGTGCGTGTGGAGGCCCTCCGCGAGCGAGCCGGCCAGGTCGCGGCACGCGCCCGCGTCGCCGAGGGCGGCCTCGCCGCCGCGCAGCTCCAGGGCCGCGGCGAGCGTCCACGGACCGACGGCCTGGACCTTGAGCGGACCCTCGTACCCCTGGGTGAACTCCTCCAGGGCGTCCAGGTCCTCGCCGAGCCAGGAGCGGGCCCGCTTGGTGTCGCGGCCCGGCCGGTCGCTGATCCGCCAGCCGCTCGGCTCCACGTGCGCGTACAGGTCGACGAGCATGCCGATCGTCCGGCCGATCATGTCGGCGCCGGGCCCGCGCGCGGGCAGTTCGGGAAGGAACGGGAAGTCCTCGAAGGACCCGGTGGCCGTCTTCGCCGCCTCGCGGGCGTCGCCGCCGGGCAGGGAGCCGACGCCGGTGGCCGGCCCCCAGAGCTTGATCTCGTCCATGCCCTATCGCCCCGGGCGCACGGTGAGGTCGTTGATCTCCGCGTCGCGCGGCAGGTCGATGGCGGTGATGATCGCCGTCGCGACGGACTCGGGGTCGATCCACTTCGACGGGTCGTACTCCTTGCCCTCCTGCTGGTGGACCTTCGCCTGCATGGGGCTGGCGGTGCGGCCCGGGTAGACCGAGGTCACCCGCACGCCGTTCGCGTGCTCCTCGTGCCGCAGGGAGTCCGCGAGCGCCTTGAGGCCGTGCTTGGACGCGGCGTACGCGCCCCACTCGGCGTGCGCGTTGAGCCCGGCGCCCGAGTTCACGAAGACGACGTGGCCCTGGGAGACCCGCAGCTGGGGCAGGAAGTGCCGGGTCAGCTCGGCCGGGGCGACCAGGTTGACGTTCAGCTGGTGGTGCCAGGTCTTCGGGGTCAGCTCCCCGATCGGCCCGAGGTCGACGACCCCCGCGATGTGCAGCAGGGAGTCCACCCGGTCGGGCAGGCTCTGGTGCGAGAACGCCCAGGACAGCCGGTCCGGGTCGGCGAGGTCCCCGACGAGCGTCCGCGCACCGGGGAACCGCGCGGCGAGCTCCTTGGCCCGCCCCGCGTCGCGCACGTGCAGCACGAGCTCGTCCCCGCGCGCGTGAAGGCGGCGCGCGACGGCCGCGCCGATGCCGGAACCCGCTCCGGTGATCACATGTGTAGCCATGCGCACCATGCTCGCATCAGCGGGAGGCGATCTCCGCCTCCAGGTGGGCGAGGGCCGTCGGGCCGTCGTCGGCGAAGAAGACGAGCTCGGTCAGCGGGCGGGGGAGGAAGCCCTCGGCGTCCATGCGCTGGAACTGGGTCTTCAGGCCGTCGTAGAAACCGGCCGTGTTGAGGAGGACGACCGGCTTGGCGTGCTTGCCGTGCTTCTTCAGCTCCAGGATCTCGGTGGCCTCGTCGAGGGTGCCCGTGCCGCCGACCATGACCACGATCGCGTCGGACTTGGCGAGGAGCAGCGCCTTGCGCTCGGCGAGGTCGCCGGCGACGACCATCTCGTCGGCGTTCGGGCGGGCCTTGTGGGCGAGGAAGTCGACGGAGACGCCGACGAGCCGGCCGCCCGCCTCCTGCACGCCGTCCGCGACGACCTTCATGAGGCCGGTGTCGGAGCCGCCCCAGACGAGGGTGTGGCCGGCCTTGCCGAGGAGCGTGGCGAAGTCGCGGGCGGGGGCCGTGTACCGCTCGTCGAGGTCCGCGGCGGACAGGAAGACGCAGATGTTCATGGCCCCACCGTAGGGGGTCGCCGCAGGGGGTCGCGAAGAAAGTCCGGCGGGCGGCGATGAGTTCCGCCGGGGGCTCCGGTCTGCACTGCCATGGACGAGATGAGCAGGGACCGGGTCGTGTCGCGGGACGGTACGGAGATCGCGTACGAGCGGTACGGCGACGGGCGGGCCGTCGTGCTGGTCGGCGGCGCCGGCGGGAGCGGGCGGGCGCTCGCCGGGCTGCTCGCCCGGCGCTTCTCCGTCGTGACGTACGAGCGGCGCGGGACGGCCGCGGTGGAGCGGGAGATCGAGGACCTGGCGGCCGTCCTGGAGGCGGCGGGTCCCGGGGCGGCGGTGCACGGCACGGAGACGGGCGGTGTCCTCGCGCTCGCCGGGGCCGCGGCCGGGCTCCCGGTGGACACGGTGTCGGTGTACGAGCCGGAGCCGCTCGCGGACGGGCTCGTCTCCGCGGTCCACGCGCGCGTGCTCGTCGTCGACGGGGGCGCGAGCCCGGCGGCGACCCGGCACGCGGCCCGCGCCCTGACGGCGGCACTCCCCCGGGCCCGGCACCGCACCCTGACGGGCCAGACGCACGAGGTGGCCCCGCACGTCCTGGCACCGGTCCTGGAGGAGTTCCTGGAGGAGGGCTAGGGGGTCGCCGCCGTGCGTCTACGCGGTCGCCGCCGTGCGGCGCGCCGTCGTCGCGATCGTCGCCGAGCCCACCACGCGCGTGCCGTCGTACAGGACGATCGCCTGGCCCGGGGCGACGCCGCGGACCGGCTCGTCGAAGACGACCCTCAGCTCGCCGTCCTCCATCGCCGCGCTCACCGGCGTCTCGCCGCCGTGGGCGCGGAGCTGGGCCGTGTAGCGGCCGGGGCCCTCGGGGGCGGTGCCGCACCAGCGGGGCTTGATCGCGGTGAGGGCGGTGACGTCGAGGGCCTCGGCGGGGCCGACGGTCACGGTGTTGTTCACGGGCGAGATGTCGAGGACGTAGCGGGGCTTGCCGTCCGCGGCCGGGTGGCCGATCCGCAGGCCCTTGCGCTGGCCGATGGTGAAGCCGTACGCGCCCTCGTGACTGCCGATCTTCGTCCCGGCCTCGTCGACGATGTCGCCCTCCGCCTTGCCCAGGCGGGCGGCGAGGAAGCCCTGGGTGTCGCCGTCGGCGATGAAGCAGATGTCGTGGCTGTCGGGCTTCTTCGCGACCGCGAGCCCGCGCCGCTCGGCCTCCGCGCGGATCTCTTCCTTGGTGGTGAGGGTGTCGCCGAGCGGGAACATCGCGTGCGCGAGCTGCTTCTCGTCGAGGACGCCGAGGACGTACGACTGGTCCTTGGCCATGTCCGAGGCCCGGTGCAGCTCGCGGGTGCCGTCCCCGTTCAGGACGACGGTGGCGTAGTGACCGGTGCAGACCGCGTCGAAGCCGAGGGCGAGCGCCTTGTCGAGGAGCGCCGCGAACTTGATCTTCTCGTTGCAGCGCAGGCACGGGTTGGGGGTGCGGCCCGCCTCGTACTCCGCGACGAAGTCGTCGACGACGTCCTCGCGGAATCGCTCGGCGAGGTCCCACACGTAGAAGGGGATGCCGATGACGTCGGCCGCCCGGCGCGCGTCGCGCGAGTCCTCGATCGTGCAGCAGCCGCGTGCTCCGGTACGGAACGACTGCGGGTTCGCGGAGAGGGCCAGGTGCACGCCGGTGACGTCGTGGCCGGCTTCGGCGGCGCGGGCGGCGGCGACGGCGGAGTCCACTCCGCCCGACATGGCGGCGAGAACACGGAGAGTCTTAGTCATAGCCCCCCCAGGGTACGGGGCTCCGGGAACCGCGGTCGCGGTCGTCGGCGTTCTCCGTGACATGGGGAGTGAGTCGAAGGGCACGGCAGGCGGGGCGGGCGGTCGTCGGGTGGGGCGGCGGGCCTTGCTGATCGGCGGCGCTGCCGCCGCGGTGGGCACGGTCGCGCTGGCCGGGGACGAGCTGGGGCGCCTGTGGTGGCGGCTGCCGGGGATGGAGAAGGACCGGGTCGAGGGGGAGCTCGACCACAAGGGCGCCGAGTGGACGTCGGCGTCGCGGGCGAACTGGCGGCGGGCCGACCGGCCGGACGACTACGTGATCGACCGGGTCGTGATCCATGTCGTCCAGGGCAGCTACGCGAGCGCCCTGAAGGTCTTCAAGGACCCCGGGCACGGGGCCGCCGCGCACTACGTGGTCCGCAAGGACGGTCATGTGGCGCAGATGATCCGCGAGCTCGACGTCGCCTTCCACGCCGGGAACCGCGACATGAACGAGCGGAGCATCGGCATCGAGCACGAGGGCTTCGTCGACCGGCCGCAGGACTTCACGGCGGCGATGTACGAGGGCTCGGCGCGGCTCACGGCCGACATATGCGCGCGGTACGGGATACCCGTGGACCGGGAGCACATCATCGGGCACGTGGAGGTCCCGGGCACGGACCACACCGATCCCGGTCCCTCCTGGGACTGGGACCGGTACATGGGTCTGGTACGGAAGGCGCGGACGGCCATCGGCTGAGGCGCGGGGCCCGAGGGGGCGGGGGCCGGGGCCTGAGGCCCGGGGGCCGGGGCCTGAGGCCCGGGGGTCGGGGCCCGAGGGTCGGGGCCGCCCGGGGGCCTGGGCCTGGGGGCCTGGGCCTGGGGGCCGGGGGGCCTGGGGGCCGGAGGCCTGGGGGCCTGGGGGCCTGGGGCCTGGGCTCGGCCCCCGGCGGTCGGTCGAGGCCTGGCGTTCGCTCAGCTGAGGCCGGCGGTCCTCGCCCGCTCCACGGCCGGGCCGATCGCCTCCGCGACCGCCGCCACGTCCTCCTTGGTGGAGGTGTGGCCGAGCGAGAAGCGCAGGGTGCCCCGGGCCAGGTCCGGGTCGGTGCCGGTGGCGAGCAGGACGTGGCTGGGCTGGGCAATGCCGGCGGTGCAGGCGGAGCCGGTGGAGCAGGCGATGCCGGCCGCGTCGAGCAGCAGGAGCAGCGAGTCGCCCTCGCAGCCGGGGAACGTGAAGTGGGCGTTGGCGGGGAGCCGCTCGACGGGGTCGCCGCCGAGGATCGCGTCGGGGACGAGCGCCCGGACGGCGGCGACGAGCTCGTCGCGCAGGGCGCCGACCTCGCGGGCGAACTCCTCCTGCCCCTCGGCTGCGAGCCGCGCGGCGACGGCGAACGCGGCGACGGCGGGCACGTCGAGGGTGCCGGAGCGGACGTGCCGCTCCTGGCCGCCGCCGTGCAGGACCGGTACGGGGGTGTACTCGCGGCCCAGGAGCAGGGCGCCGATGCCGTACGGGCCGCCGATCTTGTGACCGGAGACGGTCATCGCGGCGAGCCCGGAGGCGGCGAAGTCGACCGGAACCTGACCCACGGCCTGGACGGCGTCCGCGTGCAGGGGGACGCCGAACTCGGCAGCAACATCAGCGAGTTCGCGGACCGGCATGATCGTGCCGATCTCGTTGTTCGCCCACATGACGGTGGCCAGGGCGACGGACTCCGGGTCGCGGGCGATCGCCTCGCGGAGCGCGTCCGGGTGGACCCGGCCATGGCGGTCGACGGGCAGGTACTCGACCTGGGCGCCCTCGTGCGTGGCCAGCCAGTCGACGGCGTCCAGGACGGCGTGGTGCTCGACCGGGCTGGACAGGACGCGGTTACGGCGGGGGTCGGCGTCGCGGCGGGACCAGTACAGGCCCTTCACGGCGAGGTTGTCCGCCTCCGTGCCGCCGGAGGTGAAGACGACCTCGCTCGGCCGCGCGCCGAGCGCGGCGGCGAGCGTCTCGCGCCCCTCCTCGACGGTCCGCCGGGCTCGGCGGCCGGCGGCGTGCAGGGAGGAGGCGTTGCCCGTGACGGCGAGCTGGGCGGTCATCGCCTCGATCGCCTCGGGCAGCATGGGCGTGGTCGCGGCGTGGTCGAGGTAAGCCATGGTGGGTCGATTCTACGAGCCCAGGCTGCGACGCCCGGCGCCCGGCCCGTTCAAGCCTGCCGCCGGGGGCGGTTCTCAGCCGCGAAACGTGCGGCGCCCGCCTCAGGCGCGGGGGGCTCGGGCCAGTTGGCGGGACTGGGCGACCAGGCGGTTCGCCGTGTCCCAGACCTCCGCGTCCTCCTCCAGGAAGCCGCCCGCGAGGTTGCGGGTGGTGATGGAGACCCGGAGCGGGCCGGGGGCCGGGCGGCAGCGGACGTGGGTGGTGAGTTCGACCGTCGGCGTCCAGCCCTGGAGGCCCAGTTCGAAGGACGTCGGCGGCAGGGCGTCGACCGCGAGGAGCAGCGACAGGGCGTCGGGCTCGCGGCCGTCCGCCAGACCGAACCAGGCGCGCATCTCGCCCTTCCCGGACGGCGCGCCGACCGCCCAGCCCACGCAGGACGGGTCGAGCCGGAGGTCGAGCCGGTCCGCGATCGCCGAGGAGCCGGGGATCCTGGGCGCCGGGTTGTCGGCGGCGCTGAAGCAGTTCTCGATCGGGGCCATCGCCGGCGGCGTCGCGGTGGTGCGGACGTCGTCCGCGAGGGCGTCGAGGTCTCCGTACGAGGCGAGGACGCGGATGCGCTCCACCTCGGTGCCGTCCTCGGCGTACTGGAAGAGGGACGCCGTGCCCGTGGAGAGGGTCCGGCCCGTCCGGACGGTCTCCGTGCGGATCACCGCCGGGCCCGGCACGGACGGCGTCAGGTAGTGCGCCGAGATCGTGAACGGGTCGGGGTGCGGCAGGTGGTCGCCGAGGGCGCGGCCGAGCAGGGCGAGGAGGTAGCCGCCGTTCACGGCGTGGATGATCGTCCAGCCGGCGGAGAGGTCGGCGTCGTAGACGCCGGGTTCCCGGAGGGTGACGGCGGTGTCGCGGTCGAACTCGTACGCCGTGCTGATCGCCGTCTCGGTGCTCGTGCTCATGTTTCCGACGGTACCGCAGCTTGCTACTGAGCGGTAGCTTTTTCCGGCTCCTCGCGCGCGGAGGAACGGCGGTTCCAGGCGCGGGGCGCGCGCCAGTGGAAGCGCATCGCGAGCAGGCGGAGTACGAAGGCGGTCAGGACGGCGGCGCCGCTCGTGAACGCGTTGAGCACGTCGAACCGGATGCACAGCACGACCATCGTCGCGCCCACGATCGCCGGGACGGCGTACAGGTCCCGGTCCCAGCGCAGCAGCGACGGCACCTCGTTCGCGAGCACGTCCCGCAGCACACCGCCGCCGACGGCGGTCGCGAGGCCGAGGACGGCGGAGGAGGTGAGGCCGAGGCCGTAGTCGTACGCCTTCGTCGTCCCCGTCACACAGAACAGGCCGAGACCGGCCGCGTCGAACACGTTCACGGCGGTCTGGGTGCGCTCGACCTCCGGGTGCAGGAAGAAGACGAGGCCCGCCGCGACCAGCGGCATCAGGAAGTAGCCGAGATCGGTGAACGCGGCCGGGGGTACGGCGCCGATGACCAGGTCGCGGAAGAGACCGCCGCCGAGGGCGGTGACCTCGGCGAGGACGGCGATGCCGAAGACGTCGAAGTTCTTGCGGACGGCGAGGAGGGCGCCGGAGATGGCGAAGACGAAGATGCCGACGAGGTCGAGGGCGTGTTGGACGGAGGGGGTGAACAATTCGTGGAGCACGGGGCCATTGTCCCGGTTGTCCGGGGGTGCCCGGCCCGGCGCCCCCGCCGTGTGGGCCCTCGCGCCGCCCGTGTGGGCCCTCGCGCCGCCCGTGTGGGCCCTCGCCCCGCCCGTGTGGGCAATCGTCCCGCAGGGCGGGACGGGTGGGCACACGGGACGGCGCCCTTCAGCGGCGCCTCCGCGTTCCGCGCCTGGACCCGCACCCCCAGTGCGCTGTGCACGAGGTGCGGGTCCAGGATCGGAAGCCTCTGGCGCCGGCAGGGCGCGGGTCCGTTGTGCCCACCCTCCCCCAAGCTCTCGGCTTCGCTCGAGCAGGGGGGACCCCCATCGCCCCAGCGGAACGATTGCCCACAACGGGGGGCGCCTCCGGCTACGCCTCAGGCGCCTCCGGCGTCTCCGCCGGCTCCGGGGCCTTCGTGATCGTGATCTCCACCGCCTCGCGTGCCGACGGGATCTCCACGCCCTCCGCGTTCTCCGGGTGGTGGCACGCCACGCGCTGGCCCGGGCGGAGTTCCAGGAGCGGGGGCTCCTGGGTCTTGCAGAGGTCCGTGGCCTTCCAGCAGCGGGTGTGGAAGCGGCAGCCCGCCGGCGGGGCGATCGGGGACGGGACGTCACCCTTGAGCAGGATGCGCTCGTCCTTCACGCCCCTGCGGCGCGGGTCCGGGATCGGGACCGCGGACATCAGCGCGTTGGTGTACGGGTGCATCGGCGCTTCGTAGAGCGACTTGCGGTCCGCCAGCTCGACGATCTTGCCGAGGTACATGACCGCGATCCGGTCCGAGACGTGCCGGATGACCGACAGGTCGTGGGCGATGATCACGTACGTGAGGCCCAGCTCGTCCTGGAGGTCGTCCAGCAGGTTCACCACCTGCGCCTGGATCGACACGTCGAGCGCGGAGACCGGCTCGTCCGCCACCACGAGCTTCGGCTTGAGCGCGAGCGCCCGGGCGATCCCGATGCGCTGGCGCTGACCGCCGGAGAACTCGTGCGGGTAGCGGTTGTAGTGCTCGGGGTTGAGGCCCACGAGCCCCAGCAGCCGCTGGACCTCCTGCTTCACGCCGCCCTCGGGCTGCACGCCCTGGAGCTTGAACGGCGCCGAGACGATCGTGCCGATCGTGTGGCGCGGGTTCAGCGAGGAGTACGGGTCCTGGAAGATCATCTGGACGTCACGGCGCAGCGGCCGCATCGCGCCGGGCGACATGTGCGTGATGTCGTGACCCTCGAACTCGATGCGTCCGCCGGTCGGTTCGAGGAGCCGCGTGATGAGCCGGCCCATCGTCGACTTGCCGCAGCCGGACTCGCCGACGACGCCCAGGGTCTCCCCCGCGCGCACCTCGAAGGAGATCCCGTCGACCGCCTTGACCGCGCCGGTCTGGCGCTGCAGCAGGCCCTTCCTGATCGGGAAGTGCTTGACCAGGCCCTCCACCTTGAGGATCGGCTCGGCGGATGCGTTCTTGTCGGTGTCGGTCACAGCTTCGGCGCAATCTCTTCGGTCCAGATCCGGCTCCGCTCCTCCTGCGACATGTGACACGCGGAGAAGTGTCCGGCGCCGACATCCCTCAGATCGGGACGGACGGTGCGCGTGATGTTGTCCTTCGGAACATCCGCGTACGGGCAGCGCGGGTTGAACGCGCAGCCGTCCGGCACGTTGATCAGTGACGGCGGCGAGCCCTTGACCGGGGTCAGCCGTTCCGTCTGGTCGCGGTCGATGCGGGGCATGGAGCCCAGCAGACCCCAGGTGTACGGGTGCTGCGGCTCGTAGAAGACCTGCTCCGCCGTGCCGCGCTCGATGCACCGGCCGCCGTACATGACCAGCAGCTTGTCCGCCATCTCGGCGACCACGCCCAGATCGTGCGTGATCATGATGACCGCGGAGCCGAACTCCTTCTGCAGGTCCCGGATGAGGTCGAGGATCTGCGCCTGGACGGTGACGTCGAGGGCGGTCGTCGGCTCGTCCGCGATGAGCAGCTTCGGGTTGTTGACCAGCGCCATCGCGATCATCGCGCGCTGGCGCATACCGCCGGAGAACTCGTGCGGGTACGAGTCGACCCGCTTGGCCGGCTCGGGGATGCCGACCCGGTCCAGCATGTCGATCGCCCGGGCGCGGGCGACCTTCTTGGAGACCTTGTTGTGGACCCGGTACGCCTCCACGATCTGCGCGCCCACCGTGTAGTACGGGTGCATCGCGGAAAGCGGGTCCTGGAAGATCATGGCCATCTTCTGGCCGCGCAGCCGCCGTACGTGGTCGGGGTCGGCGCCGATCAGCTCCTCGCCGTCCAGCCAGACCTCGCCGGAGATCCGCGCGTTCGGCGCGGCGTGGTGGAGGCCCATCACGCCCAGCGAGGTGACCGACTTGCCGGAGCCGGACTCGCCGACGATGCCGAGCGTCTCGCCGGCCTTGACGTCGAAGCTGACGCCGTCGACGGACTTGACCAGACCGTCGTCGGTACGGAAGTGGATCTGCAGGTCACGGACCGAGAGGAAGGCGTCCTCGGCGCCGGAGCGCTGGGCGGGCACCGGCTCTCCCACAGCGGCGGCCGGCGTGCCGACCGTCTGCTCCTTGGAAACCTCGCTCACGAGTACCTCACCCTGGGGTCGATGGCGGCGTACACCAGGTCCACCAGCAGATTGCAGAAGACGATGAAGAAGGCGGCGGTAAGGGTCACGCCCATCACGATCGGCAGGTCGTTCTCCTGCACGCTCTTGATGGCGTACTTGCCCATGCCCTGGAAGGAGAAGACCGTCTCGGTGATGACGGCACCTCCGAGAAGGAGGCCGAAGTCCATGCCGAAGATGGTGACGATCGGGGTGAGCGCGGCCCGCAGACCGTGCTTGCCGATGACCCGGCTCTCCTTGAGGCCCTTGGCGCGGGCCGTACGGATGTAGTCCTCGCCCATCGTCTCCAGCATTCCGGCCCGGGTGAGCCGGGCGTAGAGCGCGGAGTAGAGGAAGGCCAGCGAGCACCAGGGGACCAGCAGGTTCCACGCCCAGTCGAGCGGGCTCTCGGTGAACGGCACGTAGTTGATGCCGTCCGACCAGATCGGCCACTGCACGGTGAGGACACCGAGGGCGAGCATGCCGGTGAAGAAGATCGGCAGGGAGACGCCGGCGAGGGCGACGCCCATGAAGAAGCGGTCCAGGAAGGAGCCGCGCTTCAGGGCCGAGACGACTCCGGTGGCGACACCGGTGATGAGCCAGATCACCGCGGCACCGATGGCCAGCGAGAACGTGACCGGGATGCGGCTGACGATCTCGGGCCAGACCTCGATGTGGCGCTTGAAGGAGTAGCCGAAGCAGGGGGCGCCACAGTGGGAGGCGTCGGGTCCGAACTTGAAGTCGGCGCCGACGAAGATCTGCCGGATGAAGTCCCAGTACTGGACGTAGAGCGGCTGGTCGAGGCCAAGGTTCTCCTTGACCGCCCGCACCGTGTCGGGGTTGGCGTCCTTGCCCACGTACTGGGCCGCCAGTTGGTCCATCGTCTGGCCCGCGAGGCGGGGGACGAGGAAGAAGATCGCGAAGGTGACCGCGCTGACAACCAGCAGCAGGAGCACCGCGCCGAAGACGCGTCGGATGAAGTACGCAGCCACAGCTATCCGGCGTCGGTGCCCGCCGGCGGCCGGTGGTCTCCCTTATGGGGATCACCCGGCCGGCCGGCGGACACCGAAGCCATCACCTGCCTTTCGAACTCTCGGGGTGGCGGAACCCGCTGCTACTTGGCGGAGCCCATGAGCAGGTAGTCGTACATGCCCAGGTAGGCCTGGGAGACGGTGACGTTGGTCGCCGACTCGGGGCGCAGGAGCAGGTTCTTGCGGTAGAGCAGCGGCACCGCGGTGCCACCCTCGGCGACGGCCTTGTCGACCTCGCCCCAGATCTTCTCGCGGGCGGCGGTGTCGGTCGTCGCGATGCCCTCGTTCAGCATCTTGTTGATCGCCGGGTCGTTCAGCTCCTGGACGTTGTTGCCACCGGACGGCTTGATGGCCGAGCCGTTGATGATCTGGTCCAGGAAGCCGAAGCCGGTCGGCCAGTCGGCGCCCCACGCGGTCATGATCATGCCGAGCTTGTTGGCCTTGACGTAGCTCGGGTTGCCCGCGAAGTTCTGGAAGTACTTACCGGCCGGGAAGGACTTGATCTCCGCCTCGATGCCGATCTTCTTCAGCGAGGCCTGGATCGCGGTGGCCATGGCCATCTCGGAGGGACGGTCCGAGCGGGCCGACAGGTTGGTCTTGAAGCCCTTCGGCTGACCGCACTTGACGAGCGCGGCCTTGGCCTTGGCCTCGTCGCCCTTGTTGTCGGCGGTCTCGTACAGGTTGAACTTGCTGTAACCCGCGACGCTCGGCGGGATCAGCGTGCTGGCCACGTCACCCTTGGGGTCGCCACCGGCGGCGGCCTGGACCGACGCCTTGTCGAGGCCCCACTGGACGGCCTTGCGGCACTCGATGTTGTTGAACGGCGCGACGTTGACGTTCAGGCCGATGTAGGACGTGGCGCCCGCGTACGGGTTGTCCGTCTGCTTCTTCAGCTTGGCGTCGGTGAGGACCTTCGGCTGGGTCGCCGGGGCGACACCGGTGCCGGCACCGTCGACGGTGAGGTTGTCGGAGATCAGGTTCGCGTCGACCGTCTCCTGCTTCACGCCGAAGCGGACCGTGATCTTGTCCGGCAGGGCCGGGCGGATCGGGTCGGTCTTCGGGTCCCAGTTCTTGTTGCGGACGAGGGTCGCACCCTTGCCCTCCTCGTAGGAGGAGAACTGGTACGGGCCGCTGGAGACGATGTTCTTGACGTACTCGGCACCCTTGTCGGCCGCGCGCGGGACCGGAGCGGTCTGCGAGAAGGTCGCCAGGTAGTCGAAGTCCGCGAAGGCGTTCTTCAGCTTGAAGACGATCGTCGTGTCGTCCGGCGTCTCGATGGAGGCGATGCCGGCCGGGCTCTTGTCCTTGTAGGGACCCTGGTACGCGTCGCCGCCGACGAGGTGCGCCTTGAAGTACGTCGGGCCGTTCGACAGCGCCTCGGGGGCGAAGTTCGAGCGCTCGACGGCGTACTTGACGTCCTTGGAGGTGATCGGCGTGCCGTCCTGGAACTTCAGGCCCTTCTTCAGGGTGTAGGTCCAGGTCTTCGCGTCGGCGCTCGGCTTGCCGAGGGACTCCGCGAGGTCGGGGACGACCTCGAGGCCCTCCTTGCCCGGGGCGGGCTTGAAGGAGGTCAGGGTCCGGCCGTACAGGCGGGAGAAGTTCTGGACCCAGCCGTAGTACGTGTTGCCCGGGTCCAGGGAGTCCGGCTCGTCCGACATCTCGAACGAGACGGTGCCGCCCTTCTTGTCGGACTTGTTGACGAGGGACGTCAGCGCCGCGTCCGCGGAACCGGCGCCGCTCTTGCCGCCCTTGTCGTCCTTCGAGCCGCCACAGGCGGACGCGCCAAGCGCCAGCACCACAGTCGTGGCGACCAGAACGGTCACTCTCTTCGTCTTCACCTGAGGAAAGCCCCTCTATCGATGGTTACTTGCTGCGAGGGTCGAGGGCGTCTCGCAGCCCGTCGCCCAGCAGGTTGAATGCCAGGACCGTGATGAAGATGGCCAGGCCCGGCACGAACATGTACTGCGGATCGGCCTGGTAGGTGTCGACCGCGGTGGTGAGCATTCCGCCCCAGGAGGCCTGCGGCGGCGCGATACCGACGCCGAGGTAGCTGAGGCCGGCCTCGAACAGGATGTTGGTGGGGATCAGCAGCGTCGCGTAGACGAGGATCGGCGCCACCAGGTTCGGGAGCAGCTCCCGGAAGAGGATGAACGGCCCGCGGGCGCCGAGCGACCTGGCCGCCTCGACGAACTCACGGTTGCGCAGGCTCATCGTCTGGGCGCGCACGATCCGGCCCATGTAGGGCCAGCTGAAGAACCCGATCACGAAGATCAGCACGCCGATCCGCAGGGGCAGCCCCGACAGGCCGAACGCGCCGTCCTGGAGGGTCGCCGAGAGGGAGATCGCGAAGAGGAGGAGCGGGAAGGCCAGGAAGGTGTCCATCATGCGGCTGATGAGGGTGTCGGCCCAGCCGCCGTAGAAGCCGGCGACGACGCCCATGATCACGCCGATGACCACGGAGAGCACGGTGGCCCCGCCCGCGACCAGCAGCGAGACCCAGGAGCCCTCGATGATCCGGCTCAGGATGTCCCGCCCGAACTGCGGGTCCACGCCGAGCGGGTGGTCCCAGCTCATGCCGCCCCAGGCACCCTTGGGCGAGAGGAGCGCCGGGTCGATGAGGTCCTGGTGGAACTCGTTGGGGTCCAGGCCGAAGATCGCCTGGATCGGCTTGGCCAGGACAGCGAGGAGCACGAGCAGGATGACGACGATGCCACCCGCGACGGCCATCTTGTCGCGCTTGAAGCGCGTCCAGGCGATCCGTCCGAGGGAACGGCCTTCGATCTGGCTCCGTTTGGCCCCCATGAGTACAGCCTCCGGCTGCACCTCGGCAGCCGATCCGGTGGTCTCGATCGGTGCGGTCACAGTGCCTTAGACCCTCCCGGCCGGCGGTGGCCGGCCCGTACCCGCCACTGATGGTGCGGAACTGTCCTGAACGCCGCGTGTGACGCGGCCCGTACAAAGGGCCGACGGCCCGGTGTTAGCGGGGAGTCTTCAACGCGCTTGCGATCACCCGCCAGACCTGAAGGGCAATGTTTGCTCAACCGTGATGCGGTGCTGCGACTTCCGTTATCCGGACGTCGAGATCACGTGAGCGGACCAACCGGGGCCCACTCGCCCGCAATCGGACATGTCGCTCAACTGGTGTCGTGAGCGGCCGAATTGGTGTGAACGAAGGCCTCCGGAGCGGACTCCGGAGGCCTTTGGGGACAAGTGGGACAGGAGGGGCGTCTCAGTATCCGGACGGTGTCGCCGGCGGGTATCCGTAGCCCGGTACGGCGGCGGATCCGCGCCCGGCGTGCGCCTCGCGGTCGTAGAAGGGGCGCGCGTTCGCCCGCAGCCACAGCGCCACCGGGTCGTACGCGTCGGAGAGCGCGACCGTCGAGACGGGCAGCCCGTCGGGGACGGCGCCGATCGACTGGCGCATCATCGAGCGGACGTGGTCGACGGCCGCCGGGGACGTGTCGTACAGGTCGAGACCGATGACGAGGTACGGGGAGCCGAGCGCCGGCTGCACCCAGCCGCGGCGCAGCGCCCGGACGGCCGGGGTGCGGTGGGCGTTCTGCGTGAGCAGGGCGTAGAACTGCGGGATCTCCAGGGCGGGCTCGGTGACGCGCAGCGGACCGGCGGGCATCCGGTCGAGACCGGTGGCGATCCGGCGCAGGTCGGCCCACGGGATGCCGACGCCGCCGCCGGGGGCGTGCGGGTTGAGCCAGACGCCCCAGCGGTCGGGGTAGAGGGCGCGGGCGATGTCGCGGCCGGTGACGAGCTCGTGGGCGCGGTTCCAGCCGGAGGCGGCGAGCTCCTGGGCGGAGGTGACGCAGGGCGCGTAGCCGAAGCCGTCGACCTCCATGTTCCCGTACTGGGCGTCGGGAGAGCCCGGGGCGCCCTGCCACAGCAGCATCCGGAGCTCGCCGTCGGCGAGGGCGTGCAGCAGCTGCTCGTACGCGTCGTAGCGTCCGGGTGCCACCTGGCGCAGCATGTGCTCGACCTGTCCCCCGGCCGCAGCGGTCGTGCTCACCCTGGGTCCCGCCCCTCTTCCGTCCACCACGTGCGTCTTCCAGCGACGCGGTCAGTTCAGCGACTCGGTCAGTTCAGCTTAAACAGGGGGCCGGTCACACGGCGGCGCGCTGGTAGAAGGGGCGCACCCGCTCCAGCATCCAGTCGCCGACCGGGTCCTGCGCCATGTCGAGCAGGATGAGGTTGACCGGCCAGGCGACCTCGACCCGGCCGAGGGCGCGGCCGAGGGCGTCCAGGGGCGCGGTGCGGTCGGCGCCCTCCCAGTGGGAGACCTGGACGCCGATGAAGAGCGCGGGTTCGCCGCCCTCGACGCTGGCGAGGGCGCGGCGGGCGGTGGCGACGGTGCCGATGGCCTCGAACTCGGCGGAGGCGGCGGCGAGGAAGTCGACCGGGTCGTCCTGCCAGTCGGGCTCGAAGAGCCGGACGCGGCCGCCGCTGGCGGGGCCGTCGAGCGGGGTGCGGCCGACGCGGCAGAGCTCGGCGACGGCGGGCGGGGGCAGCGGGACGCCGACGGTGCCGCCGGGGTTCACGACGATGCCGAGCTGCGGGGGCAGGCCGCGGGCGAAGTCACGGGCCGGGGCGACGGTGTACGACATGTGGTCGCCGACGCAGGCGAGGAACTGCTGCTCGGAGCTGAAGACGGGGACGAAGGCCGCGCCCTCGATCTCCATGGTGGCGAGGTCGAGGTCCTGGCTGTCGGGGCCGCCGCCGTTGGGCAGGGGCACCCAGACCGGGCTGCGGCCCAGCACCTCGACGAGGCGTCCCCCGGCCTCGGGGTTGCCCAGGGAGGCGGCAAGGACCTCTTCCAGCTCGTTGCCCGGCCACGTCACGTCCACGGTCGCGTTTCCCCTTCTCGCACGGCCTGCCGCACCGGCCGCCCGGCAGCACCCTAACGCCGCGTCGCCGCCGCCGCGGCCAAAAGGGAGGGTACGGGCGTCCCGGACCGCCCGCGGTCCCGCCCCGGGACACGGCCGGGGACACCGGCGCCGGGCGGCGCACCCTGGAAGCCGCGGGCCGCCCGGGGGATCGGCGGGGCGCGCGGCGAGGACCGGCTCGGGGCGGAACCCCTCAGGCGGCCTGCCGGAAGCCGATCCTGCGGAGGGCGTCGGCGGAGTCCCGGTCGAGGAGGGTCACCGAGGCGCAGCCGTGCGGCAGGCTGCCGGACTCGGCGGCCCGCAGGAGCCGGCCGACGGCCCGCCGGTGCCGCGCGAAGGCGTACGCGGAGACGCCCCGGCCCCGGGCGTGCTGGCCGGCCTTCGCGGTGTCCGGGGTGACGTCGAGGAGGAGCAGGTGCAGGGCGCGGCCGCGCCGCCGCGCCTCGCGGGCGAGCCAGCCCCGCACCCAGGACTGGGTGCCGCAGTCGTGGACGATCAGGCTCGCGCCGGAGCGCAGGGCGCGGCGCAGTCCGGCGTAGTGGGCGATCCGTACGAGGGGACGGTAGACGGCGTACGGGAGGAGGCGCGGCATGCGGGCCTCCCAGCGCTCGCGGGCGTCCTGGGAGTCGATGCCGCTGCCCTGGGCGGCGCGCTTCATCAGGGTGGACTTGCCGCTGCCGGGCAGCCCGGAGACGACGACGAGGTCGCCGGCGGCGAAGGTGAGGGTGCGGGGGCCGCGGCCGCCGCGCTCGCGCAGGTCCCGCAGGAGGCGGCCGCGGCTCCGGGCGCGGGCCCGCTGGGACGGTATGCCGGTACTCGCCGCGTATGCGCCGGTGTGCTGGATCCTCATCGCGCTCCCCCCTGTCGGGCCTCAGGAGAACCCGAGGAGACCCTTGCCCAAGAAGTGTAAAGAAACGGTAATGCGGCACAAGTGATTTGCCCCGCCGACACCGCGTGCGATGATGTGCGCGCCAGGCGCGCACAGTCGCCGTACAACCGCATACCGGCCGCTCGAATCCGCGCGGGAGAGTTCCGGACCGCCGAGCGCGTCCGGGCGCCGAAGGAGCAAGACCCTCCCTTGAATCTCTCAGGCCCCGTACCGCGTGGATGAGGCAGATCTGAAAAGCGGGACACCCCTGGGTGTCCCCACCCAAGGTGCAAGCCGACCACTCGGCGCCGTTTCGTCGGCGCCGGGATGCCCTCGGTGAACCTCTCAGGTTCCATGACAGATGGGGAGGACGTCCTCGCCCGTCATGTGTTTTCGTCACCGATCACGCCCTTGGGACCCGGGAGCCACCCCATGAGCACTGCCCCCCGTCTGACCGCCCTCGATGCCCTGCATCGTTCGCTGGGCGCGACCATGACCGACTTCGCCGGCTGGGACATGCCGCTGCGCTACGGCAGCGAGCGCGACGAGCACAACGCCGTCCGCACCAAGGCCGGCCTCTTCGACCTCTCCCACATGGGCGAGATCACCGTCACCGGCCCGCAGGCCGTGGAGCTCCTCGACCACGCCCTCGTCGGCAACATCTCGACCGTGGGCAACGGCCGCGCCCGCTACACGATGATCTGCCAGGAGAACGGCGGCATCCTCGACGACCTGATCGTCTACCGCCTCGGCGAGACCGAGTACATGGTCGTCGCCAACGCCTCCAACGCCCAGGTCGTCCTGGACGCCCTGGTCGCCCGCTCCGAGGGCTTCGACGCCGAGGTCCGCGACGACCGCGACGCGTACGCCCTGATCGCCGTCCAGGGCCCGGAGTCCCCCGGCATCCTGAAGTCGCTCACCGACGCCGACCTGGACGGCCTGAAGTACTACGCCGGCCTGCCCGGCACGGTCGCCGGCGTGCCCGCGCTGATCGCCCGCACCGGCTACACCGGCGAGGACGGCTTCGAGCTGTTCCTGAAGCCCGAGCACGCCGAGGGCGTCTGGAAGGCGCTGACCGAGGCGGGCGAGGGCGTCGGCCTGATCCCCTGCGGCCTGTCCTGCCGCGACACGCTCCGCCTGGAGGCGGGCATGCCGCTGTACGGCCACGAGCTGACCACGGCCCTCACCCCCTTCGACGCCGGCCTGGGCCGCGTCGTGAAGTTCGAGAAGACGACGAACGAGGGCCGCTTCGTCGGCCGCGAGGCCCTGGAGAAGGCCGCCGAGCGCGCCGAGACCGCCCCGCCGCGCAAGCTCGTCGGCCTGATCGCCGAGGGCCGCCGCGTCCCGCGCGCCGGCATGCAGGTCGTCGCGAACGGCGAGGTCATCGGCGAGGTCACCTCCGGCGCCCCGTCCCCGACCCTCGGAAAGCCGATCGCGATGGCGTACGTCGACGCGTCCCACGCCACGCCCGGGACCGAGGGCGTCGGTGTGGACATCCGCGGCACCCACGAGCCCTACGAGGTCGTGGCGCTGCCGTTCTACAAGCGCCAGAAGTGACGCAGTCGTCTCGTTCCGCGTCTCATCCCGTAAGACCCACGTTCATCAGTACTCCCCCGATCCAGGAGAATCAGGTCATGAGCAACCCCCAGCAGCTGAGCTACACCAAGGAGCACGAGTGGCTGTCGGCGCCGGTCGACGGCGTCGCGACGGTCGGCATCACGGAATTCGCGGCCAACGCGCTCGGTGACGTCGTCTACGCCCAGCTCCCCGAGGTCGGCGAGACCGTCACCGAGGGCGAGACCTGTGGCGAGCTGGAGTCGACCAAGTCCGTCAGCGACCTGTTCTCCCCCGTCACGGGCGAGGTCGTCGCGGCCAACCAGGACGTCGTGGACGACCCGTCCCTGGTGAACTCCGCTCCGTTCGAGGGTGGCTGGCTGTTCAAGGTCCGGATCTCCGAGGAGCCGAAGGACCTGCTCTCCATCGACCAGTACACCGAGCTCACCGCCGGGAACTGAGACCGGGCCCGAGACCCCCTAGGGATCGATTCATGTCGCTTCTGAACACTCCCCTCCACGAGCTGGACCCCGACGTCGCCGCCGCCGTCGACGCCGAGCTCCGCCGTCAGCAGTCCACCCTCGAGATGATCGCCTCGGAGAACTTCGCTCCGGTCGCGGTCATGGAGGCCCAGGGCTCCGTCCTCACCAACAAGTACGCCGAGGGCTACCCGGGCCGCCGCTACTACGGCGGCTGCGAGCACGTCGACGTGGCCGAGCAGATCGCGATCGACCGGATCAAGGACCTGTTCGGCGCCGAGTACGCCAACGTGCAGCCGCACTCCGGCGCCTCGGCGAACCAGGCCGCCCTGTTCGCGATCGCCCAGCCGGGCGACACGATCCTGGGTCTCGACCTGGCGCACGGCGGCCACCTCACCCACGGCATGCGCCTGAACTTCTCCGGCAAGCAGTTCAACGTGGTCGCGTACCACGTGGACGAGGCCGGTCTGGTCGACATGGCCGAGGTCGAGCGCCTCGCCAAGGAGCACCGCCCCAAGGTGATCATCGCGGGCTGGTCCGCCTACCCGCGTCAGCTGGACTTCGCCGAGTTCCGCCGGATCGCCGACGAGGTCGAGGCCTACCTGTGGGTCGACATGGCCCACTTCGCGGGCCTGGTCGCCGCCGGTCTGCACCCGAACCCGGTCGAGTACGCGGACGTGGTGACCTCCACCACGCACAAGACGCTCGGCGGCCCGCGCGGCGGCATCATCCTGGCGAAGAAGGAGTTCGCGAAGAAGCTGAACTCCTCGGTCTTCCCCGGTTTCCAGGGCGGCCCGCTGGAGCACGTGATCGCGGCCAAGGCCGTCTCCTTCAAGGTCGCGGCCTCGGAGGAGTTCAAGGAGCGCCAGCAGCGCACCCTGGACGGCGCCCGCGCGCTCGCCGAGCGCCTGGTCCAGGACGACGTCACCGCCCACGGTGTCTCCGTCCTGTCCGGCGGCACGGACGTGCACCTGGTCCTGGTGGACCTGCGCGACTCCGAGCTCGACGGCCAGCAGGCCGAGGACCGTCTCCACGAGGTCGGCATCACGGTCAACCGGAACGCCGTTCCGAACGACCCGCGCCCGCCGATGGTCACCTCCGGTCTGCGCATCGGCACGCCGGCCCTCGCGACCCGCGGCTTCCAGGCCGAGGACTTCGCCGAGGTCGCCGACGTCATCGCCGAGACCCTCAAGCCGGGCTTCGACGCCGACAAGGCCGCGGCCCTCAAGGCCCGGGTGACCGCTCTGGCGGACAAGCACCCGCTGTACCCCGGCCTGAAGTAATTTCGTACGCTTTAGTTCCGGTTTCGTTCGGACGAAGCTCCGGGGCACCACGCACACTGGACAGTGAGCGTGGTGCCCCGCTCCATGCTCAGCCTTTCTGCTCCACCCCGGCAGACAACGGCGTCTAGCCCCCACAAGGAGTCCTCCCGTGGCCATCTCGGTCTTCGACCTGTTCTCGATCGGCATCGGTCCGTCGAGCTCCCACACGGTGGGCCCGATGCGGGCTGCCCGGATGTTCGCCCGCCGCCTGAAGAACGAGGGCCTGCTCGCCCACACGGCCTCGATACGAGCGGAGCTGTACGGCTCGCTCGGCGCGACCGGCCACGGCCACGGCACCCCGAAGGCCGTCCTGCTCGGCCTGGAGGGCAACTCGCCGCGCACGGTCGACGTGGAGACCGCCGACGACGAGTTCGAGCGGATCAAGGCGAGCGGGAAGATCAACCTGCTCGGCGCCCACGAGGTCCCGTTCTCCTTCGACGACGACCTGATCCTGCACCGCCGCAAGGCGCTCCCGTACCACGCCAACGGCATGACGTGCTTCGCGTACGACGCCGAGGGCGGGCTCGTCCTGGAGAAGACGTACTACTCGGTCGGCGGCGGCTTCGTCGTCGACGAGGACGCGGTGGCCGGCGAGAGTCCGATCATCCCGGACGACACCGTCCTGAAGTACCCCTTCCGCACCGGCGACGAGCTGCTCCGCCTCGCCAAGGACACCGGCCTGTCGATCTCCTCCCTGATGCTGGAGAACGAGAAGGCCTGGCGCACCGAGGACGAGATCCGCGCGGGCCTCCTGGAGATCTGGCGGGTCATGCAGGCCTGCGTCGCGCGCGGCATGTCCCGCGAGGGCATCCTGCCGGGCGGCCTGAAGGTCCGCCGCCGCGCCGCCACCCTGGCCCGCAAGCTGCGCTCCGAGGGCGACCCGACGGCGCACGCGATGGAGTGGATCACTCTGTACGCGATGGCCGTGAACGAGGAGAACGCGGCGGGCGGCCGGGTGGTCACCGCCCCGACGAACGGCGCGGCCGGCATCATCCCGGCGGTCCTGCACTACTACATGAACTTCGTCCCCGGCGCCGACGAGGACGGCATCGTCCGCTTCCTGCTCGCGGCGGGCGCGGTCGGCATGCTCTTCAAGGAGAACGCCTCGATCTCCGGCGCCGAGGTCGGCTGCCAGGGCGAGGTCGGCTCGGCCTGCTCGATGGCGGCGGGCGCGCTCGCCGAGGTCCTCGGCGGCAGCCCGGAGCAGGTGGAGAACGCGGCCGAGATCGGCATGGAGCACAACCTGGGCCTGACCTGCGACCCGGTCGGCGGCCTGGTCCAGATCCCGTGCATCGAGCGGAACGGCATGGCCTCGGTCAAGGCCGTCACGGCGGCGAAGATGTCGATGCGCGGCGACGGCAGCCACCTGGTCTCCCTCGACAAGGTCATCAAGACCATGAAGGAGACGGGCGCCGACATGAGCGTCAAGTACAAGGAGACCGCGCGCGGCGGTCTCGCGGTGAACATCATCGAGTGCTGAACCGTTTGCGCACACGGCCGGCCGGCCCCGGGACCCCCGGGGCCAGCCGTTCGCGTCAGGCGCGGACCCAGAGGACGATGATGTCCTGGCGGTCGGCGCTGAAGGGCTCGCAGGTGAAGACCGGGCCCCAGGTCCGGTAGCCGGCCCGGCCGGCGGCCTGGCAGTCGGCGTACGAGGAGTAGGAGCTGTTCGCGTAGTAGCCCGGTCCGGGGTTGGCCTGTGCGGCGCCGGCGGCGCCGAGCGCGAGGGCTCCGGCGGTCACGGCGGCGGCGAGAGCGGCTGCGGTGCGGCGGTACATGGCATTGCCTCCTGAAAACGCCGGGATGCCCCGGCGGAGTGCGTGACGATGCGATGTGGTGCGGTACGTCCGGCTGCGCAGCCGTGGATGACCGTATCGTCACGGACAGTGGCACACAATAGGTCTAGGCCAATCCGTCGGAGGTCACCGGAAACCGACCCCGCCGTCGGGTTTCCGCTGTAGTGTCCGCGCCATGACCGTCGAACACATGGACGCCGCGTGCGACGACCTGACCCGGACCCTGCGGCGCCGGGGCGGGCTCGTCCTCGCCGTCTTCGGCCTGGTCTGGGCACTCGCGGGCGGCTCGGGGACATCCTTCGCGACACCGGTCACGGTCGTGGCGCTCGCGGTGACGATCGCCGCGGCGGAGCGGGCGTTCCGGGGCACCGCCGGGCCGGTGACGCGCACCGTACGGCTGCCGGAGAAATGGAACCGCGGGGTCGGTCTGGTCAACGCGGCCGAACTGGTCGCGATCTTCGCCGTGATCGCCGCGTCGAACGCCTCGGGACGGCCGGAGCTCATCCCCTTCGGGATCTGCCTCGTCGTGGGGCTGCACTTCTTCCCCCTGGCCCGCCTCTTCGACCAGCGGCAGTACCGGTGGGCCGCGATCCTCCTCACGGCGGTCGCCCTGGCCGGGCTCGCCGTCCTCGCGGCCGGCGCCGGCGCGGAGACCGTACGCGCGGTGGTGGGCCTGGGCGCGGCGCTCGTGCTCTGGGGCACGTCCTTCCACGTCACCCTGCGGGGCTGACGCGTGAGACACACCGAGGCCCGGGCGGGCGGCGACTCGGGTCGCCCCGCCCGGACCTGCGGGGTCAGGCTCAGGCCTTGCTGTAGTGGCCCCAGAACTCGTCCCAGGACAGCACGCCGTCACCGTTGTCGTCACGCTGCTTGATGATCGCCTCGGCGACCGTCTCGGTGACGTTGAAGTCGCCCAGCTGCGCCATGACGTGCTTGTACTCCGCGGCGGTGATGAAGCCATCGCCGTCCACGTCGAACTTGTTGAATGCCGTACGTGCCGACTCGATGTCCGCCACTGCGTCCGCCCCTTCTTGGTGCTTTTCTGACGGGGGTCAGATTAGCTGGCCGCGCGCTGCAGGATGATGGGGGCATGAGCGACGAGGTGGCACGGATCCTGGCGGCGGCGGCAGGCGGGTCGTTCCCGCCCCCGGACGGTTCGACGACGGTGGTGCCGCAGCCGGGTCCCCGGGACGCGGGGGTGCTCGCCTTCACCGCCCACTCGGTGGTCTTCACGGACGCCGACCCGGAGTGGGTACGGGCCGAGCTGGCGGCCACGTCGAGCGATCCGCTCGCCGCGAGCATGAACCCGGCCTTCCTCCTCGCCCTGATGGCCCGCACCGGCCGCCACATGAACACCATCGACCTGCTCACGGTGGCGGACGCCCTGCCCGGCCCTCCGCCCCTTGAGCTCCGCGAGATCGACGACCCGGAGCACCCCCGGGTGGCGCGGGCGCTGAAGTTCCGCGACGACGTCCGGGTGTGGGCGGCCGACGGCGGGGTCCTCGTCCTGGGCCGGGGCGTCGCGGGCCGCTGGGAGGCGGCGATCGAGGTGGACGAGGAGGTGCGCCACCGGGGCCTGGGCCGGGCCCTGGCGACGGCGGCCCGCCACCTCACCCCGGGCGGGGTGGTGTGGGCCCAGCAGTCCCCGGGGAACGCCCGCAGCGTCCGTGTCTTCCAGGCGGCGGGCTACCGCCCGGTGGCCTCGGAGGCGCTCCTGATCGCCGGCTGAGCCGCCGGCGGAGGATCCCGGCCGAGCCGCCGCCTGCCGGAGGATCCCGGCCGAGCCGCTACCGGAAGATTCCCGTGTGGCCGAGGGAGTAGCGGCCCGGCTGGGGGTAGACGGCCAGGCCGTGGGGGCCGCTGCCGACGGGGATGCGGGCCAGCTGCTTGCCGGTCGTGGTGTCGATCGCGTACACCTCGGCGTCGTAACGCCCGGAGAGCCACAGGACCTTGCCGTCGGCGGAGACCCCGCCCATGTCGGGGGAGCCGCCGTTGGGGAGCTTCCACTTCTTGGTGAGCTTGTTCTGCTGGAAGTCGAAGACGGAGACCGTTCCCTCGCCGCGGTTGGAGACGTACATCTCGCGCGAGTCGCGGCTGATGTAGAGGCCGTGGCAGCCCTTGCCGGTGGGGAGCAGCGTGGGGGTGGTGAACTTCTCGCCGTCCAGGACCCACATGCCGTGGGCCATCATGTCGGCGACGTAGAAGGTCTTGCCGTCCGGGGAGATCTTCACGTCCTGCGGCATGGCGCCCTCGAAGGGCAGTTTCTGCTGGCCGATCACCTCCATCTTCTCGGTGTCGACCTTGAGGAGTTCGCCGGAGAACTCGCAGGAGACGATGAAGTACCGCCCGTCGGCGGAGAAGTCGGCGTGGTTGACGCCGTAGCAGCTGACGGGGACGGACTTCTTCCGTTCCATGGTGTGCGGGTCGCGGAAGACGAGTTCGCGGTCGAGCGAGGCCATGACGACGGCGTACTTGCCGTTCGGCGTGAAGTAGAGGTTGTACGGGTCGTGCACCTCGACGGGCTTGCCGGCGACGCCGGTGGCGGGGTCGATGGGGGTGAGGGTGTGGCCCCGGTCGTTGTTGACCCAGAGGGTCTTCATGTCCCAGGAGGGGACGACGTGCTGGGGCTGGAGGCCGACCGGGATGGTCTCGACGACCTGGTAGGTGGCGGGGTCGATGACGGAGACGGTGTTGGAGTTGGTGTTGGGGACGTAGACCCGGGAGGGGAAGTTCTTCACCACCGGCGAGAGCCGGTTCGGCCGGTCGGCGGCGTAGACGTCGTGCGGGTCGAGCAGGGGCGGCATGCCGGGGAGTCCGGCGGGGGCGGCGGCCGGCTTGGGCACGGCGGGGGCTGCGGCCTTCTTCACGGGGGCGGCGCCCTCGGGGTCGTTCGCGCCGCCGCAGCCGGCGAGGCCGACGAGGAGGGCGGCGGCGAGGAGGATCCGGGATCTCTTGTCGAGGTGTGCCATCAGCTCAGCAGCTCCGTGGTGGTGACCGCGCTCAGGCCGCGGCGGTCGAGTTCGGCGAGGAGGAGGGGCAGCGCGACGGCGGTGCCGGGGTAGCCGAAGTGCAGGCTGACCACGGATCCGGCGCGGACCGTCCCGGTGACGTTGCGGACGACGGCCGCGGCACCGGGCGAGGTGTAGTCGAGGGAGTCGACGTCGTACGAGAGGACGTGCGGGTATCCGGCGCGCCGTGCGGCGCGCAGGACGGCGGGGCCGGCGTGCGGGGTGCGGGAGGGGCGGAACCAGGTGCCGACGGAGCCGGTGAGCCGGCGCAGCCGGGTGGCGCAGGCCTCGATCTCGGCGAGGGCCCCGTCCTCGGTCATGGCGTCGACGTCGATGTGGTGCTGGGTGTGGTTGCCGAGGTCGTGGCCGCCGTCGAGGACGCGCCGGGCCATGTCGGGGTGCTCGTCGAGCCAGGTGCCGACGGCGAGGACGGTGACGCGGGCGCCGGCCTTCTCGGCCTGGGTGAGGAGCCGGTCGGCGAGGGCGGGGTCGCCCTGGCCGTGGAAGGTGAGGGCGACTCGGGGCCGGTCGCGGGGGCCGTGGGTGATCTCGTCCGGCTGTCCGGGGAAGCGGCGGGGCGCCGGGGCGGCGAGGGGCGCGGGGTGGTGCCCGGCGGCGGAGGCGGGCGCGGGGGCGGGGTGGTGCCCGGCGGCGGGGGCGGGGCGGGGTTCCGTGCCGCAGGCGGTGGCGAGGGCTCCCGCGAGGGCCGCGGCCGCGCCCGCGCGGAGGGCTCCTCGGCGGTCGGTCGGCTTCACGCGACCATTCAAGAGGGATGCCGCCCGATTGGTCACGATTAGGCCAATTCAGGACGTTTGCGACGCCACTCCCGACGTCCAGCATGCGGACGAGCCCCGGAAACACCCGATGAACCGCATAGCCATTCACTGTTTACAAGGTGGGTGCTACACGTCACCAACGATTCATCATCGAACTGTCCGCTTTTGATCCGTCTTGCCCTGCTAGGGACTTTTGGCGACAAGGCCCCCCGTCTGCCATAGTCGGAGACACGACCCCCATTGACCCGGGCCAGGTCGACTTGGCGCCGTGGATACACCCCCCCGTCCACGGCGCACCACACGAAAGCCCCCAGGCGACTCACCACAGGCGCACGGGGGCTTCCGTGCGTCCGGGAGCAGTCCGGGGGCGCGGCCGCGGCGTCAGGACCGGTCCACGACCCGCATCTCGAACCAGGTCGTCTTGCCGCGCGGCGCCAGATCCACGCCCCAGCGGTCGGCGAGCTTGTCGACGAGGAAGAGGCCGCGGCCGCTGATGTCGAGCTCGTGCACCGGCATCAGACAGGGCAGCCCCCGCGAAGGGTCGCGCACCTCGATCCGGATCCAGCCGCGGCGCCGCTGTAACCGCAGCGCGAAGACACGGGCCCCGGTGTGCCGGACGGCGTTCCCGACGAGCTCCGAGACGAGGAGCACCGCGTGCTCGGCGAACTGCGGGCCGAGATTCCACTGCCGCAGCACGACGTGCTGGGTGAGCCTGCGGGCCACCCACGCGGACTCGGGGCGGGACGGCAGCCGGACGTCCTCGTCCGCCGGGTTGCCGTACAACTCCACCTGCTCGGCGGCCTGTTCGTCGTCCACGGCCGGTGACCACCGCGGCGCGGCCGCGCTCGCGCGCTGCCGCGGTTGTTCCCTACCCTCCAGGCCCGCCATGCCCCCCATCATGGAGGCACCGAGCCTTCCGCGGGGGCCGTTCCGATGGAATCGGCCCCCACTCGTGAAGGATCGTCAGGCGAACTTCGCCTTCCCCGGCCCCTCCTCGACGAAGCTCCGCATCCCGGTCTCGCGGTCCTCGGTGGCGAACAGCGCCGAGAACCAGGTCCGCTCGATGGCGAGACCGGTGTCGATGTCGGCCTCCAGACCCTGGTCGATCGCCTCCTTCGCGGCCCGCAGGGCGACGGCCGGGCCCTGCGCCAGCTTGGCGGCCCAGGCGTGCGCCTGCTCGTACACCTCGGCGGCGGGGACGACCCGGTCGACCAGACCGAGCGTCAGGGCCTCGTCGGCCTTCACCATCCGGCCGGTGAAGATGAGGTCCTTGGCCTTGGAGGGGCCGATCAGCCGGGAGAGTCGCTGGGTGCCGCCCGCGCCGGGGATGAGGCCGAGCAGGATCTCCGGCTGGCCCAGCTTGACGTTGTCGGCGGCGATCCGGTAGTCGGCGCAGAGCGTGAGCTCGCAGCCGCCGCCGAGCGCGTACCCGGTGATCGCGGCGACGACCGGCTTGGGGATGCGGGCGATGGCGGTGAAGGCGTCCTGGAGGGCGCGCGAGCGCTTGACCATGGCCACGTGGTCCATGACCTGCATCTCCTTGATGTCCGCGCCGGCCGCGAACACCTTCTCGCCGCCGTAGAGGACCACGGCCCGCACGTCGTCGCGGTCGGTCACCTCCTGGGCCAGCTCGCGCAGCCGGTCCTGGGTGGCAATGTCCAGCGCGTTCATCGGGGGGCGGTCGAGACGGATCGTGCCGACGCCATCGGCGACTTCGAGGTTCACAGTCATGAGGAAAGGTTAGTAGCCGTTAACGCGAAGGGGCCCGGTGCTGTTGCTCACAGCACCGGGCCCTTTCAGGAGGGATCTAGGCGATCCACTCCGACCAGTCCATGTTCCAGCCGTTGAGGCCGTTGTCCGGCTGGATCTGCTTGTCCTTCGAGTTCTTCACGATGACGACGTCACCGATGAGCGAGCGGTCGAAGAACCAGGCGGCCGGGGTCGAGCCGTCGCCCGCGCCGCGGGCGTCGCGCAGACCGACGCAGCCGTGGCTGGTGTTGGTGTTGCCGAAGATCCCCGGCGAGCCCCAGTAGTTGCCGTGCACGAAGGTGCCGGAGCTGGACAGGCGCATCGCGTGCGGCACGTCCTTGATGTCGTACTCGCCGCCGAAGCCGACGGTGGCCCCGTTCATGCGGGTCACCTTGTACTTCTCGCTGATGACCATCTGCCCGTTGTACGTCGTCGTGGACGGCGCGCCCGCGCTGATCGGGATGGTCTTGATGATCTTGCCGTCGCGCTCGACCTCCATGGTGTGCGCGGAGGCGTCCACCGTGGAGACCTGACGGCGGCCGATGGTGAAGGAGATCGTCTTCTTCTGCTTGCCGTAGACGCCGGGGCGGCCCTCGACGCCGTCCAGGTTCAGCGCGACCGTCACCTTGGTGCCGGCGGCCCAGTAGTCCTTGGGACGGAAGTCGAGGCGGTCGTTGCCGAACCAGTGGCCCTCGATCTGGACGGCCGGGACGGCCGTCACCTTGATGGCCTTCTCGACGGCCTCGGGGTCGGTGATGCCCCGGGTGAAGTTGATGGACACCGGCATGCCGACGCCGACGGTCGAACCGTCCTCGGGCGTGTACTGGCCGATGAAGGTGTTCTTCGGGACCAGCGTCGTGAAGGTGGTGTCCTTCGCCGACTCGCGGCCGTCGGCGTCCTTCGCGATCGCGTGGACCTTGTACTGGGTGGCCGCGGCCAGGTGCGCGGTCGGCGACCAGCTGGCGCCGTCCGCGGCGATCTTGCCCTCGATCGCGGAGCCCTTGGAGTCGGCGACCGTGACCGTGGTCAGCTTGCCCTGCTCCGCCGAGATCTTCAGCGCACCGCTGGTGGCGACCGAGTCGGCGCCGTCCTTCGGAAGGATCGTCACGACCGCCTGGGAGGCCGCGTTCTCCTGCTTGCCGCCGCCCTGCGCGGCCGGACCCTGTCCCCCCGCACCGCCGCCGGTGGCGGTCTCACCGCCGCCGCAGGCGGTCAGGACCAGGAGCATCGCCCCCGCCGCCAGGGCCTGCAGCTTGACGCCCCCGCGCCGCCGCCTGCTCTTGACCGATGCCCCCGATATCGGCTGCCCGTTCACTGTGGTCTTCTCCCCTCGCACGGCCTGGCAATGCCACGGCCCCACCCCCGTGCGCATTCACTCGCGCACACAGCGCTAGATAATCACACGGCAGGACACGAAAGCTCCTCGCGAATGTCACCGTTCGGCACCAGTCAAGTGGTACGGGGCGGTCCGGATCCACTACATCGCGGAGCCGGACTTCCACTCGTCCCACCCCAGGTTCCAGCCGCCGAGACCGTTGTCGGGGGCGACCTCCTTGTCCTGGGAGTTGACCACCTCCACCACGTCGCCGATCAGCGTCCGGTCGAAGAACCAGCCCGCGGGCGATTCCGCGCTGCCGCCCTTCTCGTCCCGCAGCCCCACACAGCCGTGACTGACGTTCGCCGAGCCGAAGGTGGAGGCGTCGGCCCAGTAGTTGCCGTGCAGGAAGGTCCCCGAGTCGGTGAGACGGATCGCGTGCGGCACGTCCTTGATGTCGTACTCCCCGCCGAAACCGACCGTCCTGCCGTCCATCCGGGTCACGTCGTACAGCTCGGTGGCGACCATCTTCCCGTTGTACGTGGTCGTCTTCGGCGCGCCCGCGGTGATCGGGACCGTGGCGAGGAGCTCGCCGTCCCTGCGGACCTCCATCGTGTGCGCGGCGGCGTCGACCAGGGAGACCTGGGAGCGGCCGACGGTGAAACCGACCGTCTTGCGCTGGATGCCGTACACCCCGGGCGCCCCCTCGACGTCCCGCAGCCCGAGCTCGACGGTGACCCTCGTGCCGGGCCGCCAGTACGCGGCGGGGCGGAAGTCGAGCCGCTCCTTGCCGAACCAGTGCCCGACGACCTCGACCGGCGGCTCCGAGGTGACCCGGATGGCCCGCTCCACCTCGGCGCGGTTCTCGATCGGCCGGTTGAAGCCGAAGGAGACGATCATGCCGGTGCCGACCGTGGAACGGTTCTCCGGCTTGAAGTAGCCGATGAAACGGGACCCGGGGACGACCGTGGTGAAGGTGGTGTGCCGGGCCGAGCGGCGGCCGTGCCCGTCGAGCGCGACCGCGTCCACGCTGTACTTGGCGGCCAGCGCCAGGCGGGTGCCCGGCCGGGGCCGCCAGCGCAGCCCGTCGGCCGAGACCGCCCCGGCGACCTCGGCCCGCCGGCCGTCCTCGACCTGGACGACGGTCACCCGCTCCAGGCGCCCGCTGTCCACCTTCACCTCGACGGGCCCGCCGGCCGGCACCGCCCGGCTGCCGTCCTCCGGGCTCACCCGGATGACGTCGCCCGGGGCCCGCGCCTTACCCGGCAGGCTGACGTCGATGCCGCCACCGCCGTCCGCCGCCGTGCAGCCCACGAGGCCCGCCAACAGTCCCGCCACCGCGAGGGCGCGCCCCGCCCGCTTCCATACAAAGGTCACGCCCGGCCCAACGACGGCCACCCTCCAGGGGAAACGTGCGTGCGGGTCATGTTGGGAGGACGGCCGTGCGGGCAGAACAGGGGGAGGACCACGCGCGGGAGCGACGGCCGGGACGCCGCCGCTCCTCCGGGTGCGGGCCCGACGAGCCGCGGGAGGCCGGGACGGTGACGAGCGCAGCCGAGCAGGAGGCGGTGTCCGAGCATGCCCCGGAGCGGGCCGGGCCACCGGTGTGGCCGGGGGCGCCGACGCCGCTCGGGGCCCGCTGCCGGGTCGGGCCCGGCGAGGTGACGGGCACCAACTTCGCCCTGTGGGCGGGCGGGGCGGAGGCCGTGGAGCTGTGCCTCTTCGACGCCGGCGGGACGGAGACCCGGCTCCCGCTGACGGAGCTGACGCACGAGATCTGGCACGGCTTCGTGCCGGGCGTCGGTCCTGGACAGCGGTACGGCTACCGGGTGCACGGCCGCTGGGACCCGTGGACGGGCGCCCGCTGGAACCCGGCGAAGCTGCTCCTCGACCCGTACGCGAGGGCCGTCGACGGCGAGTTCGGGGCGCTGCCCCCGGAGGCGTACGGACACGTCCGGGACTGGCCCCAGCAGCACGTGGCCGACACCGTCCGCGACGAGCGGGACTCCGCCCCGTACGTCCCGAAGGGGGTCGTCGTCCATGACGACGACGACTGGTCCGACGACCGCAGGCCCAAGACGCCCTGGCAGGACTCGGTCATCTACGAGCTGCACGTGAAGGGCTTCACGAAGCTGCACCCCGGCGTCCCGGAGCAGCTGCGGGGCACGTACGCGGGGCTGGCCCACCCGGCCGCGATCGACCACCTCGTACGCCTCGGGGTGACGGCGGTCGAACTCCTGCCGGTCCACCAGTTCGCCCACGAGGACCACCTCCTCCGGCGCGGCCTGCGCAACTACTGGGGCTACAACTCGATCGGCTACTTCGCGCCGCACGCCGGCTACTCGTCCTCGGGGACGACCGGGCAGCAGGTCGGCGAGTTCAAGCGGATGGTGCGGGCCCTGCACGCGGCCGGGATCGAGGTCATCCTCGACGTCGTCTACAACCACACGGCGGAAGCGGGCGAGCTGGGCCCCACCCTGTCCTTGAAGGGCATCGACAACCGCGGCTACTACCGTCTGCAGTCCGACGCCCGCCGGTACGCCGACTACACGGGCTGCGGGAACACGCTGCACGTCGTGCAGCCGCAGGTCCTCCGCCTCATCACCGACTCCCTGCGGTACTGGGTGACGGAGATGGGCGTCGACGGCTTCCGCTTCGACCTGGCGGCGGCTCTGGCCCGCTCCTTCCACGACGTCGACATGCTCTCCCCGTTCCTCGCGGTCATCGCCCAGGACCCGGTCCTGAGGAGGGTGAAGCTCATCGCGGAGCCCTGGGACGTGGGGAACGGCGGCTACCAGGTGGGCGCCTTCCCTCCGCTCTGGACCGAGTGGAACGACCGCTACCGGGACGCCGTACGGGACTTCTGGCGCGGGGCGCTGCCCGACGTGCGGGACCTCGGCTACCGGCTCTCCGGCTCCAGCGACCTGTACGCCTGGGGCGGGCGGCGCCCGTACGCCTCGGTCAACTTCGTCACCGCGCACGACGGCTTCACCCTCCGCGACCTCGTCACGTACGAACGCAAGCACAACGAGGCCAACGGCGAGGGCAACCGGGACGGCACCCACGACAACCGCTCCTGGAACTGCGGGACGGAGGGAGAGACGGACGACCCCGCGGTCAACGCCCTCCGGCTCCGTCAGCAGCGCAACCTCCTCACCACGCTCCTCCTGTCCACCGGGGTCCCGATGCTCGTCGCCGGCGACGAGACGGGCCGCACGCAGGGCGGCAACAACAACGCGTACTGCCAGGACAACGCACTCGGCTGGCTGGACTGGACCCTCGTGGAGGACCCCGGCCGGGCGGACCTCCTGGCCCTCACCCGCCGGCTCCTCGCCCTCCGCCACCGCCACCCGGTCCTCCGCCGCCGCGCCTTCTTCTCCGGGCGGCCGCAGGGCGCGGACGGGCTGCGGGACCTCGCCTGGTTCACCGCCGAGGGCACGGAGATGACGGAACGGGACTGGTACGCGCCCACGGCCACGCTCGGGCTCTATCTGTCGGGCCGCGACATTCCCGGCCGGGACGAGCGGGGCGAGCAGATCACCGACGACAGCTTCCTCGCCGTCCTCCATGCCGGCGCCCGCCCGCTGGACTTCCGCCTCCCGGGCGCGCCGTGGGCGACGACGTACGAACTCCTGGTGGACACGGCCCGCGCGGACCAGTCGGCGCCTCCGGGCACGCTCCACCAGGGCGGCGCCACGCTTCCGGTGGGGGCACGCTCGACGGTGCTGCTACGGGTCCGCGAGTGACGTGCCGTCAGGCGCCGCCCAGGATCCCCCGGTCGTAGCCCGTCGCGACCGCCGCCGCGCGGTCCTTCACGCCCAGCTTCGCGTAGATGTGGGTGAGGTGGGTCTTGACCGTCGCCTCGCTGATGAACAGCTCCGCGGCGATGGCCCGGTTCGCCGTGCCCTTCGCGACGAGCGCGAGGATCTCGCCCTCACGGGCGGAGAGGGCGCTGTCGGCCGCGGGCGCGCGGACGGCCGTGACCAGGCGGGAGGCGACGGTCGGCGAGAGGACCGTACGGCCCGACGCGGCCGCCCGTACGGCCGCGAACAGCTCCTCGCGGGGCGCGTCCTTGAGGAGGTAGCCGGTGGCTCCGGCCTCGATCGCCGGGAGGGTGTCGGTGTCCGTGTCGTACGTGGTGAGGACGAGGACCCGGGAGCGGGCCCCGCGCCGGGTGAGCTCGGCGATGGCGTCCACGCCGCCGCCACCGGGCATGCGCAGGTCCATGAGGACGACGTCGGGGTCGAGTTCCAGGGCGAGTTCGACGCCCCGGACACCGTCGGGGGCCTCGCCGAGGACGCGGAAGCCGGAGCCCTCGGCGGCGAACATGCCGCGCAGGCCGTCCCGTACGACGGGATGGTCGTCGACGATCAGAAGCGTGATCTCTGTCATGGCGCGCCCAACGGTACGCGAGCGGAGATCGCCGTGCCCTCGCCCGGCGCCGTCTCGACGGTGACCGTGCCGGCGAGGCGCTCCGCACGGGCCCGCATGCCGTCGAGTCCGAACCCGCCGCCGTCGCCACGCCGTTCGGCCCGGGCGAGCGGGTCGAAGCCGTGGCCGTCGTCCCGTACGTCCAGGGTGATCTCGTCGCCCATGTAGGAGAGGGTGACGCCGGCCCGCCCGGCCCCGGAGTGGCGGGCGGCGTTCGACAGGGCCTCCTGGGCGATCCGCAGCAGGGTGGCGGCGACCTCGTCGTGGAGCGGGGCCTCGGTGCCGGTCACGGTGAACCGGGCGTCGACACCGGTCCGTTCGGCCCACTCGGCGACCGTCTTGCGGAGGGCCTCCGGGAGGCCGTCGTGCTCCAGGGCCACCGGGCCGAGGTTCCGCACGGAGCGCCGGGCCTCGCCGAGGCTGTGCCGGGCGAGGTCCGCGGCCCGCCGCAGGTGCGCCTCGGCGTGCTCCGGGCCGGGCGCGGCGGACGCGGCCTGGAGCTGGGTGACGATCCCGGTGAGGCCCTGCGCGAGGGTGTCGTGGATCTCGGCGGCGAGCCGGCGCCGCTCGTCGGCGACCCCGGCCTCCCGGGCCTGGAGGAGGAGCTGGGCCTGGAGGGCGGAGTTCTCGGCGAGGGCCTGTTCGAGGCGGCTGTTGGCCCGCCCGAGTTCGGCGATGGTGGCGGCCCGCTCGGCGGCCTTCTCGGCGTCCTTCCCGGCGAGGTGGGCGAAGCCGAGGGAGAGCGCGCCGTTGAGGGCGAGGAGACCGCCGAAGGCGAGCCACTGCACGAGGGAGGCGGGCGGCAGACCGCCGGACTGGGAGCCGGCCATGGTGACGGCGGTGACGAGGAGCCCGGCGCGGGAGAACCGGCGGGGCAGCAGGTGGTCGGCGTCGAAGTAGCCGACGCAGGCGTAGATCGCGAAGAAGGGGTTGAGCCAGGTCAGGGCGAAGGCGAGCCCGGTGCGCAGGACGAAGTAGGCGGCGGAGGCGGTCCCGGGAGCCGCCGGTACGAGCACCGGTCCGCCCTCCGGCGTCTCGGGCCCCCAGCCCTCGGCGGCGACGACCCGGCGGCAGCGCAGGTCCCACACCGTCTGGAGGCTCAGCACGGCCACCACGAGCAGACCGGCCGCCAGCATCCCCGTACCGCCCATGAACAGGTCCGCCGACGCCCCGGCGATGACGCAGGCCACGGCGAGCAGTCCGTACGGTCCCCAGCGGAAGAACTGCCGCCAGCGCTCCTCGACGGTGATGGGCACCCCGCCGCCCCCTCTCACTCCCAGCGGAACCAGCGCACCGCGGCGCCGGTCAGCACGGCCGTCCACAGGGCCATCACCCCGAGCGCCGTCCAGCCGGGCCAGCCGCCCGAGGCCGCCGAGTCGAGGGCCTGGGACGCGGCGCCGAGCGGGGTGAGCCCCACGATCCGCTGCAGGGTATCCGGCATGGCCTGGACGGGCACCCAGACGCCGGCCGTGAACATCGTCGGGAAGAAGACGGCGGAGCCGACGGCGGTGGCGATCTTCTGCGTCCGGGAGACCGCGCACACCGCGGAGCCGAGCGCGAGCCCGGAGGCGATGGCGAGCAGCAGCGCCAGGAGATACCCCGCGAAGTTCTCCGGCAGGGCGACGTCGAAGGCGATCCGCCCCACCACGAGCACGAGCGACGCGGAGACGAGCGCGGCCGCGGCGTGCAGCACGAGCTGAGCCGTGAGCAGCGCCCCGGGCCGGACGGGGGTGGTGGACATCCGGCGGAGGATGCCGCGCTCGCGGTAGCCGGACAGGACGGGCGGCATCGCCTGGATCCCGGCCATGATCAGGGCGAACAGGACGGCGACCGGCACGTACAGGTCGATCACGCGTCGCCCGCCGAGCTCCGCGGAGGCCTCCCGGAAGGACGGGACGAAGCCGCCGAGGATGACGAGCAGCAGGGTCGGCGAGAGCATCACCCAGAACAGGGCGCCGGGTTCGCGGGTGAAAAGGCGCGTCTCGGCACGCAGAACGGCGACAGAGGGGTTCATCACAGGTCGGTTCCCGTCAGGTCGAGGTAGGCGTCGTCGAGGGTGGCGTCGACGACCCGGAGCTGGCCGGCCGTGACGCCCTCGCGGGCGAGGAGGGAGACGAAGGCGGTGACGGTCTCGTCGGTGCCGCCGACGACGGTCCGGCCCTCGGCCGTCCGGACGGAGACGACACCGGGCAGGAACCGCAGCGAGGCCGGGTCGACCGGGGTCCGCGCGTCGAAGGAGATCTCCTTGGCGGCCGAGGCGCGGCCGATCAGCCCGCCGGGGGTGTCGAGCGCGGCGATCCGCCCCCGGTCGAGGACGGCGATCCGGTCGCAGAGCCGCTGCGCCTCCTCCATGAAATGGGTGACGAGCAGCACGGTCACCCCGGAGTCCCGGAGGGACTCGACGAGCGCCCACACCTCCCGCCGTGCCCGCGGGTCGAGTCCGGTGGTGAGCTCGTCGAGGACGACGACCCGCGGGTCGCCCAGGAGGGCGAGGGCGATGAACAGCCGCTGCTGCTGCCCGCCGGACAGCTTCCCGAACCGGGTCCGCAGATGCGGGTCTAGCCCGAGGCGCTCGGCGAGCGCGCGCCGGTCGGCGGGCCGCTCGTGGAAGGAGGCGTACAGGTCGAGCGCCTCGCGGACTGTCAGCTTGGCCTGGAGCTCGCTCTGCTGGAGCTGCACGCCCAGGACCCGGGTGACCTCGTCGCGCTGGGTGGCGGGGTCGTACCCGCACACGCGCACCCACCCCTCGTCGGGGGTCCGCAGTCCCTCGACACACTCCACGGTGGTCGTCTTGCCGGCGCCGTTGGGGCCGAGGATCCCGAAGATCTCCCCCTCGCCGACCTCGAACGACACCCCGTCGACGACCTTCCGGCCGCCATACGTCTTGTGCAGTCCCCGCACCTCGATCGCTGTCATGCCCTCAGCCTGTCGAAGGCGCGGAACACCGACCATCGGCCATCGCGCTCGACCCGGCATCAACCGATCGGCTGATGCCGCGGTACGACCCGGCCGGAAAACCGGATGAGACGTGTCAGTGGCGAACCGTAGGGTCGCACCTGATGCCCGAGAACCCAGACACCCCGCCCTCCGACCGCTCGACGGTCCGCGTCCTGCTCCGTCTCTGGCCCTATGTACGGCCCGTGCGGTCCCGGCTGTTCACGGCCGCGTTCGTCGCGATCGTCGCCTCCTGCCTGTCCCTGGTGATCCCCCTGGTCCTCAAGTGGCTGGTGGACGGCCCCGTCGCGAACGGCGACCCCGGGGGCGTCTGGCTCGGAGCTCTCTACCTCCTGCTCCTGGGCATGACCGAGGCCGTCCTGTTCGGCTTCCGCCGCTGGCTGGTGGCGCGCCCGCTGGCCGGCGTGGAGGCCAGGATGCGCGCCGACCTGTACGGCAGACTCCAGCGGCTCCCGATCGCCTTCCACGACCGGTGGGCGTCCGGGCAGCTGCTCTCGCGCGGGACGACGGACCTGATGCTGGTCCGGATGTTCCTGGCCTTCCCGCTGACCTTCCTCCTGGTCAACGCAGTAACCATCCTCGCCGGTTACGTCCTCCTCCTGGCCCAGGACTGGACGCTCGGCCTCGTACTGCTGACGCCGGTGATCCCCCTGATGATCGTCATCAACCTCTTCGAGGGCCGGTACGGGGTGGTGGCCCGCAGGTCCCAGGACCAGGTGGGCGACCTCACCACCGTGGTCGAGGAGAGCGTCCTGGGCATCCGGATCGTGAAGGGCTTCGGCCGGCACCGCAGCCAGGCGAAGGCGTTCCACGACCTCGCCGGACAGCTCCGCGGCACGGAACTGGCCAAGTCGCGGCTGCTCGCGGTCATCTGGGCGGTCATCACCGCCGTACCGGAACTGGCCATCGGAACCGCGCTCGTGCTCGGCACGGTGCAGGTCGCCGACGGGAACCTGTCGGCGGGCACCCTGGTCGCGTTCCTGTCGACGGCCCTGGCGCTGCGCTGGCCGGTGGAGTCGATCGGCTTCCTCCTGGCGATGAGCCAGGAGGCGGCGACGGCGACGGAACGGTACTTCGAGGTGATGGACGCCGACGAAGAAAGAAACACCACCACCCACACCCCACCCACCGCCACCTCCGAAGGGGTCCACTTCGAAGGCGTCACGTTCCGCTACCCGGACGCCCCCGAGGGGACAGCCCCCGTCCTGGACGGCATCGACCTCCACATCCGCCCCGGCGAGACCCTGGCTCTGGTCGGCGGCACGGGCTCCGGCAAGACGACCCTCACGGCCCTCGTACCGCGCCTGCACGAGGCGACGACGGGCCGCATCCTCCTGGACGGCGAGGACATCGCCCTCATGGAACGGGAGAGGCTCCGCTCCCTCGTCTCGATGGCGTTCGAGGAGCCGACGCTGTTCTCGGCGAGCGTCGGCGAGAACGTCCTGATGGGCGTAGAGGAAGGAGGCGACCCCGAACTGCGCCGCGCACTGGGCGTCGCCCAGGCGGACGACTTCGTCGATCGGCTGCCGGACGGCACGGCGACACAGGTCGGCGAGCAGGGCCTCAGCCTCTCCGGCGGCCAGCGACAGCGCCTGGCCCTGGCCCGCGCGGTGGTCGGCAGGCCCAGGTTCCTGGTCCTGGACGACCCGCTCTCGGCCCTCGACGTCCACACGGAGGCCCGGGTCGAGGCGGCCCTGCGGGAGGTCCTCCGGGAGACGACGGCCCTGGTGGTGGCGCACCGCCCGTCGACGGTGATGCTCGCCGACCGCGTCGCGCTGCTCTCGCAGGGCCGGATCGCGGCCGTAGGCACCCACCAGGAACTGCTGCGCACCAGCGCCGAATACGCCTGGCTGATGACGGGCGAGGGGAAGACCAGATGACGGAAAAGACACGGGAAACACAGCAAGCCCCAGAATCCGAACCGCCCTCGGACCCCTTCGACCGCGACGACCTGCCCGCGCCGCCGGGAGCGACGGGCGCCCTGCTCCGCTCCCTCCTGGCCGCCCACCGGACGCGGGTCGTGATCGCGGCGCTGATCCTCCTCGTCAGGGAGGCGGCGCTGCAGGCGGGCCCGCTGCTCGTCGCGTACGCGATCGACCGGGCGGTCCCGGCGTTCCGCGCGGGAGACCACGGCCCGGTCATCGCCGTGGCGACGGGCTACCTGCTCTGCGCGGCCCTGTCGGGCGTCCTCCAGTACGCGTTCGTCCGAGGAGCGGCCCGGATCAACCAGGACGCGCTGCTCGACCTGCGGGGCCGGATCTTCCGCCACGCACAGGTGCTCAGCGTCGACTTCCACGAGCGGTACACATCGGGCCGCCTGATCTCCCGCTCGACCACGGACGTCGAGTCACTCCGCGAACTGCTCCAGGAGGGCCTGCAGGAACTGATCGGCGTGGTCCTCTCCTTCCTCTCGATCTCCCTGGTCCTCCTCTACCTGGACTGGGGCATAGGAGCGGTGGCAGTAGCGAGCTTCGTCCCCCTCTCCTGGCTGATCCGCGTCTACCAACGGCGAGCGGGCGAGGTGTACGCGGAGCGCTCCACGGCCATCGCGGGCGTGATCGTGAAGTTCGCGGAGACGATGAACGGCATCCGCCCGGTCCGCGCGTTCCGCCGGGAACGGGCCAACGACGCCGAGTTCGCGGCGCTCAACCACCGCCACGAACGCAGCAACGGCGACGCCCTCCTCGAAATGGCCCGCTACGTCGTGGGCTCCCGCCTGGTGGCGAACACGGCGATAGCCGGCATGTGCCTCTGGGGCGCGTACAGAGTCGCCGCCGGAACACTGGAACTGGGCGTACTGGCGGCGGCGGTCCTCTACATGCGCCGCCTGTACGACCCGATCGACCGCCTGGGCATGTTCCTGAACTCGTACGAGTCGGCAGCGGCGTCCCTCACCAAGATCGCCGGCCTCCTGGCCCAGGCCCCGGGCGTCCCGGAGACGAAGAACCCCCGAGAACTCCCCACCCGCCCCGCCGAACCGGGCAGGGAGATCGAATTCAAAAACGTCAGATTCGCCTACCGAACAGGAGGCGAGGTCCTCCCGAGCTTCGACCTGAAGATCCCCGCAGGCCAAACACTGGCGGTGGTAGGCGCGACAGGCGCGGGCAAATCAACCCTGGCCAAGCTCCTGGCCCGCTTCTACGACCCGACGGACGGCCAAGTCCTCCTGGACGGCGTGGACCTCCGCGACCTGACGACACCGAACCTCCGCCGCGGAGTAGTCATGGTCACCCAGGAGGCGTTCCTCTTCTCCGGCACGGTGGCCGAGAACATAGCGATCGGCCGCCCGGACGCGACGCGCACGGAAATCGAGCAAGCGGCAAAAGCAATCGGAGCACACGAGTTCATCACCGGACTCCCCGAGGGCTACGACACGGACGTCCGCAAGAGAGGCGGCCGCATCTCGGCCGGCCAGCGCCAACTGGTGGCCTTCGCCCGCGCCCTCCTGGCGGACCCCGCGGTCCTGATCCTGGACGAGGCGACGAGCTCACTGGACGTGCCGGGCGAACGAGCGGTGCAACGAGCGATGGACACGGTCCTGGCAGGCCGTACGGCAGTAGTGATCGCCCACCGCCTCTCCACGGTAGAAGTGGCGGACCGAGTCCTGGTCATGGAACGGGGCCGCATCATCGAAGACGGCCACCCCTCCGCACTCGTGAAGGACGAGGGCCACTACGCGAGCCTGCACCAGGCGTGGCGGGACAGCCTGGTGGGCTGACGGCCGACGGACAGGAGTGGGGGGCGTGGAGGGAGTCGCGTTCGGGACGTAAAGCGTGATTTGTGGCGCCCCGGCGCCGTAAATCATGCAGTCCCGAACGCGACTCCCGGAACGCCCCCCACGCCCCACCCACGACCTCACCGCCGCCGCACCGGAGGGAACGAAATGAGCCACGGCGCGACACGACGCCGCCGACCGCCCCGCACCCCCTCCGCCACGCCGCCACCCGTGCCCCCGACGGCGAATCCGCCCTCAACAGAACACAAAACAACACAGCGACCCTGATCACCGAAACGTCCGGTTAACGAACACAGACATTCGGGCACCGGACGGTTTCCGGCCAACTTCCCGATGCACTCCTGACAGGTACCCGTCAGTTCTGTCACTCTCTCCCCGGTTCTTCGCACCAAAGTTCACCGCGTCACCCGATCGGGTTCTACCCGGACGGGTCCCGCGTCACAAGCAGAAGTACCCGCTCCACAGCTCTCCTTGCACCGCCCGGACGGACTCACCCAAGCCCGCCGGTACCCCCCTCGCATAAGGAGTCTGCGTGAGATCCACGCCCAGCCGTCGTGCCACCGCGACCGGCGCTCTGATCGCTGCCGCCGCCATGCTCACCCTCGGCGTCCAGTCCGGCACCGCCTCCGCCGGCACCTTCGGGACCGCCGCCCCCGCCGCGGGACACTCCCTCGGCAAGGTCAACCCGGGCAAGCTCCCGGCCGACCTCTCCCCCGCCCAGCGCGCCGCGCTGATCAAGGCGGCGGACGCGGACAAGGCCACCACGGCCAAGTCCCTCGGCCTCGGCGCCCAGGAGAAGCTGGCCGTCAAGGACGTGGTCCAGGACCGCGACGGCACGACCCACACGCGCTACGAGCGCACCTACGCCGGGCTGCCCGTCCTCGGCGGCGACCTGATCGTCGACGAGTCCAAGGCCGGCGCCACGACCGGGGTCATCAAGGCGAACCGCGCCGAGCTCAAGAACGTCGACCTCGCCGCCACCGTCGCCCCGGCCGCCGCCGAGAAGCAGGCCCTCGGCCTCGCCGCCGCGGACGGCTCGAAGAAGACCGCCGCCGACCGCGCCCCGCGCAAGGTCGTGTGGATGGCCCAGGGCGCGCCCGTCCTCGCGTACGAGACCGTCGTCGGCGGCCTCCAGCACGACGGCACCCCGAACCAGCTGCACGTCATCACGGACGCCAAGTCCGGCGCGAAGCTGTTCGAGTGGCAGGGCATCGAGACCGGCATCGGCAACACGATGTACAGCGGCCAGGTCACCCTCGGCACCGCGCCCTCGTACTCGCTGACGGACACCACCCGCGGCAACCACAAGACGTACAACCTCAACGGCGGTACGTCGGGCACCGGGACGCTGTTCACCAACACCACGGACACGTGGGGCAACGGCCTGGCCACCAACAAGGAGACCGCGGGCGCGGACGCGCACTACGGTGCCGCGCTCACGTGGGACTACTACAAGAACGTCCACGGCCGCTCCGGCATCCGCGGTGACGGCGTCGGCGCGTACTCCCGCGTCCACTACGGCAACGCCTACGTGAACGCGTTCTGGGACGACTCCTGCTTCTGCATGACGTACGGAGACGGCACCAGCAACACCCACCCGCTCACGTCGATCGACGTGGCCGCGCACGAGATGACGCACGGCGTCACCTCCAACACGGCCGGCCTGATCTACAGCGGCGAGTCCGGCGGCCTCAACGAGGCCACCTCGGACATCTTCGCGGCGGCGGTCGAGTTCTACGCCAACAACCCCACCGACAAGGGCGACTACCTCGTCGGCGAGAAGATCGACATCCGCGGCAACGGCACCCCGCTGCGCTACATGGACAAGCCGAGCAAGGACGGCTCGTCCAAGGACTCGTGGTACTCGGGCATCGGCAACATCGACGTCCACTACTCCTCGGGCCCGGCGAACCACCTCTTCTACCTGCTCTCCGAGGGCAGCGGCGCCAAGGTCGTCAACGGCGTGAGCTACGACTCGCCGACCTCCGACGGCCTGCCGGTCACCGGCATAGGCATCGACAAGGCCCGCCTGATCTGGTTCAAGGCGCTGACGACCAAGTTCAGCTCCTCGACCAACTACGCGGGCGCCCGCACGGGTGCCATCGCCGCGGCCACCGACCTCTACGGCGCGAGCAGCCCCGAGGTCGCGGCCGTCCAGGACGCCTTCGCCGCGATCAACGTGGGTCCGCGCTCCGGCGGCGGCACCCCCGGCGGCACGGTCTTCACGAACGACACCGACGTGGCCATCCCGGACTACCCGGGTGCCGCGGTCACCTCGACGGTCAACGTCACCGGCATCACCGGCAACGCGCCGAGCAACCTGGCCGTCGGCGTGGACATCGTCCACACCTGGTCCGGTGACCTCGTGGTCGACCTCGTCGCCCCCGACGGCTCGGTCTACAACCTGAGCAACCGGGCCGGCGGCAGCGCCGACAACATCCAGCAGACGTTCTACGTGAACGCCTCCACGGAGGTCGCGAACGGCGCCTGGAAGCTCCGCGTCCAGGACAAGGCGGGCGCGGACACCGGTTACATCAACAGCTTCAAGCTGACCTTCCCGTAAGCGCCTGAGCGCCTAGGCGCTCAAGCCGCACGGGAGCGGGAGCCCGGAGGGAATGTTCCCTCCGGGCTCCCGCGCGTCCAGGGCACCGCTACCGACTACCGAAGCAACACCCCCGCCCCCTCCCCCGTAGTCCCCGACGGCACCGCCGCGAGGCCGAGCTCGGCCGGATGGGCGAGCAGCGGATGGGCGGGCAGGACGCGGACGGTGCAGCCGAAGGAACCGGTGCGGTCGAGCTCCAGGGTGCCGGCGTAGGGCTGCCGTCCCTCCAGGTCGGGGCCGCCCGCCGGCTTGAGGGTGACGGTGCGGGTGGCGGTGAGGGTGTCGTCGGCGTCGACGCGCCCGGTGACGGCCTGCACCTCGACGTCGTCGGGTGAGAGGCCGCCGAGCGCGACCCGGACCCGGACGACGGGCGTGGCACCGAGCTCGGCGTCGGCGTCGGCCTCCGCGAGGTCGTCGCCGATCTCCACGTGGTCGACGGCCACCGAGGGCCAGGCCGCCCTGACCCGGGCCTTCCAGGCGGCGAGGTCCCGCGCCCGGTCCGGGGTGAGGGCCCGGCGGGAGCCGGCGGCGGGCACGTACAGCTGCTCGACGTACGCGCGGACCATCCGGTCGGCGAGCACCTTGGGGCCGAGGTCGGCGAGGGTCCGCCGGACCATGGCCGTCCAGCCGGACGGCACCCCGTCGGGGCCGCGGTCGTAGAAGCGGGGGGCGACCCGGCGCTCGATGAGCTCGTAGAGGGCGGCGGCCTCCAGGTCGTCGCGGCGGTCCTCGTCGGCGGCGGCCGCGCCGTCGGCAGTGGGGATGGCCCAGCCGAAGTCGGGCTCGTACCACTCGTCCCACCAGCCGTCGAGGACGGACAGGTTGAGGCAGCCGTTGAGCGCGGCCTTCATGCCGCTCGTACCGCAGGCCTCCAGGGGGCGCAGGGGGTTGTTGAGCCAGACGTCGCAGCCGGGGTAGAGGCCGCGGGCCATCTCCATGCCGTAGTCGGGCAGGAAGACGATGCGGTGCCGGACCCGGGGGTCGTCGGCGAACCGGACGAGTTCCTGCACGAGCCGTTTCCCGCCGTCGTCGGCGGGGTGGGCCTTGCCGGCGACGACGAGCTGCACGGGCCGCTCGGGGTGGAGGAGGAGGGCCCGCAGCCGGTCCTTGTCGCGGAGCATGAGGGTGAGCCGCTTGTACGAGGGGACGCGGCGGGCGAAGCCGATGGTGAGGACGTCGGGGTCGAGGACGGTCTCGGTCCAGCCGAGTTCGGCGGCGGCCGCGCCGCGCTGCCGCCAGGAGGCCCGCAGCCGCTCCCGTACGTCGGTCACGAGCCGTTCGCGCAGGGTGCGGCGCAGCTCCCACAGCTCCCGGTCGCTCGCGTCCGGGGAGAGCCGGCCGACCTCGGGGGCGACCCAGGTGGGGGCGTGGACGCCGTTGGTGATGGAGGTGATGGGCACCTCGTCGGCGTCGAAGTCCGGCCAGAGTCCGGCGAACATGGAGCGGCTGACGGCGCCGTGGAGGGTGGAGACGCCGTTGGCGCGCTGGGCGAGGCGCAGGCCCATGGCGGCCATGTTGAAGACGCCGGGTTCGCCGCCGAGGCGGGTCTCGTCGCCGAGGGCGAGGATGCGGCCGAGGTCGACGCCGGGGAGGGCGCCGTCCTCGCCGAGGTGGCGGGCGACGAGGGCCCGGTCGAAGCGGTCGATGCCGGCGGGGACGGGGGTGTGGGTGGTGAAGACGGTCCCGGCCCGGACGGTCTCCAGGGCGGAGTCGAAGTCGAGGCCCTCGCCCTGGAGTTCGCGGACGCGTTCGAGGCCGAGGAAGCCGGCGTGGCCCTCGTTGGTGTGGAAGACCTCGGGGGCGGGGTGGCCGGTGAGCCGGGTGTACGTACGGACGGCGCGGACGCCGCCGATGCCGAGGAGCATCTCCTGGAGGAGCCGGTGCTCGCTGCCGCCGCCGTACAGCCGGTCGGTGACGCTGCGTTCGCCGGGGGCGTTCTCCTCGACGTCGGAGTCGAGCATGAGGAGCGGGACGCGGCCGGCGCGGGCGATCCACAGGTGGGCGTGGAGGCTGCGGCCGCCGGGCAGGGCGAGGGTGATCCGGGCGGGGGTGCCGTCGGCCTCGCGGAGCAGGGTGACGGGCAGCTCGCCGGGGTCGAGGACGGGGTACTGCTCCTGCTGCCAGCCGTCCCGGCCGAGGGACTGCCGGAAGTAGCCGTGCCGGTAGAGCAGGCCGACGCCGATGAGCGGGACGCCGAGGTCGCTGGCGGACTTGAGGTGGTCGCCGGCGAGGATGCCGAGCCCGCCGGAGTACTGGGGCAGGGCGGCGGCGACGCCGAACTCGGGCGAGAAGTAGGCGACGGCGGCGGGGGCGTCGCCGGGCCGGCCCTGGTACCAGCGGGGTGCGTGCAGGTACTGGTCGAGGTCGTCGGCGGCTGCGCGCAGCCGGGCCAGGAACTCCCGGTCGGCGGCGAGCGCGGCGAGCCGGGGCGCTTCGAGGGCGCCGAGGACCCGGACGGGGTCGGCGCCGGTGAGGCCCTCGGGCGCGAGGGACGCGAAGAGCGCCCGCGTGGGCTCGTGCCAGGACCAGCGCAGGTTGGCGGCGAGGTCGGCGAGGGGTCGAAGGGTGTCGGGGAGGACGGGACGCACGGTGAATCGACGGATTGCCTTCACGCTGTCCACCTTCGCAGGCAGTGACGGACCGGAGCGGAAGCACCACGCTGTGCGTCCGCGGCTGTCGTCCCGGAGGCTAGGCCACCGCGGGTGGCGCCCGCCAGGGCGCCTGGGGCGCCCTGGGCGCCCGGCGGTGCGCAGGGGAGCCCCGGACGACGGTGGTCCGGGTGAGTCCGACGGCACGGTCGATCGCACGGCCATGCCGCCGGTCCCCCTCGCGCCCGGACGGTCGACGGCCGTCCGGGGCCCCTCGGAAGACGGCCGGCCGGCGTCCGCCCGTACCTCCCGGAGACACCGGTCCACCCGGGAAGGCGGGCGCCCCGGTCACACCCCGGCCGGTTCGGCGGGCCTGCGTCGTTCGTGTGCGGCGAGCCGGTCGCGGGCCCGGTCCGCGACGTCGGACCGTTCTCCGCGCGCCTTCGCGAGGGCGGTGTCGATCACGACGCGGAGCCGCTCGGCGTCGGCGGCCGGGCAGGCCACGCCCGACGCCTTCTTCCGGTTGGTGACCGTGATCAGGGTCTGGCCCGTGGTGTCGTGCTGGTGGTGCAGCCACTTGCCGTATTCCCATTCGCGCCGTTTGGCGGCCCCCTGGAACACGAGGCGGAGGTCCGTGACGGCGATCTCGCCCGTCTCGGTCCGCTCGGTGTGTCCGACTCCCTGGCGGGTACGCGCCTCCACCAGCGCGCCGGTGGCCACCAAGAGGACCTGCTCTCCGGGCTTGCGCCGGCCCCAGCGGAAGGCCGGGCCGGAGAACTCGCCGACGGGCGGATTCGAGGCGAGGTCGAGCAGTTCGGCCAGCCGGTCGCGTTCGCGCTGCCATTGGGCGAGTTCGTGCGCGTACGTATCCCTGGCCTGGAGTCGCGCCTGTTCCCGTGCGCGTGCGGCGCGTTCCTCGGCGGCCACGCGTGCGTCCTCGCGCCATCGGGCGTACCGGACGACGACGCGGCGGCGGCCGCGCCACAGCAGCACGCCGCCGACGGCCAGGAGGACCAGGGCTCCGAGCCACCAGAGGAGGGCGCGCACGGTTTCTCCGGTCGTCCACTCGTCGGACAGGCGGAGGTCGACGGTCCTGCGGGTGGTGTTGCCGACGGCGTCGGCCACCGTGACGGTGATCGTGTGCGTGCCCGGCGGCAGGTGCAGGGTCTCGGTCTGACGGGCGCCGGTGAGCATCAGCTGCCGGGTCGTTCCGTCGGGCAGGCGGATGGCGGCCCGACGGTCCTTCTCGCCGGTGATGTCGACGACGGCGTCACCGTAGCGGGCCCGTTCGGTGTCGTACGCGACGGTGAGCGCCGGGGGCGTCGTGTCGACGGTGAAGGCGGTCGAACGCGCGGTGCCGTGGCGGCCGAAGGGGTCGGTCAGGGTGACCTCGGCCGTGTAGGACCCGTCGGACAGCGGGATCGGCACGGTGGCCTGTCCGGACGGGTCGAGGAGGACTTCGGCGCGGGCCCCGTCGACCGTGAGGGTGCCCTTGCCGCCGCGCGGTCCGGTGATCCGCAGGGCGGGGGTGCGGGTCGCGTAGTCCGTCTCGTGGGCGATGAGGGGCCGGAGGCCGGCGAGGTCGACGACGGCCTGCGTGGTGCGGACGGTCGTGTTCCCGGCGGCGTCGCGGACGGAGACCGTGACGCGGTGCCTGCCGTTCGGCAGCCACAGGTCCTGGCGCACCGTCCCGGCCGGCCCGAGGGTGCCGGTCGTCCTCTCCGCGCGTCCTTCGACGCGTATCTCGTACGTGGCGTCCTGCTCGCCGTGGACCGACACGGCGACGGCCGCGGTGGTCAGGTCTGCTGGGGTGACGGTGAGCGTGGCCTCGGGCGCGGTGGCGTCCGTGGTGAGGGTGAACTCGGCTGTGGCCTCGCTGCTGTTGCCCGCCGGGTCGACCGCCACGACCGTGTAGGCGTGCTCGCCGTCCTCGGCGGTGAAGGTGATCCGCTGGGCGGAACCGGTCGCGGTGGCCTCGACCGCCTTGGCGAGGTCCTCGTCGCGCACCTCGATGGTCGAGCCGCGCTCGGCGGTGACGGTGAGCGTGACCTTGCCGCCCGCGGCTGCAGTGGGGTTCTTGACCGCCGGGATCTCGGGCGGATCGAAGTCGTACTCCTCGGAGTCGCCGGGATCCGAGCCGGCACCGCTCCCGGTGCCCGAGCCGGGCAGCGAGCTGTACCCGCATTCGCTGAAGTGGCCCGTGTCGCCGCAGACGTACGAGCCGGAGTCGGACGGGCAGGAGTGCCAGCGGTGGCACCCGTCCCGGTGTGCGGCAGCCGGGGCCGCGCTCCCCCAGGTCATCGCCAGGGCGAGGGCGACGGTCGCGGCCAAGGCCGGGACGCGTCTCGGGCTGGCAGGTCTCTTCACGTGATGCGATCCCCCCGGATCGGCGGTGGCGTCGTGCGCACCGAAGGTGGGGATGGTGTCAGACGGGACACCAGTGCCTCAACTCGCAAATATTTTCCCCTCCAGGGGAAACCGGGCCGCCCCACAAAGGCGGGGCTTCTTTCTTGTCCGGGTCGTGGGCTTGCCGGTGTTGCTACGCCCGAGTAGTTAACAAGGCGCCGGATTGCCCACCCGAGCACCGTGGGAAGGCTCCTCCGGTACAACCCTCGAACCCGTCTCTCCGAGCTCTCGTTCCTCCTTGTTCATCCCTGTGGACCCGCCATCCGAGTGAACGCGGACAGGAGCCGTCATGCCCGCAACCCGCCGGCCGTCGACGGAGCTAGAAAGAGCGCACCACCACCCGCACCCCCGTACCCCGTCAGGTGATGCTGTCGACTTCTCGGCTACCGAGGACCGAGTTCGTCACCCGATCCGCGAAAGGCCGTGATTGCAAGTGGAGCGCGACTGGTTGCCGCGTGGTCCCCTGCGTCCGGAATCAGCTTCCGCTGGTTCTGGGGCGGTTGACCGCGCCCCGCTTCCACACAGCCTCGCCCCGGCGGGAGATGTTGCGGGAGCCGTTGTGGTCCGCGTGCAGGACGGCCCCGCAGGACCGGCACACGAACCGTGCCTGGGTCACCCTGTTCGCGCGATGGGTGTGCCGGCACTCCGAGCACTGCCGGGAAGTGTTGCGCGGGTCCACGAAGACCACGGACACCCCCGCCCGGCGTGCCTTGTACTCGACGAAGCCGCCGAGCTGGGCGAACGCCCAGGAGTGCAGCCGTGCCCGCTGGTCCTTCTTGGCCGTGACCCTACGCCGGATGCCCGAGAGGTCTTCCAGGGCGATCCCGCGCGAGGTGCGTTCAGCGGTGGCGACGAGCCGTTTGGCGATGACGTGATTGGTGTTCGCGGCGTGCCGCGCCTCACGGCGACGGACACGCTTCAATGCCCGCTTCGCGGACTTGGTGCGCTTCTTCTGCAGCTTGGTCCGCAGATCACGGTGCCGCTGCCGGTAGCGGTTCAGTCTGCGGCCGGCCATGATCTCGCCGTCCGAGGTGGTGGCGATGTTGACGACGCCCAGGTCCACGCCAAGAAAGCCGTCCGGCTCGAACACCTCGGGCTCGGGCAGGTCGACGGTGGCGATCAGGAAGAACATGCCGTCCCGCATCACCAGGTCCGATTCCCCCCTACGGGAGGCGAGCAACTGCAGAGCCTCGTCGGAGCAGGCGAAGGGCGTGTGCTTGAGCCGCCCGGCCACCGTCCAGATCGACACGGTACGGGCGTCAAGGTTCCACGTCAGGATCCGGTCGTCGAACGGCTGGGCCGCGTCCTCACGGAAGACGATCGGCTTCGACTCCGCCCGCACACGGCGTTTCGAACCCACCCGGCCGAGGTTCCCGGCCCTGACGTTGCCCTTCAGGGCGGCGTAGGCGTCGCAGACCTTCTTCACCACCCGCACGGCCGGCTGGGCCCCGAGGCCGTAATCCGCCTTGAGGGCGAAGTACACCTCCTTCTGCAACACATTCCGCCGCTGGAGGCCCCTGGCGAACGCCACCTCGGAAGCATGGTTCGCGGCGCGGTTGCAGGCGCGCAGGGTCGCCGCCAGCGCGTCCGTGTCATACGCGGACCCGGGCAACAACTTCACCCGCACCACGATCTTCACGCAGAACACGCTAGTACGATCGATCATCGGAGACCAACTTGTCCTCAGCGCACACCGGAGAGAACACCGTCGCCGCGCGGCTCCGCTCCAAGGACACTTCCCCTTCTGCCCCAGAAGGGACCGGCTCCCAGGCGAGAAGCACGGTGAATCCGCTCATGGGACGCATTCCCGTACTGGACGTCCGCCCACTGGTCGACTGCGGCCGGCGCCCCGCGAAGGCGGTGGCCGGAGAGTCCTTCGAGGTGACGGCGACCGTCTTCCGCGAGGGCCACGACGCGGTCGCCGCCAATGTCGTGCTGCGCGGGCCGTCGGGCCGGCCGGGGCCCTGGACCCCGATGCGCGAACTCGCCCCGGGCACCGACCGGTGGGGTGCCGAGGTCACCCCGGACGCCGAGGGCCCGTGGACGTACACCGTGGAGGCGTGGAGCGACCCGGTGGCCACCTGGCGCCACACGGCGAGGATCAAGATCCCGGCCGGGATCGACTCCGAACTGGTCCTCGCCGAGGGCGCGGAGCTGCACGAGCGGGCCGCGAAGGGCGTCCCGAAGAAGGGCGGCGGCCGGGAGGCGGTGCTCGCGGCGGCGGACGTGCTGCGTGACGTGTCGCGCCCGGCCGCGGTGCGGCTCGCGGCGGCGCTCGCCCCGCAGGTGGTCGACGCCCTCGACCGCCACCCGCTGCGCGAACTCCTGTCCGCCTCCCCCGCGTTGCCGTTGCAGGTGGAGCGCGAGCGGGCCCTGTTCGGCTCCTGGTACGAGTTCTTCCCGCGCTCGGAGGGCGTGCGGAAGGTCAAGGGGCGTACGGTCCCGGGGAACTTCCGTACCGCGGCCGAACGGCTCCCGGCGGTCGCGGCGATGGGCTTCGACGTCGTCTACCTGCCGCCGGTGCACCCGATCGGCGAGACCCACCGCAAGGGGCCGAACAACTCGCTGTCGGCGTCGCCGAGCGACGTCGGCGTGCCGTGGGCGATCGGTTCGCCGGAGGGCGGGCACGACGCGCTCCATCCGGACCTGGGGACCTTCGAGGACTTCGACGCGTTCGTGGCTCGGGCCCGGGAGCTGCGGATCGAGGTCGCGCTCGACTTCGCGCTCCAGTGCTCGCCGGACCATCCGTGGGTGGAGAAGCATCCGGAGTGGTTCCACCACCGCCCGGACGGTTCGATCGCGTACGCGGAGAACCCGCCGAAGAAGTACCAGGACATCTATCCCATCGCGTTCGACGCGGCCCCCGACAACATGGACGGGATCGTCGCGGAGACCGTGCGGGTGCTGCGGTTCTGGATGGGCCACGGCATCCGGATCTTCCGCGTCGACAACCCGCACACCAAGCCGGTGGTGTTCTGGGAGCGGGTGATCGGCGAGATCAACGGGGCGGATCCGGACGTGATCTTCCTGGCGGAGGCGTTCACGCGCCCGGCGATGATGCGGACGCTCGGCGCGATCGGTTTCCAGCAGTCGTACACGTACTTCACCTGGCGCAACACCAAGGAGGAGCTGACGGAGTACCTCACCGAGCTGTCCGGCGAGACGGCCGCGCTGATGCGGCCGAACTTCTTCGTGAACACCCCCGACATCCTGCACGCCTACCTCCAGGAGGGCGGCCGACCGGCGTTCGAGGCGCGGGCGGTGCTCGCGGCGACGCTGTCGCCCTCCTGGGGCATGTACGCCGGGTACGAGCTGTGCGAGAACACCCCGCTGCGTGACGGCAGCGAGGAGTACCTGGACTCGGAGAAGTACGAACTCAGGCCGCGTGACTGGGAGTCGGCGGAGCGGGCGGGGGCGACGATCGCCCCGCTGATCACCGCCCTGAACCGGATCAGGCGCCGTCACCCGGCCCTCCGCCGGCTGCGGAACCTGACGTTCCACGACACCGACAACCCGCAGGTGATCGCGTACTCGAAGCGCTCGGGTTCGAACATCGTTCTGGTGGTCGTCAACCTCGACCCGCACCACACCCAGGAGGCTTCACTCTCGTTGAACATGCCGGAACTCGGCCTCGACTGGCACGAGACCGTGCCGGTGCGCGACGAGCTCACCGGCGATACCTATCACTGGGGCAGGGCCAGTTACGTGCGTCTGGAACCGGGTGTCACGCCCGCGCACGTCCTCGTCCTGCGACCGTCCCCGCAGACCGGAGGGTCACCCACATCATGACGACAGTCAACGAGCCCGTCCCCGACACCTTCGAGGACACCCCCGCCAAGGACCGCGATCCCGACTGGTTCAAGCGGGCGGTGTTCTACGAAGTCCTCGTCCGCTCCTTCCAGGACAGCAACGGCGACGGCGTCGGCGACCTGAAGGGCATCACGTCCAAACTGGACTACCTCCAGTGGCTGGGCGTGGACTGCCTCTGGCTTCCGCCGTTCTTCAAGTCCCCGCTGCGGGACGGCGGCTACGACGTCGCCGACTACACGTCGGTGCTCCCCGAGTTCGGCGACCTCGCCGACTTCGTGGAGTTCGTCGACGCGGCCCACCAGCGCGGCATGCGCGTGGTCATCGACTTCGTCATGAACCACACCAGCGACCAGCACCCGTGGTTCCAGGAGTCGCGGCGCGATCCGGAAGGCCCGTACGGCGACTACTACGTCTGGGCGGACGACGACAAGCAGTACGCGGACGCCCGGATCATCTTCGTCGACACCGAGTCCTCCAACTGGACCTTCGACCCGGTCCGCAAGCAGTACTACTGGCACCGGTTCTTCTCGCACCAGCCGGACCTCAACTACGAGAACCCGGCGGTGCAGGAGGAGATCCTGTCCGCGCTGAAGTTCTGGCTGGACCTGGGGATCGACGGCTTCCGGCTCGACGCGGTGCCGTACCTGTACCAGCAGGAGGGCACCAACTGCGAGAACCTCCCGGCCACCCACGCCTTCCTCAAGCGGGTCCGCAAGGAGATCGACGACCACTACCCGGACACGGTGCTGCTCGCCGAGGCCAACCAGTGGCCGGAGGACGTCGTCGACTACTTCGGCGACTTCCGCTCGGGCGGCGACGAGTGCCACATGGCCTTCCACTTCCCGGTCATGCCGCGGATCTTCATGGCCGTGCGGCGCGAGTCCCGCTACCCGGTCTCCGAGATCCTGGCGAAGACCCCGGAGATCCCCTCCGGCTGCCAGTGGGGCATCTTCCTGCGCAACCACGACGAGCTCACGCTCGAAATGGTCACGGACGAAGAGCGCGACTACATGTACGCCGAGTACGCCAAGGACCCGCGCATGCGGGCCAACATCGGCATCCGGCGGCGCCTCGCCCCGCTCCTCGACAACGACCGCAAGCAGATGGAGCTGTTCACCGCCCTGCTCTTCTCGCTGCCCGGCTCGCCGGTGCTGTACTACGGCGACGAGATCGGCATGGGCGACAACATCTGGCTCGGTGACCGGGACGGGGTGCGGACCCCGATGCAGTGGACCCCCGACCGGAACGCCGGCTTCTCCTCCTGCGACCCGGGACGGCTCTACCTGCCGGCCATCATGGACCCGGTCCACGGCTACCAGGTGACCAACGTCGAGGCGGGCATGGCCTCGCCGTCCTCGCTGCTGCACTGGACGAAGCGGATGATCGAGATCCGTAAGCAGAACCGCGCCTTCGGGACGGGGACGTACACGGAACTCCCGGCGTCCAACCCGGCGGTGCTCGCCTTCCTGAGGGAGACCGCCCCCGAAGAGGGAATGGACGCCGACCTGGTGCTGTGCGTGAACAACTTCTCGCGGCACGCCCAGCCCACCGAGCTCGACCTGCGGCGCTTCGACGGCACACGGCCCGTGGAGCTCATCGGCGGGGTGCAGTTCCCGGCCATCGGGCAGCTGCCCTACCTCCTGACCCTTGCGGGTCACGGCTTCTACTGGTTCCGTCTCAAGAAGGCCTGAGCCGCAGCCAGTTCCGGGTGGGGCGGTTACCCCCGTCCCACCCTGGGCACTGTGAACGACACACGATTCGGGTCCATACGGGCCTTCTTACCGGGCCCATACGGATCTTCCCTTTCCGACACGTCCCGCACATCCGGACAGCCACAGCCGCAATCCGGGACAATCTGCGCATTTGAATGCCTACGAACTCCACTTGCGCACCCCGGGGAAAGGACGCGATGCCATGCCGGAGACCGCATCCACCACCCGGGCCCCGGACGCCCTCCTCCCGTCCCTCGCCCCCCTGCTCCACGAATGGCTGCCACGGCAGCGCTGGTTCGCGGGCAAGGGCCGCCGGGTCACCGGATTCACGCTGGACGCGGCGACCGAGCTGCTGCCCCTGGACGGCACCGGGCCCGGACTCCTCCACCTCCTCGTACGAGTCGAACAGCCCGGCCGCCCGGCCGGCACCCCCGCCGACTGCTACCAACTGCTCCTGGGCGTACGGACCCAGCTCCCGCCCCGCCTCGGCCCCGCCCTGATCGGGCGGATCCGGCAGGGGCCGCTCGCCGGACGCGCCGTGTACGAAGGGCTGCGCGACCCGCGGCTCGCCGGCCTCCTCTACGAGCGGCTGCGCACCCCGGGCCGCACCGGCCCCCTCCGCTTCCACGCCACCACGGCGCTGCCGCCCGCCCTCGCCCCGCGCATGCTGGACGCCGAGCAGTCCAACTCGTCCCTGGTCTTTGGAGATTCGTTCATCCTGAAGATCTTCCGGCGCGTCAGCCCGGGCGCGAACCCGGACCTGGAACTCCCCCTCGCGCTGAGCCGGGCCGGCTGCGCCCGGGTCCCGGCGCCCGTGGCCTGGTTCGAGTCGGGCGCCTCGACCCTGGGCGTCCTCCAGCCCTATCTCCGGGACTCCCGGGACGGCTGGCGGCTCGCGCTCGACGCGCTCGCCGACGGACGGGAGTTCACGGTTGAGGCCCGCGCCCTCGGCCGTGCCACGGCCGAGGTCCATCTGGCCCTCGCCGAGGCGCTCCCCACCCGGCGCCTGGCCCGCGCGGAGACCGAGCAGCTCGCCGCCGCGATGGACCGGCGGCTGCACGCGGCCGCGCAGGCCGTGCCGGCCCTGCTGCCGTACGTGCCGGGCCTGCGGGCCGTGTTCGCCGCGGCGAGCGGCGGCGCCGCGGTGCAGCGCATCCACGGGGACCTGCACCTCGGGCAGACCCTGCGCGGCTCCGACGGCGGCTGGGCCGTCATCGACTTCGAGGGGGAGCCCGCGAAGCCGCTCGACGAACGGCGCAGCCCCCAGCCCACCGTCCGCGACGTCGCCGGAATGCTCCGCTCCTTCGACTACGCGGCCCGCACGCACCGGCCCTGGAACGCGGACTGGGCCTCGCGCTGCCGGGCGGCGTACTGCACGGGCTACGCGGAGGCGGCGGGCGCCGACCCACGGGCCGACCCGGCGCTCCTCCGCGCCTACGAGACGGACAAGGCGGTGTACGAGGTCGTGTACGAGGCCCGCCACCGCCCGGACTGGCTCCCGGTCCCGATGTCCGCGATCGAACGCCTCGCGACCCGATGAGCCGGACGTGCCGGGCCCGTGACGGGCGGGCCCGACACGTTCGGCGCAGTCCGGCCGCCCGCCGCACCACCCCCCGCCTGCGAAACCCCCACGCGCCCCGTTCGGCCGAGTGTCCCGCCCCGCCGCCGCACCGTTCCGTTCCCGTAGCCCCTTCCCCTGCCCCCAGGAGGCACCCCCGTGACCGGCCGTCCCTCAGGCAAGAAGTCCAGCACCGCACGGAAGGCGCCCGTGCTCGACCCGGGCGACCGGGCCCGGCTGCTCGCCGGGGAGCACCACGATCCGCACGGGGTGCTCGGCGCCCATCCGGTGAAGGGCGGGGTCGTCGTCCGGGCGCTGCGCCCCTGGGCGAAGGAGGTCGCCGTCCTCACCAAGGGCAAGCGGCTCCTGATGGACGAGGACGGCGACGGCCTGTTCTCGGTGTTCATCCCGAGACTGCGGAAGGTCCCGGCATACGAGCTCCGGGTCACGTACGACGGGGACGAGATGCCCGTCCACGACCCGTACCGCTTCCTCCCGGCCCTCGGCGAGCTCGACCTGCACCTGATCGGCGAGGGCCGGCACGAGGAGCTGTGGACGGCGCTCGGCTCGCACCCCTTGACCCACGAGGGCGTCCAGGGCACCCGCTTCGCCGTGTGGGCGCCGAACGCGCGCGGGGTGCGGGTCACGGGTGACTTCACGCACTGGGACGGCACGGCGCTGCCGATGCGTTCGCTGGGGTCGACGGGCGTGTGGGAGCTGTTCGTGCCGGGGGTCGGCGAGGGCGCGGTCTACAAGTACGACATCGCCCGGCCCGACGGTTCGCACACGGTCCGCGCGGACCCGATGGCCCGCCGTACGGAGTGCCCGCCGAACACCGCGTCGATCGTCACCGCGTCGCACTACGCGTGGGAGGACGCGGAGTGGATGGAGCGGCGGGGCGTGCGGCCTCCGCACGAGGCGCCGATCTCCGTCTACGAAGTCCATCTGCCGTCCTGGCGGCCGGGTCTCACCTACCGCCAGCTCGCCGAGCAGCTGCCCGCCTACGTCCGTGATCTCGGGTTCACGCACGTGGAGCTGATGCCGGTCACCGAGCACCCCTTCGGCGGGTCCTGGGGCTACCAGGTCACCGGGTTCTACGCGCCGACGGCCCGGATGGGCACCCCGGACGACTTCCGGTTCCTGGTGGACGCGCTGCACAGGGCGGGGGTAGGGGTGCTGATGGACTGGGTGCCGGCGCACTTCCCGAAGGACGACTGGGCGCTCGCGGAGTTCGACGGGCGTCCGCTGTACGAGCACGAGGACCCGCGCCGTTCGCACCATCCCGACTGGGGGACGCTGGAGTTCGACTACGGCCGCAAGGAGGTGCGGAACTTCCTCGTCGCCAACGCCGTGTACTGGTGCCAGGAGTTCCACGTGGACGGGCTTCGGGTGGACGCGGTGGCGTCGATGCTCTACCTGGACTACTCGCGGGAGCACGGCGAGTGGGTGCCGAACGAGTTCGGCGGCCGGGAGAACCTGGACGCGGTCCGCTTCCTCCAGGAGATGAACGCGACCGTCTACCGCCGCTGCCCCGGTGTCGTGACCTTCGCCGAGGAGTCGACGGCCTGGGACGGGGTGACGCGGGCGACGGACCAGGTGGGGCCGGGCGGCTTCGGCGGTCTGGGCTTCGGCATGAAGTGGAACATGGGCTGGATGCACGACTCGCTCCAGTACATGGCGAAGGAGCCGGTGCACCGCAAGTACCACCACCACGAGATGACGTTCTCGATGGTGTACGCGTACAGCGAGAACTACATCCTGCCGATCTCGCACGACGAGGTGGTGCACGGCAAGCGGTCGCTGGTGTCGAAGATGCCGGGCGACTGGTGGCAGCAGCGCGCCGACCACCGCGCGTATCTGGGCTTCATGTGGGCGCACCCGGGCAAGCAGCTGCTCTACATGGGGCAGGAGTTCGCGCAGGGCGCGGAGTGGTCGGCGGACCACGGTCCCGACTGGTGGCTGCTCGATCCGGCGTACGGGGCGGAGGCGGACCACCGGGGGGTGCGGGATCTCGTCCGCGACCTGAACACGGTGTACGCGTCGACGCCGTCGCTCTGGGAGCGGGACACCGTGCCGGACGGTTTCCAGTGGGTGGTGGGGGACGCGGCGGAGGACAACGTCTTCGCGTTCCTGCGGTTCGACGGCTTCGGTTCGCCGCTGCTCGCGGTGTGCAACTTCTCGCCGGTGGTGCGGCACGACTACCGGCTCGGGGTGCCGGACACGTTCGCGGCCTGGACGGAGGTCCTGAACACGGACGCGGCGCGGTACGGCGGCTCGGACGTGGTGGGCACCGACCCGGTGAAGACCGAGTCGGTGCCGTCGCACGGCCGCGAGGCGAGCGTGCGGATGACGCTGCCGCCGCTCGCGACGGTCTGGCTCAGGCCCGCGTGACGGCCGGCCTGATGACGCCCAGCCGCTGAGTGGCCCGGGTGAGCGCCACGTACAGGTCGTTGATCCCGTGCGTGGCGCCCTCCCGGATGCCGTCGGGGTCGACGACGAGGACCGTGTCGAATTCGAGGCCCTTCGCCTGCCGGGGGTCGAGGAGGACGACCGGCCGGGTGAGGTCGGGCTTCGGGCCGTACGAGGCCTCGGGGAGGGCCGCGATCAGGCCGGGGTGGAACGCGGTCGGGGCGATGACGGCGATCCGGCCCTCCTCGCGCCGTGCGGCGGCGACCGCGTCGGCGGCCTCCTTCACGGGGTCGTCGACGGTCCGGTCCCAGGGTTCGACACCGGTGGAGCGCACCGAGCGGGGCGGTTCGAAGCCGGGTTCGGCGGCCCGCCGGACCTCGGCGGCGACGTCCATGATCTCGGCGGGCGTGCGGTAGTTGACGCCGAGGCGGACGTGGTCCCAGCGGTCCGCGACGTACGGGCCGAGGATGGACTCCCAGGCGCCGACGCCGGCCGGGTCGCCGGTCTGGGCGGGGTCGCCGACGAGGGTCATGGAGCGGCTGGGGCTGCGGCGCATGAGGAGCCGCCAGGCCATGGCGGAGAGCTCCTGGGCCTCGTCGACGATGATGTGGCCGAAGGCCCAGGTGCGGTCGGCGGCGGCCCGCTCGGCGGCGGTGCGGTGGTCGGCCTCCTCGTGGCGTTCGGCGAAGCGCTCGGCGTCGATGATGTCGTGGGCGGAGAGGACCTCGGAGGCGTCCTTGTCGAGCTCCTCCTTGTCCTCGAACTCGTAGGTGCGGGAGGCGAAGGAGACGTCGAGGACGCCCTGCGCGTACTGGATCTGCTTCTGCCGCTCGGCCTCCTCGGCGGCGCGGGCGGCGGAGTCGTCCTGGCCGAGGAGCTCGGCGGCCTCGTCGAGGAGGGGTACGTCGGCGGGGGTCCACGGTCCGCCGTCGCGCCGGATCGCCCCGGCGTCGGCCTCGGAGGCGAGGTGCGTGGGCTCGGCGAGGTAATCGGCGAGGAACTCCTGCGGGGTGAGCGGCGGCCACAGGGCGTCGATCGCGGCGTGGACCTCGGGGTTGGCGGCGATGCCCTTGGCGAGCAGGGCGATGTCGTCGGGGCCGAGGAAGTTGGGGCCGCCGTAGGGGTCGGCGCCGATGCGGTCGGCGAGCTGCTCGGCGAGCGCGTCGAGGATCCGGAAGACGAAGTAGGGGCGGGCGAGGTTGTGCGGGAGGAAGGTCTCGCGGGCCTTGTGGCGGGCTTCGAGGGCCATGTCCCAGTCGATGACCAGGTCGCCGTCCTCGTGCGGCACGATCAGCGGTTCGCCGCGCTCGGGGACCTGCTGGCGGTCCCGTACGGCCGCGGCGAGCGCGCCGGCCATCGCGGCGGCGCCCTTCACGGCGGCGGCGCGCGGGGTGTCCGTGCCGGTGGCGCGGACGCCGGGGAACAGCTCGGCGGGGGTGGCGAGGAGGACGCCGGTCTCGCCGAGGGACGGCAGCACGTTGCCGATGTAGCCGAGGAAGGCGGGGTTGGGGCCGACGATGAGGACGGCCCGCTTGGCGAGCTGCTCGCGGTGCGCGTAGAGGAGGTAGGCGGCGCGGTGCAGGGCGACGGCGGTCTTGCCGGTGCCGGGGCCGCCCTCGACGACGAGGACCCCGCGGTGCGGGGAGCGGATGATGGCGTCCTGCTCGGCCTGGATGGTCTGCACGATGTCGTGCATGCGGCCGGTGCGGGCGGCGTCGAGCGCGGCGAGCAGCACCTCGTCGGCGTCCCGGCTCTCGTGGCCGGTGCGGGTGGCGTCGGCGAGGTCGAGGACCTCGTCGTGGAGGGAGACGACCTCGCGCCCCTGGGTGGTGATGTGCCGGCGACGGGAGAGCCCCATCGGCTCGTACCCGGTGGCGAGGTAGAAGGGGCGGGCGATCTCGGCGCGCCAGTCGACGACGAGCGGGGTGCGGTTCGGGTCGTCCTCGCGGATGCCGAGCCGGCCGATGTGGTGGTCGCGCCCGTCCTTGAAGACGAGCCGGCCGAAGCAGAGACCGCTCTCCCCGGCGTTGAGCGCGGAGAGCAGCCCGGACTGCTCGGCGACCATCACGTCCCGTTCGAGCCGTCCCTGGCTGCTGCCGACCCCGGGGGTGCGCAGCGCGCGCTCGACGGCGGCTTCGGCCTGGTCCCTCAGGTCGTCGAGTCGTGCGTAGAGATCGGTGATGAATCGCTGCTCATTCCGAAATTCCTCGGTTGACAATTCGACTCCCGGCGCGATACAGTGCGTTTATTGAACTTCTCCGCGTTTCCGGCATGTCCGGACACGGAATCAATGAATATACGCGATGCAATACCCCGACTGTCAATTCTAGTCGGGGTATTTCTGTATGCCTCAGCGTGTGGACGGCGGCAGGAGGGGTTTGCGGACCACCGGGGAGGACAGCACGATCGAGGTCGTGGTCCGGCCGAGGGCGGAGGTCTGCTCCAGGATCTCTTCGAGGTGGATGGTGTCGGTGACGGCGACCTTGAGGATCCAGCAGTCCTCGCCGACCACGTGGTGGACCTCCAGGACCTCGGGGCGGGCGGTCAGCTCCAGGGTGCGGGGGTGCTTCAGGTTGTAGCCGCCGTGGGGGTTGACGCGGATGAAGGCCTGGATGCCGTAGCCGAGCACGGCCGGCGAGACGTGCGCGCCGTAGCCGGTGACCGCCCCGCTCGCCTCCAGGCGGCGGACCCGCTCCGTGACGGCCGCGGGGCTGAGCCGGACACGGCGGCCGAGTTCGCTGAGCTTGATGCGGCCGTCGGTCTGCAGGAGGTCCAGGATCTGCCGGTCGATGGGGTCGAAAGCGGCCGCCGAGGTTTCGTCGGTGGCGGCCCGCGAATGCCGTGGTTCCTTCGGCGGGACGGCTTGCACGCCCATGTTTCCCCCTTCAATCAACGGGCGCACAACGTAACACTTGTCTTCGAAGGCAAGGGAGTTGGGGGAGTTGAGGTCCATGGACATCCTGGTGATCGGCGGGAACCGCTATTTCGGAAAGCGGCTCATCGCACTGCTGCGGGAATCCGGGCACCGGATCACGGTGCTCAACCGGGGTTCCTCCGCGGCCCCGGAGGGAATCGAGCAGCTGGTCGCCGACCGCGACGACGAGAGCGCCCTCGCATCCGTCCTCGCGGGCCGTTCCTTCGACGTCGTCGTGGACCAGGTCTGCTACACGCCGCGCCAGGCCGAGATCGCCCGACGGGTGTTCGCGACGCGCACCCGGCGCTATGTGATGACGTCGACGGTCGAGGTGTACGAGTACGAGGACTCGGCCGTCCCGGTCGCGGAGTCCGCCGTGGACCCGGCCACGGTGACCGTGGACACGGGACTGCCCTGGGAGGACCCGGAGTTCCTCGACGCGCACTACGGGGAGGGGAAGCGGCAGGCCGAGGCGGTCTTCGCGGCGGGCGGCGCGCCGTTCGCCTGGGCGTCGGTGCGGGTGGCGCACGTCCTCGGCGGCGCGGACGACTTCACGGGCCGGCTCGACCACTACGCGCGGCGCATCAGGGCGGGCGAACCGATCGCCGTGCCGGTGGCCAACCACCCGGCGACCTATGTGTACGTGGAGGAGATCGCCGCGTTCCTCGCCTGGGCGGTCGGGGCGGACTTCACCGGGCCCGTGAACGCGCACTCCCACTCCCCGCTCACGACGGCCGGCATCTGCGCGGAGATCGAGAAGCTGGTGGGCGGCCGGACGGTGTTCCAGGAGGTGGAGGTCGGGGAGGTCTCGCCGTTCTCCTTCGCCCGCTCGTACGCCATGTCCAACTCCCGTGCGGAGTCGCTGGGTTACGCCTTCACCGACTCCGGGGAGTGGCTCGCGAAGGCCGTCTCGGAGACGATCGGGGCGATGCGCCGATGACGCGGTACCGGATGCTGGGGGACGTACGCGTCGGGGCCGTCGGGCTCGGCACGATGCCGCTCTCGATCGAGGGCCGGCCGGACGAGGCGCGGGCCGTCGCCACGGTGCACGCCGCGCTCGACGCGGGCGTGACGCTGCTCGACACCGCCGACTCGTACCACCCGCCGGGCGGGACGCCCGGCGAGGGCGAACTCCTCGTGCGACGGGCCCTCGCCTCGTACGGCGGCGGCACGGACGGCGTGCTCGTCGCGACGAAGGGCGGCCGGGGGCGGACGGCGGACGGCGGCTGGACCGTCGACGGCCGGCCCCGGCACCTGCGGCGGGCGGCGGAGGACTCGGCGCGGCGGCTCGGCGGCGACGCGATCGGCCTGTACCAGCTGCACAAGCCGGACCCGGCCGTCCCGTACGCCGAATCGCTGGGGGCGGTACGGGAGTTGCTGGACTCGGGCACGGTACGGCTGGCGGGCGTCTCGAACGTGAGCGGTGAGCAGATCATCCTGGCCCGCGAGGTCCTGGGCGACCGGCTGGTCTCCGTACAGAACCGCTACTCGCCGGCGGTGCGGGACAGCGAGGCGGAGCTGCGGCTGTGCGCGTCGCTGGGCCTCGCGTTCCTGCCGTGGAGCCCGCTGGGCGGGATCTCGCGGAGCTCCCTGGACGGGGCGTCGGCCCTTGAGGAGGACCCGGAGTTCGGCGCCTTCCACCGCGTGGCCCGCGCGCACGGTGTCAGCCCGCAGCGGGTGGCCCTGGCCTGGCTCCTGACCCGCTCGCCGACGGTCCTCCCGATCCCGGGCGCGAGCCGCCCGTCGACGGCACGGGACTCGGCGGGCGCGGCGACCCTACGGCTCACGCCGGAGGACCTGACGGCCCTGAACACGAACTGACGGGCCCGCCCCGTTGTGGGCATGCGTTCCGCCGGGGCGATGGGGGTCCCCCCTGCTCGAGCGAAGCCGAGAGCTTGGGGGAGGGTGGGCACAACGGAACGGCGCCCTTGCCGGCGCCAGAGGCTCCGCGCCCTGACCCGCACCTGACGTGCGGCGCACAACGTGGTGCGGGTCCAGGCGCGGAACGCGGAGGCGCCGCTGGAGGGCGCCGTCCCGTGTGCCCACCCGTCCCGCCCAGCGGGACGATTGCCCACACGGGGGGGGGAGTGGGCATCGCCCCGCCGGGCGCGGGTCCGGCTGGATCCGGGGCCCGACCGGGGGCCAGGCCCCGCCGGGCCGGTGGCTCAGACGCCCGCCCTGGCCTTCTCCTCGCCCTCGCCCGCGCGCTGGTCCGGGACCGCGCCCGCCCCGTGCCCGTCGTCCACCAGCGTCGTCTCGTCGAAGGGGACCCGGCCCGCGAGGACCTCCGCCGCGCGCGCCTTGTCGATCTCCTTCGTCCACGTGCCGACGAGCACCGTCGCGACCGCGTTGCCCGCGAAGTTGGTGAGGGCGCGGGCCTCGCTCATGAAGCGGTCGATGCCGACGATCAGGCCGACGCCGTCGACGAGTTCGGGGCGGTGGGACTGGAGCCCGCCCGCGAGCGTCGCGAGCCCCGCGCCCGTCACGCCCGCCGCGCCCTTCGAGGCGATGATCATGAAGACGAGGAGCGAGACCTGCTCGCCGAGCGACAGCGGGTCGCCCATCGCCTCGGCGGTGAACAGCGAGGCCATCGTCAGGTAGATCGCGGTGCCGTCGAGGTTGAAGGAGTACCCGGTCGGCACGGTGATGCCGACGACCGGCTTGCTGACGCCCAGGTGCTCCATCTTCGCGATGAGCCGAGGCAGCGCGGACTCGGACGACGAGGTGGACAGGATCAGCAGGAACTCGCGGCCCAGGTACTTCAGGAGCGACCAGATGTTGATCCCGGCGATCAGGCGGAGCAGCGTACCGAGGACCACGAAGACGAACAGCCCGCAGGTGATGTAGAAGCCGATCATGATCACGGCCAGCGACTTCAGCGCCGCGGCGCCCGTCGCGCCGACGACGGCCGCGATCGCGCCGAACGCGCCGACCGGCGCGGCCCACATGATCATGCCGAGGATGCGGAAGACCAGCTTCTGGATGTGCCCGACGCCGCGGAGGACCGGTTCGCCCGCCGCACCCATCGCCTGGAGCGCGAAGCCGGCGAGGAGGGCGACGAGGAGGGTCTGGAGGACCTCGCCCTCGGTGAAGGCGGAGACGAGGGTCTTCGGGATCATCCCGAGCAGGAAGTCCGGCGTCGACTCGCTCGCGCCCTCGGCCTGCTTCGCGCCCGCCTCGGCGATCTCCTTGGTGAGGTGGAGTCCGGAGCCGGGCTCCAGGAGGTTGCCGACGAGCAGACCGATCGCGAGTGCGACGGTGGACATCACGAGGAAGTACCCGAGGGCGAGGCCTCCGACGGCGCCGACCTTCGCGGCCTTCCGGACCGAGCCGACGCCGAGCACGATCGTGCAGAAGATGATCGGCGAGATCATCATCTTGATCAGGTTGACGAAGCCGGTGCCGAGCGGTTTGAGCTCGACGGCGACGCCCGGCGCCAGGAAGCCGACCGTGATGCCGAGCAGTACGGCGCCGATGACGGCCAGATAGAGGTAGTGGGTACGGTCCCGGCGTGCGGCCACGGGGTCCTCCTCGTGCTGATGGATGTCCACGTCCCGGTGGACCTCCGCGACTATCCATCAGCCTGTGACCCGGGTCACGCTTACGTGCGTTTCGTTCACGGCGGGACGAGAACGATTCGGGAACGTGGTGCCGCCGCGCACGTTCCCACGTGCACACTTACCCGCATGCGTCTCCGCCTCCCCCGTCCCCGCAGCCTCGCAGGACAGCTCTTCGCGATGCAGGTCGTGCTCGTGGCCGTCGTCGTGGCGGGGTGCGCGGTCTTCTCGTACGTCACGGACCTCGCGCAGGCCGAGGAGACCGCGCGGCGCCAGGCGACGGCGACCGCCGCGGCCGTCGCCGACTCGCCGTCCGTCGTCGCCGCCGCGCACTCCGCCGACCCGACGGCCGCCCTCCAGCCGTACGCGGAGTCCCTGCGCCGCCACGCGGGCGTCGCCTTCGTGGTGGTCATGGCCCCGGACGGCACCCGCTGGACGCATCCGGAGCCGGAGCAGATAGGCCGCACGTACCTCGGGCACATCGAGGAGGCGCGGCAGGGCCGGTTCTACTCCGAGACGCACCTGGGCGTCCTCGGCCCGTCCGTGCGGACGGTGGTGCCGGTCCTCGACCACGGCCGGGTCGTCGCCCTGGTCAGCGCGGGCATCACGATCGACAAGATCAGCGAGCAGGTACGGAAGCAGGTGACCGCGCTGCTCGGGATGGCGGGTGCGGCGCTCGCGCTCGGCGGCGCGGGGACGTACGTCGTGAACGCCCGCCTGCGCCGCCACACGCACGGCATGAACGCCACGGAGCTCAGCCGTATGCACGACTACCACGAGGCCGCGCTGCACGCGGTGCGGGAGGGGCTCGTGATGCTCGACGGGCGGCGGCGGATCGCCCTCATCAACGACGGCGCGCGGGAACTCCTCGGCCTGGACGAGGCGGTCGTCGGCCTGCCCGCCGCGGACCTCGGCCTGCCGGCCTCGCTGACCGGCGCGCTGCTCTCCTCGGAGCCGCGCGTGGACGAGACGCACCTGACGGCCGACCGGGTCCTGGTCGTCAACACCCGCCCGGTGGTGGGCGGGGAGCGCCGCGGCACCGTGGTCACGCTCCGGGACCGCACCGAGCTCCAGGCGCTCTCCGGCGAGCTGGACTCCGAGCGGGGCTTCACGGAGGCGCTCCGCTCCCAGGCCCACGAGGCGGCGAACCGGCTGCACACGGTCGTGTCGCTCATCGAACTGGGCCGGGTGGCCGAGGCGGTGGAGTTCGCGACGGCGGAACTGGAACTCGCCCAGGCACTCACCGACCGGGTCGTCGACGCGGTCGGCGAACCGGTCCTCGCGGCGCTGCTCCTGGGCAAGGCGGCGCAGGCGAACGAACGGGGCGTGGAGCTGGTCCTCACCGAGGACAGCCGCATCGACGACGGCCGGGTGCCGGCGGCCCTGCCCGCCCGGGACCTGGTGACGATCCTGGGCAACCTCATCGACAACGCGGTGGAGGCGGCCGGCGGGACCCCGCACGCGCGCGTGACGGTCACGGTCGCGGCCCGCGCGGGCGACGGCGAGCTGCTGCTCAGGGTCGCCGACAGCGGCCCGGGCGTCCGCCCCGCCGACCGCGAGGCGGTCCTCGGCCGCGGCTGGTCCACCCGGGGCCCTGGCCGGGGCCTCGGCCTCGCCCTGGTCCGCCAGGCGGTCACCCGCGCCTCGGGCACGCTGGACCTCACGGACGCGGACGAGGGCGGCGCGCGGTTCACCGTACGGCTGCCGCTGGCCGCTGCCGGCGCCGCCGTTACGGCAGGCACGCTCGACCCTGCGGGCGTCGCCGGCCCTGGGAGTACCACGCGCGCGTGGGGCCCGGCCGCCGGGACGAGCCCCGGCGGTCCCGTCGCACCCACCACGGAGGTCGCCCCGTGAGCCCGTACCCCCTTCGCGTCCTCGTCGTCGAGGACGACCCCGTCGCCGCCGACGCGCACGCGCTCTACGCCGGGCGCGTCGAGGGGTTCACCGTCGTCGGGGTCGCGCACTCGCGGGCCGCCGCCGTGCGGGTGCTCGACCGGACGCCGGTCGACCTGATCCTGCTCGATCTGTACCTGCCCGACGGCCACGGCCTCCAGCTGCTGCGGGCCCTGCGGGCCGCCGGCCACTCCGCCGACGTCATCGCCGTGACCTCCGCCCGCGACCTGGCGGTCGTCCGCGAGGGCGTGTCCCTCGGCGTCGTCCAGTACGTCCTCAAACCGTTCGCCTTCGCCACCCTCCGGGACCGGCTCACCCGGTACGCCGAGTTCCGGGCGGCCGCCGGGGAGGCCTCCGGCCAGGACGAGGTGGACCGGGCCCTGGCCGCGCTCCGGGCCCCGCACCCCGCCGCGCTGCCCAAGGGCCTGAGCGCCCCGACGCTCGAAGCCGTCACGCGTACCCTCCGGGCCGACCCGGCCGGGCTCACCGCCGCCGAGGCCGGTGCGGCGGTCGGGATCTCCCGGATCACCGCCCGCCGCTACCTGGAGCACCTGGTCACGGAGGGCCGGGCCGTGCGCGCCCCGCAGTACGGGCAGATCGGGCGGCCCGAGCTCCAGTACCGCTGGGTCGACGGGCCGGGCCGCGGTTACTGACCGGTTCCCACGTTCCTACGACCCCGCACGTTGGGCGAACGCACCGTAGCCAGCCGTCACCCTTTGTACCTACCGTGGCCGGGTGCACCAACCCTCCCCTCCCTTCGACGCCCAGGCCGCGCGCCGCCTCCGCGAGGGCCTCGGCATGGCCTTCGGCCACGTCGCCTACGGCCTGCGCGCGCAGTACGGCCTCTTCGTCGACCCCGAGACCGTCGTCGCCTGGGAGCGCGGCCGGGCGGTCCCGAACGAGCAGGAGCTCACCGCCCTCGCGGGCGTCCTGTGGTGCTCCCCCGCCGAGCTGATCGCCGCCGCGTCCACGCTGCGCGAGCACCGGGTGGCGCGCGGGCTCTCCGTCGAGGAGCTCGCCCGGCGGGTGGGCGTGGCGCCGCACGCGTACCAGCGGATGGAGGACGAGGGCAGCTGGCGCGGCACCGAACGCCAGACCGCCGCCCTCGCCGAGGTGCTCGGTCTCGGCCCGCGCGCCCTGATCACCGCGACCGGCGGCGACGAGGCGCTCGCCGAGGTGCTGCGGGACGCGGCGACGACGCGCTGGCAGGCGTACGTGAAGCCGACGGTGAAGATGGTGCCGCTGCCCAAGCGGATCGTGGAGTCCGCGCTCCAGCAGCTCCACACGGAGTACCACGCACGGGTGGTCGCGGCCAGCAGCTGGGGCGCCTCGGGGACGACCGGCGACGAGGGCCGCGCCTACCTGGACGAGATAACGGCCCGCTTCTGGGCGGCGGTGGGCCCGTAGACCACGGGCGCCGTGCTTCGCCGTCGGCCGGCGCCGTAGATCATCGTCGGCCGTCGCCGTACATTGGCCGCCGTGAGACGACACATATCCTTCGACCGACTCCACAACTTCCGTGACCTGGGCGGCTATCGGACCGCCGACGGCGGGACCGTGCGGTGGGAGGTCCTCTACCGCTCCGACTCCCTCGGCAAGCTCGCGGACGCCGGCCCCGCCGACCTGGAGCGCTTCCGCGGGCTGGGCGTGGGCACGGTGATCGACCTGCGCTATCCGTGGGAGATCGCCGGCAAGGGCCGCCTGCCGGAGACCGAGGAGGTCTCCTGGCACAACCTCTCCATCGAGCACCGCCCCTACGACCAGGAGGCGATCGACCCGGCCCTCGACCCCTGGCGCTACCTCGCCGACCGGTTCGCCGAGGTCGCCGAGGACGGGGCGGAGGAGCTCCGTACGGCCCTGGAGCTGATCGCCGCCGCCGAGGAGCCGCTCGTCTTCCACTGCGCCTCGGGGAAGGACCGTACGGGTCTGCTCGCGGCCGTCGTCCTCGGCCTCCTGGAGGTCCCGGACGAGGAGATCCTCGCGGACTTCGCGCTCACCGAGCTGGCCACGGAGCGGCTGATCGACGACTGGCGGGCCGCGCACCCGGGCCGGGAGCCGCGCTGGCCGGGCTACGGCCGGGCGCCCGCCGACGTCATCCGGCTGTTCCTGGCGGACCTGCGCGAGCGGTACGGCTCGGTGTACGCGTACGTCACGAGCCACGTCGGACTCGACCCGGCGGTGGTGACGGCGCTCAGGTCCCGCCTGGTGGAGACCTCCGTCTAGTGATCTGGTTTTGAGGTCGTGGGTCGCCACGTGAGGCGACCCCTGTTTCAGATTGCGGTGTTCGCCTGCGGCCGGTCGCGCGTTCGCGCTG